>DGIK01000081.1:0-43980 GCA_002393195.1 Bacteroidales bacterium UBA3824 | reverse complement strand
CCCGACATCATCTTCTTCTGGGTGGCTCGCATGATAATGGCTGGCGAGGAATACATGAAGGACGTTCCATTCCGCAATGTGTATTTCACCGGCATCGTCCGCGACAAACTTGGCAGAAAGATGTCCAAATCGCTCGGCAACAGCCCCGACCCGCTCAAACTCATGGAGACATATTCCACCGACGGCGTGCGTATCGGCATGTTGCTTTGCTCGCCCGCTGGCGGCGACCTCCTCTACGACGACGACCTCTGCCTGCAAGGTCGCAATTTCACCAACAAGATTTGGAACGCATTCCGCCTCGTAAAGGGTTGGAGCGTTGACGCCAACATCCCGCAGCCCGAATCCGCAAAGAAGGCGATCGAGTGGTTCGCCGGCAAATTGAACAAGACCATCGCCGACGTTGACAAGATGTTTGCCGAGTACCGCCTGAGCGATTCGTTGATGACAGTATATAAACTATTCTGGGACGAATTTTCGTCGTGGTATTTGGAGAGCGTAAAGCCCGCATACCAACAGCCCATCGACAAGGCTACATACGACGCAACAGTTGGATTTTTCGACAAGTTGCTGAGGATTTTGCATCCGTTTATCCCCTTCGTTACGGAGGAGGTATGGCAACTCTTGGAGCCCCGCAAAGACGGCGAGAGCATCATGGTTGCGCAGATGCCCGAGGCTGAGAATTATGACGAAAAATTGCTCGACAGGTTTGAGACCGCCAAGGACGTAATCGCCAAAATCCGCGCCATCCGTCAGGAAAGCCAAATCGCACAAAAGAACGCCATCGAGGTATTTGCACGTCTTGTAGATGGCGAGTACGACGGCTATTTCGACAGCGTGGTCATCAAGCATTGCAACCTCTCCGCATTGGCTCGCACCGATGAGGCAAAGCCCGGAAGCAAGACTTTCGTAGCCAAGAATGTGGAATATTTTGTCCCGATGTCTGGCAGCGTGGATGTTGAGGAGGAAATCAAAAAACTCCAAGCCGAACTCGACTACACTCGCGGTTTCCTCGCCTCCGTGGAGAAAAAACTCAGCAACGAGCGTTTCGTTTCTGGTGCGCCCGCCGCAGTGGTTGAGCGCGAAAAACAGAAACAAGCCGACGCCCTCGTCAAAATTGAGGCATTGGAGAAACAGATAGCCAATTTCAATGCGTAATTCATAATGCATAATGCATAATTTATAATGCATAATCGGCTTCGTGTGGGGCTGGTTATGCATTATTTTTTTGTGGAGATGTTAATTGACATTTCTGCGATTTTTTTGCCTACCGCACCAAATCTTCAAAATCTTCGTGGTTTTCGGGGTTGGTGTACTTGGCTACAAACTCTGTGGGCGACATTCCAAAATACTCCTTGAAATGGCTCGAAAAATAACTGTGGCTCGAGAATCCGAGCTTGTACGCCACGTCGGCGACGTTGAGACGGCTTTCGATGAGGAGTTTCGCCGCCTGTTTCATCTTGATGGTCTTGATGAGGTTTACGGGCGTTATGTTCAATAGTTCTTTGAGTTTGCGGTTGAGGTGTACGCGGCTGATGCCAATCATTGCGCTCAATTCGTTGACGCCAAAACTGCTGTTGCCGAGGTTGTCGAGTATTGCGTCGGTTACTTTTTTTATCAATACCGAGTCGGGCGATTCGGCGTCTATTATGTTTTTGCCGGCGCGGACGTCGGCTGTGATACGGTTTTTGAGTTGTTGGCGTATCTTGATTGCATTGGAGATGGAACTCCTTAATATATTGAGGCTTACTGGTTTGGTAAGGTAATGGTCGGCACCGATTTCTACGCAGATGCGGCGGCTTTCTTCGTCGCTTTCGGATGTTAACACTATGACCGGCAGAAGGCTTGTCTGCGGCGTTTGGCGTATTTTTTTGCAAATTTCGTATCCGTTCATCGATGGCATTACGAGGTCGGTAACTACTGCCTCGGGTTCGCATTGTATGATCATCGACATCGCCGTCTCAGGCTTGTTGCAGACTATAGTATTGAATGTGTCGCTCAGTGCAATCGAGAGGTAGCTTGTCCACTCGGTGTCGTCGTCGATGAAGAGGATTTTGCGCAGGTTTTTGTTGGTAGCCGTGTCGGCAGATTGTTCCTGCTTGATGTCGATGAAATGTTCTGTGGATGTGTTTTGCGGGGTGTTTTGATTGTTGCCGTCTGTATCTTCGTCGATGAGAAAGTAGGGGAGTGTAAATTCAAACTCCACGCCGTGTTCCGTGTTGGATGCGCGGATGGAGCCGTTGTGAGCCTCCACAATCATTTTGGAGAGGTGCATGCCGATGCCGGAGCCTTCGTTGAGGTGGTTGTTGGAGGTCTGATAATAACGTTCAAACACCTTGTCGAGTTCACCGGCGGGTATGCTGCTGCCCGAATTTTCTATTTTTACGATTACAAATTGAGGCTGTTGTTGGTCTTCCTTTTTGATTGTGATATTGATGAAACCGCCGTCGGGCGTAAATTTGAATGCGTTTGACAGTATGTTGAAGACCACCTTGTCGAGGTTGAAGGGGTCGAAGGCAAACACGAGGTCTGGGCTGTCGGCGTGGAGGTTGATGTTGATGTTGTGGGTGAGGGATAGTTGGTCAAATGACTTTACAATATCGCTGATGAAATCCACAATGCCGGTGTTTTGGAATTTAAGCACAAACTTATGGTTGTCTATTTTGCGTATGTCGATGATGCGGTTTAGTTGCGATGTTACGCGCTGCACGTTGCGTTTCATCAGTTGCAGTATCGCCGATTTTTTCTTGTCGGTTTCGTTTTCCAACAGGGAGTTGAGCGGTGTCTCCACCAACGATAGGGGAGTGCGGATTTCGTGCGAGAGGTTGGTGAACATTTGCAGGCGCATTTCCTTTTTGTTGTTTTCTTCTTGCTGTTGACGGAGGGTGAGGCGGTTTTTCACTACGGCTTTTACAGACATCAGTATTGCGATGATGATAGCCGTGTATATGATGTACGCCCACCACGAATTGTACCACGGCGGCAATACTATGACGTCGATGTTTCTTGCGATGGAGTGTTGCTCGTTGTTGGTGAAGAAAGCCTTGATTTCCAATGTGTAGCGGCCTTCTGGAATGTTGGTGAATGATATAGAGCGCGACATCTGCCTTGCGTCGTACCAGTGGTCGTCGAATCCTTTGAGCCTGAATTTGAATCTGATGCGGTGCTGGTTGATGTATTCGTTGATGCCAAATTGGAGGGTAAACCTGTTTTGGCTGTGATTGAGCATGATTCGGCTGGCGTAGTTGATGGGGGCGTCGATGATGTTTGCGTTGCCGTGGAAGGTGATGTTGTCGCCCGCCACGGATAGCCCGCTAAAATATATCTCGGCGTCGAGGTTGGGCTTTTGGAGGCCTTCCTGCGGGTCAAATACCACCATTCCGCTGTTGGTGCCGATGTAGATGATGCCGTCGGGGTTTTGATAGATGGCGTTGAAGCAAAATTCGTTGCTCGGCAGTCCGTCGATGGTGGCGAAGGTCTCAAAACGTTTTTCCTTGTCGGAATAGTGCACGAGTTGGTCTTGCGTCGTGAACCAAAGGTTGCCGTATCTGTCGGTGGTCATGCTTTGCACAGAGCCTTTTAGCCCGGTTTGGTCGAGGAATGTGAGCGAGTCGCTCCGGGTGTTGTATTTGCATATCCAATCTTCGCCGCCGAGGTAGATGTTGTGCTGCGAGTCTTCCGCCGACGAATTGCACGGCTCGTATGTTATTTGGTTGATTTTCTCATAATTGATGCTTGATGATGTTTGGGTTGCCTTGCTGTTGACAATGACGTCGCCATCAGAAGTCACCAAAATCTTGTGCACCCATTGAGGGTAGGGGATGTTGTATATGGAGTCGGCGTTGCCGTTGATGAGCCTGATGGCGTGTGTGCCGTATCCTAATGTGCCTACGTATAGAGTGTTGTGCACCGAGTCAAATGCCATTGCGGATGTCTTTTGGTATTCGGGTGCGGTGTATGGCGTGGAGATTTTGCCAGATTGCGATATGCGCGAGAGTCCGCCGTTGAATGTTGCTATCCATAGATTGCCGGCGTTGTCGGATTCAATGGCGGTTACTTGGTTGTTTGGGAGACCGTTTTGGGCATTGCATACCAACTTTTTGATGCCGCCGTGTCCGATGCTTATAACTCCGCCGCCGTCAGTGCCAGCCCATACGATGCCATCTTTGCCCGCTATTGATGTTACGGGGCCGAGGTTGGGCGCGTTGCCTTCGCTCACCGGGATGCTCAGGAATGTGAGGTTTTCTTTGGTGTCGCCGGTGGTCATGCGTTGGTTGTTGGTGGAGTATATCGCCGCCGATTTTGGTATCATCACTACGCCCTTTTGGAAGGCGGTTGCCCAGATGTTGCCGTGCCGGTCTTGGAATATGTCGTGTATCTTGCATTTGAGGAGGTCAATGCGGTCGTTGCGGATTTTGGTGGGTCGGAGGGTCTGCGTGTCGTAGTCGAAAAGCATGAGCCCGTTTTCCTCCGTGCCAATCCAGAAGGTGCGCCCCGTGCCGTATCCTTTGGGACATAGCACGGCATTTACGCAGCCTGTGGCATCGTACGTGGCGTTGGTTGGGTATATCTTGTCGTCCTTGGCGTTGTAGCGCAATATTCCGTGGTGGCTTGTGCATATCACGAGGTCGCCCGTGTTGCCCACTTCCACGACGTTGGTTACTACTGGATTGTCGATTCCGTCGGCGAGGTGGATGTCCAGTCGGGTGAGTGTGTTGAGGTCTATCTTGATAAAATTGCCTTCGGAACTGAATGTCCATAGGTGGTTGCGGCTGTCGATGTATAGTGCGCCGGGATATTTGGTGTCGCTCAGTGTATTGAGTCGGTCGGTGATTTCCTTGTTGGGCGAGAGGTCTTGTGCAGACAATGCCGTGATGCCGTTGCCGGAGCATGTGGCGAGCCATACGCCGAGTTTGTCGCACTTGATGATGGATGATACGAAGTAATTGTCGAATATCTCGTTGTCCACGTATGCGGGCAGGAGTTGGAAGGTGTCTTTGAGGCAGTCGTTGAGTACGATGCCGCGAGATGTGCCAAATAGGATTTTTTCGTCGTCCATGAATGCCATGCACTTCACCCACGATACTGAGGGTGCGTTGGCGTATCGCAATTGTTCGCGTGTGAATGTGATGCCGCCATATTTGATGGCGCCGCTCTTGCCGGCAAACCATACGTTGCCGTGAGGGTCTTGGAATATGCGGTCGATAAGGCTTCCCGGCAGCTGGTACTGGCTGTCGAAAAACCTCGCTTGTTGTGCGGACACAACTATTGCCATAATGGCAAATGTCAAAAAAACAATTAATCTTCTCACTTCTCGGTTTCTTCGTTATAGATGTAGCTTTAACTGAAGCGGCACAAAAGTAAAAAAACAATTTGCAATTAGAAAATAATATTTCTAAAAAGTGCAAAAAAATCCCGGCGGATATTTGAAAAATCCACCGGGAAGACTTTAAATACTTATTTATGAGAAGACTACTATGCTATTTGTGTTATTTTTTGTAAAGAAGATTCATCTGCTAATAGCCGGGGTTCTGGAACGCAGCCCTTTCGGCATCGGTCATCTCCGAGCTGTTGAGCTGTCCGATTGGAATCGGACGGAGATAGTTGAACTTTTCAATCGTGCGTTTTACGGTGTTTTGCTTAACCCATGCGCCATCCGAGTTCTGGTCGCAGATGGTGTATGTGCCGGCACGCTCTTCCCATGTCTGAGTGCGGACAAGGTCAAACCAACGGATGCCCTCGCCAAAGAGTTCACGCATACGTTCGTCAAGGACGTAGTCGATGGTGATAGTGGCAGGAGTTGCAGCAGTCAAATCAGCAGAAAAGTCCTGCACATAATCGGCATCGTTTGCATTTGAATAACGCCACTTTCCAGCCCTCTTACGGAGTACATTGATAGATTCCTTGGCTGCACTGTTGTTGCCACTCTTGACAGCAGCCTCGGCGGCGATGAGGTAAATCTCAGAGAACTTGGCGATTACAAATGGACGGGTCAACGAGCCATTGGGCTGTCCAAGGCCATTGCCATTGTCGGTGCGGTATGTACCGAGTTTCCAAAGGCCAGGATAAGCGAAACGGCTGATGTGGTCGGGTTCGATAACCCAGTCGGCACGTCCAGCAACTTCACCTGCCGAAATGCAGTTTTTGTCATCGGAATCAAACTTGCCATTTGCATCCTTGTGGTTCGGTCCTTTGGTAGGATAGAACACGCCGCCGATAGCGTCTGGCAAGAAAGTCAAGACAGGCTCGTCATTATGAATAGGCATAAGGTTGGCATTAAAGTACTCCTCGTTCGTGTCGCCGCCCTTAGCCCAGTTGCCACGGTAAACGGTAACAAAAGTGCCGTCGTAACGCGAATCCTTATCCTTGTCGGTAAACTTGGTAAACACCTCTTGTGTAGGAGCCATACGAGTCCACGGACGGCCTCCCCACTGAGTAGCGGCGCGTTTCAACGGGTCTACCCAGTTAGTTTCTGTGGTTTTGTCCTCAGAAAGGATTGAGCCCTCGCTTGTCTTGTATGTCCTTACAAGACAGTAGTTCCATGTAGCAGCCCAGACGGTAACTTGCTCTGTGCCATTGCCACCGGCGTATGAGAGGTCGCCACCGTTGTAGAAGCCGTCGGATTCGGTATGGTCGGCGTAGAACATACATTCCTTGTTGCGGTCGTTGGCACCAAGGTTGACGTCGTAGTATGTATCCATCAAGCCGTATGGACCAGGGGCGGCGATTACTTCTTCGGCAACGGTGTATGCCTGTTCGTAGTACCATTTGGCATCGTGGCCGTCGAGGTCTGTGCGATTACACTCGGGATAGGTCGGAATGTTGTTAGGATTCTCCAGCCACCATCCGAATGTGAGGTATGCCTTCGCGAGGAAGAATTTTGCCAAGTTTTTGGTAACAGTACCCGTAATGCGCGGGTTGTCCGGAAGTTTCTCGGCGGCGTACTTCAAGTCCTGGAAGATGACCTGGTAAACCTCCGGGACAGTGTTCCTTACGTTGAACCTGACGGTCTTGGTGTTGGGTTCGAGCCTACCGCAACCGAGGTCGAGCGACACTCCGCCGAATGTCTGCACAAGGCAGAAGTAGTTGAACGCCCTGAAGAAGTTGGCCTCGGCGATAAGGCTTTCTGCCGCGCCGCCCTCCTTGCCATTCTTGATGATATTGTTGGCGGTGTTGATGCTTGCGAAAGCGTTGCCCCACAATACGTCGCTGCGGCATGACGATGAGGTGAGAGTGCCCACGCCCGAAAGGTCGGCGTCCTTGAAGTTGCCGTCCGCGCTCTGGGCGTATGTGTACTCGTCCGTGCCAGTTTCGAGCGAGTTGTAGTAGTACATGTTGCCATAGACGTACCTCAAATTCTGGTACAATCCGACGAGACCACCCTCAACACCCTGGTCGGTGCCAAAAAATGCGGGAGTGAAAACGCCGCGTGGCTCTTCGTCGAGAATGTCGTTGCACGCCGACAGTCCCATTGCAGCCGCCACTGCTGCCACTGTTAGATATCTGAATTTAGTTTTCATTTTTTCCTGAATTTTAAGCATTTAGAAAGTGAAGTTTACACCGAACATATAAGTTCTTGTGGCCGGAGTGTTTGTGCCTACAGTCAAAAGACGCTTTTGATAAACCGAGTTTACAGCCTGGTTCTCGTTGCCGTAAGAGTTTGTCTCCGGATCCATGCCAGATTCGTCCTTGTACGGCGAGAACATTACAAACGGGTTGAGTACAGAGGCGTAAACTCTCATCTTTGAGATTCCGGCGTTCTTAAGGGCCTTCAGATTGTCGAAGTTATAGCCAAGCGTGATGGTACGAATCTTCAGGTACGATGCGTCGAAATAAGCGAGCGTGCTGCCGTACTTCGGATTGTCAGAAGCCTGGATTGATGTGGGGCTCGGGTAGCGCGCACCGGTGTTCTCCGGCGTCCAATAGTCGACATCGACATTGTTGTTCTTTGTTGTCATGAGGTTGAGGTAGCTCGACGAGCCGTAGAGGGTGCTGATGAGTCGTCCGCCTACCTTGAATGCGCCTACAATGTTGAGGTCGATGTTTTTCCAGGCGACTGTTGTGTTGAAACCGCCCTGCAGGTCACATTCCATGCTCTGCGGAATCTTGTCGTCGTCGTTGATGGCGCGGGTGGGCATGCCGTTGGCGTCGTATTCGCCAGTATAAGCAACCCTGATTGCGCCCGGAGCGGCTGCTGGTTCAAGAATTTGTCGAACAGCCTCGTCAGATTCCTGCCAGATGCCTTCGTACTTGAAGTCATAGATACAGTCGATAGGCTTGCCGACAAACCAGCCGTTACCACGGTCTTCTGTCTGACCAGAGGCGAGTTTTTCAAGTTTGTTGCGGTTGATGTAGAAGTTGACTCCGGCAGTCCATGTCCAGCCGTTCTTGTTGTCAAAAATTGTACCGTCGATGTTCATCTCGAAACCCTTGTTGGAGGTTTCGCCGACGTTGGACATCACGCTTTCAACACCCGATGTGCCGGGAAGCGAAATTGCCAAAAGCACATCCTTGGTCTTCATTGTGTAGAACTCTGCCGTGACATTCAGACGGTTTTTGAAGAATGCCATGTCGAGTCCGAAGTTCCATGTGGTGGAGTATTCCCATCCGAGGTCGGGGTTGGGGAGTTTTGTGATACGGTAGCCGGATACTGTCTTGCCGCCGTAGTTGTACGGATATGTGGCAAGGAGACCGAGTGTCTGGTACGGGTCAACAGACTGGTTGGAAGTCTCGCCATAGCCGGCGCGAATCTTGAGTTGGTCGAGCCAGCTGATGCCTTCCATGAACGATTCGTTCTTGACATTCCAGCCGAACGAAACAGCGGGGTAGGTGTGCCATTTGTGTCCCTCGGCAAGGCGCGAAGAACCGTCGCTGCGGACAGTGGCGCTAATCATGTACTTGCTGTCGTATGAGTACATCACACGACCCATGTAGGAGATAAGTCCAGACTTCTGGTAGCCCTGGTAATCAGGGTTGATGGTAATCGTACCGTCCGAGCGTCCGAGGTTCCAGTACTGGAAGTGGTCGGCTTGGATGTCCCTTACGCTTACGTTGGAGGAGTTGTAGAGGTTTTCTTCTGCACTGTACATTACAACAGCGTTAATGGAATGTTTCTCTGCAAAAATTTTGTCGTATGTGATGAGGTTTTCTACTGCCCAGTTTTGGGTGTGCTCGTTGGTTACGGATGCGTTAGAGTTGGCTGTAGGAGTGCCGCTGAATACGCCCACACCTGTGTATGTGCCACGGTTGCTTTGGCGGAAATTGAGACCTACGTTGATTCTGTATTTCAACCCCTTAACGAAAGGAAGCTCAGCCTCACCGTAGAAGGTATTGTAAGAGCCGTATGTCTTGCGCTTGTCGGCATACTTGTCGTCGAGGCCTTCCACTTTGTCCTGTGTTACTACAAAACGAGGGCCGCCTTCCATGTCCACGCGGTCTTTTATAGAGCCGTCTTCGTTCTCGATGTTTACGATTGGCGATGCAGCCAATACGTCCCAAATCTTGTTGCAGTCGTTAGTGATGGAGAAGTTGTTGGTGGTGCTGAAGCCTACCTTGAAATAATCGCCAATCTTCTGATCAACAGAGCCACGGAGCGAAAAACGAGAGAAGTCTTGCAATGGAACTACCGCATTTTCCTTGTAATAGCCAACGCCAAAAGCATAACTGCCTTTAGCAGTGCCGCCGGTAACGCCGATGTCATGGCTTGTTACCATGCCAGTGCGGAAATATTCGTCCTGCCAGTCGATGTTGTTGTTGTCTGCCTCAGATACTTGGTTGGTGAATTGGCCTCTGTCGGCACGGAGTTTCACAAATTTAGCACCGTCCATCATCGGGAACTTGGAGAAAAGTTTTTTCACACCGTAGTATCCATTGTAGGAGATTTTGGCTTTCTGACCTTCGCTGCCGCGGTTTGTGGTGATGATGATGACGCCGTTGGCGCCACGCGAGCCGTAGATGGCGGTTGCGGAAGCGTCCTTCAAGATGTCGAGCGACTTGATGTCGGAGGGGTTGATGTCGGAGAGACTGCCGGCGAAGGGAATGCCGTCGAGTACGATCAACGGGTCGTTGCTCGCATTGAGGGAGCGCGTACCACGGATACGGATCTGCATGGTCTCGCCCGGCTTTGAGGAAGTCTGGGTCATTTCTACACCAGCCACACGGCCTTGGAGATTTTGGGTGATGTTCGCTCCGGCTACAGCCCTCATGTCGTCGCCCTTTACAGATGCCACGGAGCCTGTAACGGCTTCCTTGCGCTGTGTACCGTAACCCACTACGACTACCTGCTCGAGTTCCTTGTTGTCGGAGCTGAGGTAGCAGTCGATGGAGCTCTTTCCGTTTACGGCTATTGTCTGCGAAACGTAGCCGATGTACGAAAATTGCAGGGATGCGTTGGACGGCACTTCAATAGAGTAGTTGCCGTCGAGGTCGGTGATAGTGCCGTTGGTCGTGCCAGCCTGCACTACGTTGACGCCGATGAGAGCTTCGTTGTTTGAGACGTCGGTAACCTTGCCAGTTACCCTGACTGTCTGCGCAAACAATGCCATCGGAATCAGCATTAAGGGCAGCATCAGAAGCAATGCCCTTAAAAACTTCACATTTGTTTTCATAAAAAATTGGTTAAATTAGTAGTTAAAATAAATCTGTAACAATTAAGTCATGCGCCTTCGCATTCCGAATACAAAAACACGCCTTGTGCCAATACTTTCGTTTTGACATCTGCAAAATTCAGAATAAAAAAAGGTAAGAATTATACAATTTTGAAACAAATGCTTTAATCTTTTAACGATTATTTAATATTGGTAGGAAAAAATTAATGATTAAAAATTGATAATGTAACTATCTAATAATGAGATATTTAATAGAAAGGTGTTATGAAAATGACAGCAAATGTATCGGAATAGAGTAGTATCGAACTTTACATTTGCTGTCATTTTGGTGTTTTTTGAGGGGCGTAATTTTAAGTTTTTTTTATCAACTTAACCCACCAGCATTTTCTTTGCCCTCTCGATTCCTGCCGCCAACTTATCGACTTCCTCGAAGGTGTTGTACATAGCAAAACTTGCGCGGACTGTGCCAGGGATGCCAAAATGTTTCATTATCGGTTCGGTGCAGTGCTGACCGGTGCGGACGGCGATGCCGAGTTTGTCGAGAATCATTCCTACATCATAATTGTGTGCGCCGTCGATGTTGAAAGAGAGGACGGAAACCTTGTTTTTTGCACGGCCGTAGATTGTAACGCCGCCGATGGCATCCACCTTTTGGGTGGCGTATTCGAGGAGTTGTTTTTCGTGGGCGGCGATGTTGTCGAGACCAATGGAATCCACATATTCGAGAGCCGTCAGGAGCGAACCCGCGCCGACGAAGTTGGACGTGCCAGCCTCAAATTTCAGCGGAAGGTCTGCCCACGTTGTGAGTTCAAAACTTACATTCTTAATCATATCGCCGCCGCCTTGGTAGGGTGGCATTTCTTCGAGGTATTTTTCTTTGCCGTAGAGTACGCCGATGCCCGTCTCCGCGTAAATCTTGTGTCCCGACAGTGCGAGAAAGTCGCAGTCCAACTTCTGGACGTCGATTTTGATGTGCTGTATCGCCTGAGCCGCGTCCACGAGTACGGGGATATTGTGGGCGTGGGCGGTGCGGATTATTTTTTCGATGTCGTTGACAGTGCCCAATGTATTGGAGACGTATGTAACGCAAATAATCTTTGTGCGCTCGTTGATGAGGCGTTCCAACGCGCCTTCCACAAGTTCGCCGTTTTGGTCAAATGGGAGTACGTTGATTTTTGCACCGCGACGACCCGCCATCAACTGCCACGGCACGATGTTGGAATGATGCTCCATTTCGGAGATGATGATTTCGTCGCCGGGGGTTATGTATGCCTGACCAAACGAAAATGCAAGCGTATTAATCGCCTCGGTGCTGCCCTTGGTGAACACGATTTCGGTGCGCGACTTGGCGTTGATGAAATGCATCACCTTCTGACGCGCCTGTTCGTAAATCTCGGTCGCCTTTTCGCTCAGATAATGCACACCGCGATGGATGTTGCTATTATAAGTAGTGTAGAATCTGATGATTGAATCGAGCACGCACTGCGGCTTTTGTGTCGTGGCGGCGTTGTCGAGATAGACGAGCGGATGACCGTATATTTGTTGGTTGAGGATTGGAAAATCCTGCCTGATTTTGTTGATGTCCATTTTGTTTTGTAAAGTTTTGTGAAATTTTGCGCAAAGTTAATAATTTTTTTGCACGTGTGTTTAAATTGTGTATATTTGCACGAAAATTTAAACAACGAAATCCAATGAAATTAGTATTTCTAATAGCCATATTAGGCACTTTGTTTGCGATGGGCAAGGCAAGTTATAAAAACGCTGGTCTCAACTTCCTCCAATACTTGCGCAAGACGATGTTTGTGCCGGGTATTGTCGCTGCGCTTATTGCGTTCATCGTTTCGCTTTTGATGACAGTGAGCGCGGAGCCCGCAAGACATATTTTTGGTTTTATAAGTGTTGTGTTGGTTTTTTTGCTGATATATGGCGCGATAGACACCGCATTGTATTTTATATGCAGGGAGATTCGCAAAAACAAGGGCGTCAAGACCGAACCCGAAATCAAAAGTCAACCAGAGACCCCGAAGCCCAAACCTCAACCCAAACAGGATCCCGCTATTGAAACCGAAGATATGCGCAAAATCAAGGCTCTTATGGGCGAGATTACGCAGAAAAAGGAGCAACTCAACGCTTTCAACGCCGAGATTGGACAGAAGATTTCGTCGCTCGAAATGATGGCTGATTCGGCGATTGCGGAGGCTTACGGTCAGGTGGCTGTCGGCTACAAGAGGGGTCGTTATTTGGATTCTTACGACGAAATCCGTGGCAAATTTTCAGGCACTGTGGACAATGTTGTAGCGTTGCAGTGCGACCATATTGTCAAGAAAATCAATCATTCCATCGACGGCCGCCGCAAGGTGGTGCAGAGCAATCTCGACGACAAACTTAAATATGATGCGCTCTACGCCGCGCTCCAAGGTCAGTACGACAAGGAGTACAAGATAGAGCGTATGAAGGCTATTAGCGCAAAGGTCAACGAACTCACCGACAATTCGTCCGAAATCGAGGCGTCGCTCAACAGCGGTTTCGTTTTGGAAAAATCGTTGGAGGAGTTCCAACGCCTCAACCTCGAAATCGAAGCGCGCCGCGATTTGGAATTGAAATATACCGACGACAATATTTAGAGTTTCATTCCGAATTTGTTGGCGATTTCTTTTTTGAGAAATTCTTTGTACTGCGGTTCTTCGCAGATATTGTCAATCACTTCATCTATAAACGACTGCAAGAGAAGGTTTTGCGCCGTTTTTTCGCTAATGCCGCGACTGCGCATATAGAATATTGCGTCTTGGTCGAGCATACCAGTCGTGCTGCCGTGCGAACATTTAACGTCGTCGGCATAAATTTCCAACTGCGGCTTGCTCTCGATACGTGCGTCTGTCGATAGCAAAATATTGTTGTTAACTTGCTCAGTAACAGACTTCTGTGCGTCGGGCTGCACCTTGATAATTCCAAAAAAGTCGCCGAAGCCGTTGCCGTCCGCCACGGTGCGCACTTTTTGGGTCGTGGTGCTGCGTCCCGCCTGATGGATTACTGTTGAATGGTACGTAAGATTCTCACCCTCAGTGGGTAGCAACAATCCGGGCAGATTTACGGTGGAATTTTCGCCGAGGATGTTTACATTGATGTTGGTGTTCACCTGATGGCCGTCGAGCGACACCACCGAAATCGTTACGTTGCAATTGTCGTGTACGGTAACGTCGATGTCAAATTTTGCAACGCCGGCGTAATCCATCTTGTTGAATAGGTGCAATTCCAATATGCTGTTGCTCTCCGCCACGGCATCTATTTTTACTGTGTGTTGCTTGCCGGAGCGGTCCCATTCAAATGAGATGCGAGAGAGCCACGGCGTTTTTGGGTCGTTGATGTCCTCGCGCAGGATGTTTTGGGCGATGACCACGCGGCGACATTCCGAGCCTTTTTCGGCGCGGAGCTCGATGTGGTCGGTATTGTATATGTTTTCGATTGTTTCCATTTTTTGGGAGGCTCGGTTTATTTGTAAAGTTCGTCCGCCTGTTTTTTCAAGTCGTCGTAACCCGTCTTTTCGAGTTCGAGGGCGAGATTTTTGTCGCCGGTCTTGATGATTCTGCCGTTGTAAAGCACGTGCACTACGTCGGGCGTTATGTAGTCGAGAAGTCGCTGGTAATGGGTGATTACGATGAAGGCGTTGTCGTTGGATTTCAATTTGTTGACACCCTCGGCAACAATCCTCAGCGCGTCGATGTCAAGGCCTGAATCCGTCTCGTCAAGCACTGCGATTTTGGGATTGAGCATTGCCATCTGGAATACCTCCAATTTCTTCTTTTCGCCGCCCGAAAATCCTTGATTGACAGAGCGTCCGTCAAGTTTTTTGTCGAGGGCAACGAGTTCTTTTTTCTCCTTGATGAGGCGGAGAAATTCGGGGGCGGGCATTGGCTCGAGTCCGTGATATTTGCGTTGCTCGTTGATGGCGGCTTTCATAAAATTGTTGATGCTCACGCCCGGGATTTCCACGGGGTATTGGAACGCGAGGAATACGCCCTCAGCGGCGCGTTCTTCGGGTTTGAGGGCAAGCAAGTCCTTGCCGTCCAGCGTGATGGAGCCTTCCGTAACATTGAAGATTTCGTTGCCCGCCAATACCGATGCCAACGTGCTTTTGCCCGAGCCGTTGGGACCCATTATTGCATATACCTTGCCTTTCTCTATCTCCAAATTGATGCCCTTCAAGATTTCCTTGCCATCTATCGAGGCGTGTAAGTTTTTGATTGATAACATATTGATGTTTGTAGTTTTCTGATTTTGTGATGGGACAAAGATAATGATTATTTTTGAGATTATTGACTGCAAAATCAATAATCTCAAAATAATTAACCCCACGGATATTCTTCGTCGGTTTCCTTGGCTTTTTCGATGTTTATGGCCTCAAATTCCAAATGTGGGTCGGCTTCCGCTTTGGTGCATTTTTTCAGGCTGTTTTTGGTCTTGCCGTGCTGATAGTTCACATTGTTTTGTGTACCGGTAACTACGGTTACAGACGCCACCTTGCTGTCCTCGATTTCGTAGGAGAAAATGCCTTCTTTCTTTACGACGATGATGTGTCCGTTGCCAAAAAACATCTTTTCGCCCTTTGCCGCGTCGATGGCGTCCACAAACACAAATTTGAATGATACGGCATCCTCGTCGTATTGGGCGATTGCGGCGGCAAATTTTTGTTTTTGTTCCGGGAATACCACCATACCTGACTCGTCGCCAAAGTCTTCGATTACAACGCCGTTTACAAATTCTTCGCCAAGCATATCTTTGAATTGGTCATACGCCGCGTCAACGCACTCCAACAGAAATGCCCGCTCGTCTTCGTCTTCATAATATTCGTCGTCAACGTCGCCTTCGTAGTCGTCCACGAAGTCTGCATTTTCTTTATAAAAATCGTACAAATCGGAGCCGTCTTCGCCGATGATTTGGCAGTCGTTGTATGCGATGCCGGTGCTGCGCCAATTGTCGATGGCTGTACCGCAGTCGTGCATATAGCATTTGGTGAACGTAACGCCGTAACATTCGTGCATAACAACCATATTCTCGCTGCACTCGCGGATTTCGGTGTTGGTTACGGTCGCATTTTCGGTCTCGAACAGCGAAATTCCGTTTACACCGCAGCCGTAGAGGTCGCAGTTGTCGATTTTGATGTTGTTGCTTTTTTCAAACGAAATAACGTCGCCCACGCAAGAACCTGCCTCCACGTGTCCAGCCTTTATGTTTTTGATGGTGATGTTTTCGCAATTGTTGAAGAGTAGCACGTTGGAGTATGATGGTTTTGCTTGGATGTGCGTCCTCTTTGCGTCGCCGGTGATGGTCAGGTTTTTGATGTTGAGGATTACAATTGAATTGCCGTCATATTCCGGAGAGTAATACACGCCGGCGGGAAGATTTGGATAATTGTCAATTTCCTTGTCAGAGATGTCGCGGCTTTTGTCGAGTTTGTCGAGAGCGGAAGTGATGTCGAGAGTGCCGTTTACTTTCAGCGTGATGTTGGTGTTTGATGCGATGGCCTTGATGAACTCGTCAGCCGTGGATACAGTAACGTTTTTCACGCCATTCTGCGCCATTGTGCCTATTGCCATTATCAGCAACAATGTTGATAGAAGTATTTTTTTCATAATTATGATGGATTTAGTTTTCGCAAAGGTAAATAAAAATTGATTATTACGAAAAAAAATTATTACCTTTGACGCAAATCTAATTACTAAAAAATTATTCATACTATGTTGAAAATAAAATATGAATTTCTTACTGCCGCTGCGTTGTTGTTGGCGGCGTGTGGTGGTGCGCCAGAGATGACCGTCAACACTACAAAAAATGGCGTGGAAATCACCGCGCCCGACCACAGCGGTTCCAAAATCGTGTTCTATTCGCCTAACACTGTGCGTGTTACCAAAAAATCGAAAGACGGCACTTTCGACAAGCGCAGCCTCGTAGTCCTCAACAATCCGTCGGATGTGAATGTGAAAGTATCTGAGAATCAGGATTTTTGCACTGTCTCGTCCGACCAGTTGATTGTAAAAATAATGAAATCGGATGGCGCGGTGCAATTCCTCCGTGCGGATTCTACGGTGATTTTGGGCGAAACTGGCAAGCCGTTTTTCGCTGACATTCAGGCTTTTGACGACAAGGGTTACACCGTGGAGCAGAAGTTTTTGATGAAGGGCAACGACGCTCTCTACGGCCTCGGTCAGCATCAGGAAGGTTTTATGAATTACCGTGGCAAGCAACTTCTCCTGAGCCAAAGCAACGTCAACGCCATCAATCCCGTCCTCGTGAGCAACAAGGGCTACGGCATCTTGTGGGACAATTATTCCCTCACCAAATTCGACAATCAAAACGCTGATACTCTGAAACTTTGGAGCGAGATGGGCGACAATGTCGATTATTATTTCTTTGCTGCCAATAGTATCGACGGCGCAATTGCCGAGTATCGACATCTCACTGGCAAGGCGCAGAATTTGCCGCTGTGGGCGTTTGGATATTGGCAGAGCAAGGAGCGTTATAAGACGCAGCAGGAAGTGGTGGACGTTGCCAATCGTTACCAAAAATACGGCGATGTAGGTCTTGATGTGATGGTGCAGGATTGGGAGTGGTGGAAACCCGGTCATTGGAGCGGAATGTCCTTTGATTCAACACGTTATCCCAATCCGAAGCAGATGACCGACGCCCTTCACAAGATGGGTTTGCACACGATGATTTCGGTGTGGCCCTGCGTCGGCGTGGAAAGTCCGATGTACTTCGATATGCTCAACAAGGGCTACCTCTACGAGCCGTTGGGATGGGGCAATTTCCGCTATGTTGACGTCTATAATCCCGATGCGATGAGGCTGTATTGCGACTATCTCAACAAAGGTGTCAAGTCGCAGGGATTTGACGCTTGGTGGTTCGATAGCACTGAGCCAGACGTGATGAACGCACTCACCAAGGAGAGCCATCAATATGAGATGAAACGTATGAAACCCAATCATTTAGGCTCGTTTACTCGCTACCTCAATCCTTACGTTTTGGTGATGCTCGATTATGTAAACAACGATTGGCGCGCCAACACTCCCGGCAAGCGCACCACAATCTTAACTCGCAGTGCCTTTGCGGGTTTGCAGCGTTGCGGCGCGATTCCGTGGAGCGGCGACATTGGTGCAAATTGGGAGGTCTATCGCCATCAGATTTCCGCCGGATTGAACCTCTGTATGTCGGGTATTCCGTTTTGGACATTTGACATAGGTGCTTTTCTGATAGGCAGTTACGAGGGCGTGTTCACTTACGGAGCCAAAGATCCCGCGTACCAAGAATTTTACACGAGGATGTTCCAATTTGGATGTTTTACGCCGATATTCCGCAGCCACGGCAGCGACGCACCCCGCGAAATGTGGGAGATGCCGTTGTACACCAAAGTTCTTGCCCGTTTCGACAAACTCCGCTACGCCTTGATGCCGTATATCTATTCGTCGGCAATACGTTGTGCCACTGATGATTACACAATGATGCGCGGTTTGGCGATGGATTTTCCCGATGATGACAATGTACGCAATATCGACGACCAATATATGTTTGGCGAAGAGATAATGGTCTGTCCTGTAACTGATTATATGTACAACACACCGCCGCAAATTTCCAAGATGGTGCCGCCGGAAGTTTTCAAGACCAACGACGGACAGCCCGGCATCAATGCCAAATATTACAATGACAACAAGTTCCAAAATCTTACCCGCGAAGCCGTTGAGCCACAGGTGGATGCGTATTGGTACACTGGTCGTCCCTCATACGTTACCGACAGTATGTATTCGGTGCGTTGGGAGGGCAAAATCATCGCGCCCGAATCTGGTAAATATCAATTCCAAATCAAGAGTTTCGACAGCCGTTTGATTATTTTCAACGGCGACACTCTGAAAGTGCAACTCGCTGGCAACGAGCCGTATTATGAGTTCATCAACCTCGAAAAAGGCAAAGAATATCCCATCATTTGCGAAACCGTAAACCATCAGACCGGCGCGGCAAGATTCCGCCTATTTTGGAAGACACCCACCGACTTTGCCCGCGAAAATCAAAAGTCAACCCAAAAACAATCCCGCACCGTCTATCTGCCAAAGGGCAACGATTGGACGGAATTGTTTAGCGGCAAGACATACCGTGGCGGCAATTCATACGAAATTCCCTGTCCCATTGAGCAGATGCCCATTTTCCTGAAAACCGGCTCTATTCTCCCTATGACGCCCGGAATCACCCGCGCCGAACAGAGCCAAAACGCACCACTCGAAATCCGAATTTATCCCGGTGCCGACGGCTCTTACACGCTCTACGAGGACGCCGGCGACGGTTATGGCTACGAAAATGGCGAATTTTCCAAAATCCGTTTCACTTGGGACAACGCCAATTCTACATTGACCATCCATCCCCGCGAGGGTTCGTTCCCCGGTATGCGTCAGGAGCGCGAAATCCGCGTAATTGTTGCCGCAGGGCAGTTTGATGCCGATTTCAAAAAAGTTCCCGCCTCCAAAATTGTCAAATATTCGGGCGAGAAAGTCGAGGTTAAGGTTGAGGGTGTCACCCCACGGCAATAATTTTGTATAAATTGTAATACATATTATTATGAAAAGACTTATTTTATTAATTGCTTTTGTATTGGCAATCAGTACAATGGCAACATCGCAGACTATGCAGTCGGCGCGTGAGGCGGTCAATAGTATGACTATTGGTTGGAATCTCGGCAACACTCTCGACGCAATGGGCAAGCGCGACAAAAAATGCGTTACCACTCAGGATTGGGAAACGAGTTGGGGCGAGCCTATTACGACGCGGGAGATGATTGCAACTTTCAGGAAACGCGGGTTCAACGTGATAAGAATCCCTGTAACGTGGTGGCCGCATTTGGACGAAAATAATCAAATCGACAAGGCGTGGCTCGACCGTGTGAATCAGGTAGTTGACTACGTGATTGACGAAGGAATGTATTGCATTGTAAATGTGCATCACGATACCGGCACGCACGGTTGGCTCAATTCCAACCCCGAAAAATATCCCGAAATAAGTGCCCGTTTCAAGGAATTGTGGCGGCAGATTGCGGAACGTTTCAAGAATTACAACGACAAGTTGCTCTTTGAAGGTTTCAACGAAATGCTTGACAGCAAGGGTTCTTGGGACCATACCGAAGTTGCAAATTACACGGCGATCAATCTTCTTGCGCAGGATTTTGTGGACGTTGTAAGGGCATCAGGCGGCAACAACGAATTTAGAAACCTGATTATCACCACTTACAGCGCAAACGGTGGCGAAATCACGCTCAACAATTTCCGTTTGCCCGGCGATGTTCACAAAGGACACCTTATCGGCGAAGTGCATTTTTACGACCCGCAGGATTTCTGTTTCCCTGAGAAAAAGCCGACAATCTACACCGAAGAGTATCAGCAGATTTCGCGGTCGGTAATCAAGCGTGTTGCGGATTATTTTGACAAAATAGACATTCCCGTAATCATCGGCGAGATAGCGGCTTTTGACAAAAACAATACGCCCGAACGTGTCAAATTTTCCGAACTTGTCGCCTCCGAATCCAAAAAACGCGGCATAGTTTTGATTTGGTGGATGGGGCTTCTTGACCGTCAAAAATGCAAATGGTCAGAGCCGGAAGTCGTTGACGCATTGTTCAATGGCTTGAAGTGAGGAAAGAAAAAATCCATCTATTTCCCGATGCAGAAATTCTTGAAAATATTCCCCAGCACCTCATCTGTCGTAATTTCGTCGCCGGTGATTTCGGCGAAGGAGCGCAAGGCGTCGCGGATGTCTTGCGATACAAATTCGCCGGAAAGTCCTGAATTTAAGGCGGTTTCGGCGCGTTGGATTGACGACAACGCCTCCGCAAAAATCGTGTAGTGGCGGACGTTGGTAAGGATTACTTCGTCCTGATTGTAATCCGCCGCACCGAGTTGCGAAATCTTTGCAAACAGTGCGTCGAGGTTGGTGCGGTGCTTGGCGGAAATTTTCACGACGTGTACATCCTGCGGCAACACGTTGACATCTACATCACCGCAAATATCTGATTTATTGACTACTGCAATCACCTTCGACTTTGGAAAATCATTGGGAATTATCTCGTGGAATTGCGCGAGAATATCGCCTGCGGCGTTGAGTACAATCAACACAATATCAGCCTTTTGGATGGCGTTTTTGGCGCGGTCGATGCCGAGTTTTTCGATTTGGTCGTTGGTGGCGCGGATTCCGGCGGTGTCTATGAGGCGGTAGGTAACGCCGTTGATATTGAGATAATCCTCCAAGACGTCGCGAGTGGTGCCGGGAATGTCTGACACGATGGCGCGTTCGTCGTTCAAGAGCGCGTTCAAAAGTGTTGATTTGCCGGCATTTGGCTCGCCGCAGATGGCTACGGGGATGCCGTTTTTGATGGCGTTGCCAAGTCTGAACGAATTTACAAGGCGCGAAAGGTACGTTTCGGTTTCGTTGAGGATGCCTTTCAATTGTGTTCGGTCGGCAAATTCAACGTCCTCTTCCGAAAAATCGAGTTCCAACTCCATCAACGATGTAAATTTCAACAGTAAATCTCTCAATCTCTTGATTTCCAAGGTGATGCCGCCGCGCATTTGGTTGACGGCGATGTCGTGTTCGGCTTTTGATTTAGATGCAATCAAATCTGCGACCGCCTCCGCCTGCGATAGGTCCATCTTCTTGTTTTGGAAGGCGTGGCGTGTAAATTCGCCTGGTTTGGCGAGCTCTGCACCGTTTTTGATTAAGAGGTTGAGGATTTCTTTTTGAATGTAACTACTTGCGTGACAGGATATTTCCACGACATCTTCGCCGGTGTAGGAGTGCGGCGCAAGATATACGGAGACCACCACGCGGTCGATTTCGTTGCCGTCGTTGTCGGTGATGTAGCCGTTGTAAATTCGGTTGCCCTCCGCATCAGAAGCCAGCGAAAAGCCCTTTTTCAATGGTTTGAATATCGACGAAACTATCTTTAAGGTGTCGTTGCCCGAAACCCTCAATACGGCGATTGCGCCGCCGTGTCCTGTGCAAATGGCTGTTATGGTGGTGTTGGAAAGCATTGTCTTGTAAGTAGTTATGTTTTTTAATATGACACCGACACCTCAAATCCTGCCGCCTTCACGCGGTCGCGGATAGCGTCAAGTTCGTCGTGCGTCGCCTTGCGGAGTTTTTGCTCCGGAGTTGCGCGGTCGATGGTGTAAATCATCACTTGTTTTGGCTTCGTTGCCTTCACGACATCCAACCACGCCGAAACCTCCTCGTCGGTCATATTGTTGATGTGATTACCCGCAACGTCGCCCTCCAAAAACATCGTCTGCATCGTGAAATTGCCGTCAAATTTTTTCATCAATTCCACAATTTTAGCCACGGAATACGAGCCGACAGGACGGTCAATCGCCTTTGCAGTGGCTTCTATTGCCGAATCCAACTTCAAAATCCTGTTGTCGATCATCATCAAGGCTTTCACGACATCGGGATTGCTGATGCGCGTGGCGTTGCTCAATACCGAAATCTTCGCCTCGGGGTAATACTTGTTGCGCTCGTTGACGGTATCTTCCATAACACCCTCAAAATCAGGGTGTATCGTGGGTTCTCCATTGCCCGCAAAGGTGATGGAATCCACCGCAATGCCCTGAGAATGAAGTTCTTTGAGTTTTTGGGACAACGCCTCCGCAATCTCGGCGCGTCGTGCCAAAATTATTTTGCCGCCGTCAGCGTCGTTTGCACCGCACTCACAGTATATGCAGTTGAAGTTGCAATATTTCCTTTGTGTCGGCAATAGGTTGACACCCAACGAGTTGCCGAGCCGCCGCGATTTTATCGGGCCATATATCAAATCGTGAAACAAAAATGTTGGCATTTACGTATAAGTATAATGTTAATGCATAATTCATAATGCATAATTCATAATCGCCATTCGGCAGCGCAATGCGGAAGCCCCATTGTGCATTATTCATTATGCATTGAATTTCGCCGCAAAGTTAGCGTTTTTTTACGCAAATTTCACATTGTTGGCAAAAAAATGGATTGTTTTTTGTTTTATACGAAGCAAAGCATTAATTTTGCAAAAAATTTTAAAGTGATTACAATTATGAAAACTCTTAGACTCATCATATTGATATTGACGGTGTTGTCGTTCACCGTAAACGCCGAAGCGCAGTGCAAACAGCGTTTCGTCTATGAATGTGCCTTGCAGAGCAACGGCCTCATTTTCCTCAAAGAGTTCAACACCAAGTTTACAGCGGGCAACGCACAGAAACACAAGGTATTGCTCAACAAGGGGTTTATGTACACCCTCTCGTTGTGCAACCCTTCGGATTCTCCATACGCCAATGAAAACAATATCAGCCACGCGCTGCCAATCAACTCGATGTTGTCGCTCTATGACCGCAACAACAATATGCTCGCCACCACGAGCCAAAATTTCAAGTTCACGTTCTATTGCCCCAAAACCGACGTGTATTGGATTCAGATAATGCCCCTCAGTCCGCAGACCACCTGCGCCGTCGGCATCCTCAGCGTTATGAAACGTTAGTAATCTATCTTGTCTTCCTTATTGCGCCATACGGCAAACACTTGGCGGCCTTCTTCCTGCAAGTCGTTGATGATAGGCACTTTGCGGTCGGAATATGGCACGGCGATTTCCTTATAAATAAAATCGTCGTCGAAGCCACCCCAAGCCGCGTCTTCGCGTGTAGCCGCATAATATATCTTGTCGAGGTGCGCCCAGTAAATTGCCCCAAGGCACATCGGGCAAGGTTCGCTACTTGCATAAATTTCGCAGCCTTCGAGGATGAAGGTATTGAGTTTTTTGCACGCAAGGCGTATGCAATTGACCTCGGCGTGTGCGGTCGGGTCGTTGTCTTTGGTTACGGAATTTGACGCCTCGGCAACGATTTCGCCATTCTTGACAATCACCGCGCCAAAAGGTCCTCCGCCGGTTTCCACAGATTCTTTGGCGAGTTCTATCGCCCGTTGCAAAAATTTCTTTTCCATATTTTTTTTGAATTTTTTGATGGTTAAAAACAACGCAATATAAGAATTATTTTTGTTAAATTTGCAGCCTGAAACAAAAATTTATCAAAAAAATGTATCTGATTGATTCTCATACACATCTGTTTGACCACGCCTTCGACAAAGACCGCGACGAGGTTGTGAAATCAATAATTGAAAGCGGCGTTGAGAAGATGGTTTTGCCGTGTTGCAGTCCGCGCTCGCTCGGCGGCATCGATTATCTCTGCCAAAAATTTCCCGGGCATTGTTTCCCGACTGCCGGTCTGCATCCTGAGGACATCGAGGGCGATTACAATGCGCAAATGAAGGAGATTTTCGACTACAAATTTCCCACGCCAATAGTTGCCGTCGGCGAGATTGGCATCGACAAGCATTACACCGCCGATAATATTGATATTCAGATGCAAGTATTTGACAATCAGGTGCAACGTGCCATAGCCGCCAACCTTCCCGTCATCATTCATTGTCGCGAGGCTCATCCCGAAACTTTTGAAGTTTTGGACGCTTACAAAGGCAAGGTGCGCGGAATTTTTCATTGTTTTAGCGGTGATGCAAGCGATGCGCAGCACGTGATGGATTACGGCGATTTTTATTTTGGAATTGGCGGGGTTGTAACGTTCAAAACTTCCGGCGCAACCCTCGCCGCCCTTGTCCGCGACGTGATTCCGCTCTCAAAAATCGTCCTCGAAACCGATTCGCCCTACCTCGCCCCCGTGCCCTACCGTGGCAAGCGCAACGACAGCGCAATGGTTCGCGTCATCGCCCACAAAATCGCTGAAATACAAGGCGTTGAGTTTGATGAAGTGGCGGAGGTAACGACGAGGAACTCGGAGCGGGTGTTTGGGATATAATAACTTTTCCACGAAAAACCATAGTAAAATGTGGGAATCGTCACATTTTTACATAGTTTTTCGTGGTGTAAATTTGACGCAAAATAGGGAAATGAATTTTTTTTGAGCATCCGCTATGCTTTTTTAAAAAGATTTTATATATTTGTGCGATGCTATCTGAGTCAAAAGACGGAAGAGATAATGAATGTAAGAATATGAATGTTGACAAACTCATACAAGAATATTTTTCAAATGACGTTCAGCCGCCTATAATTGAGGTGTTTGACGATGACAATATTGTAAATGTATGTCATTCGATAATTGACACCTTAAAAAATGCTCCTGAAATTGAAATTTGTGTTCTTGAAGCGTTCAATTATTGTTTTTACGAGATTTTGGATAATGTCTTGGTTCATTCTGAAAAGACTTTTGGAACAACAATTACGAGATATGTTCCGCAGAAATCGTTAATACAAGTTTTGGTCGCAGATGATGGTATCGGCGTTCATAAATCCTTGACTAAAAATTTGTTATACAATAATTTAAGTGAAGAAGATGCGTTAAATAAGTGTATTGAAGACAAAGTGACAGACGGCAAAGGGATGGGCTTTGGTCTTTATTCTACAATGCGTTTGGTTGAAACAGGTGGTCGCTGTCTCAAAATCCATTCAGGAAACCACATATTGACAACTGATGGAGTAAAGACGGTAGTACAAGAATGTAATTTTTGGCAAGGAACGGTGATTTATCTTGAACTGAAATCAGACAAAGAATATGATTCAGATAAAGTCATTGGTGCGGATTGCCAAAGTGAATTTGAAGATTATTTTTTAAGTGAAACCCTTGAAAACTTATGGTAATATGAACACTTTTAAATTCAACACATACGGACAGGAACTTGCTACAAGAATTTTAGGCAAGAAAGTCAGAGAGGTAATTTTACCCTTGATAAACGAAACAGGTGCTGAGAAACTTGTTTTGGATTTCGAGGGCGTAAACATCGTTACCAATTCATTTGCTGACGAATGTTTGGCAAAATTGATTTACGAAATGCCTTTTGAAACACTCAAAAGCAAAACCACTTTCAGAAATCTCAACGACACAGTGCGAAAGTACATCGCTTTTGCTTTTCAGAGGAGGTTGAAAGTGGTGTAAATAATTATATAACAATCAAGTGCATCAGATTATGGAACAGGAAGAAATGTTATCAACAAAAGTTTCCGAAGACGACAGCGAAAATGGTGTCGCAGATGAGTATGGGGTAGTATATAGTAAGGATGGAAAAAGATTGTTGCGGTGTAATGATGAATTGAAATTGAAAACTTATATTGTAAAGGATGGTACAAAGGTGATTTGTTACGAGGCATTTTGTTGTTGTCTTAATTTACAACAAATTATAATTCCGAATTCGGTAATAAATATTGGTCAGGAGGCTTTTGTTGTATGTGATTCTTTGGAACAAATTACTATTTCAAATTCGTCAACGGTTATTGGGAAATGGCCGTTTTATGGTTGTGATTCCTTGAAAAAAATTATTATTCCAGAAGGGAGCGAGGACCATTTCAAACAAATGCTGTCTGATGAGTTTTGGGATAAGTTGGTGACAATCAAGTAAAATTCTCCACGATTATTTTTTCTTTGCCAATTCCAAAATCTTTGCTACCTTTACAGCCTGAAAAAACGCTGTAAAAAATGTCAGAGACCAACGAAAAAAACATCATAAACGAACTTGAATCAAGCACTTACGAGGCGGGGTTCGTTACCGATATAGAGATGGAGACCTTCCCGAAAGGCCTCAATGAAGATATTATCCGTCGTCTGTCGGCACTCAGAAACGAGCCGCCGCAGATGCTTGACTTCCGCCTGCGCGCTTACGCAAAGTGGAAGACGATGACTATGCCTCATTGGGCGCATCTCCAATTCCAAGAGCCTGATTATCAGGATTTGATATACTATGCCGCACCCAAGAAGAAACCAAAACTCAATTCATTGGACGAAGTGGATCCCGAACTCCTGAAAACTTACGAAAAACTCGGCATCCCGCTCTCGGAACAGAAAGAACTTGCGGGCGTGGCTGTAGATGCGGTTTTTGATTCGGAATCGGTGCACACCACAATGAAAAAACAACTCGCCGAAAAAGGCATCATCTTTTGCCCGATTAGCGAGGCTATCCGCGACTATCCCGAATTGATAGAAAAATATCTCGGCAGCGTTGTGCCCGTCGGCGACAATTTTTACGCGGCACTCAATTCGGCAGTCTTCACCGACGGCTCGTTTGTGTATATACCCAAAGGCGTGCGCTGTCCAGTGGAATTGTCAACATATTTTCGCATCAACGCCGCAAAGACGGGACAGTTTGAACGTACATTAATTGTCGCTGATTCAGATAGTTACGTATCGTATTTGGAAGGCTGCACAGCCCCAATGAGGGACGAGAGCCAACTTCACGCCGCCGTTGTGGAACTCATCGCTCTCGACAATGCCGAAATCAAATATTCCACCGTTCAAAACTGGTATCCAGGCGATAAGGACGGCAAGGGCGGCATCTACAATTTCGTTACAAAGCGCGGAATGTGCAAGGGCGACAATTCCAAAATTTCGTGGACGCAGGTGGAGACCGGCTCGGCGATTACGTGGAAATATCCGTCAACTATTTTGAAGGGAAACAACTCAAACTCAGAGTTTTACTCCGTGGCTGTCACCAACAATTACCAACAGGCTGACACCGGCACCAAGATGGTTCACATCGGCAGAAACACCCGCTCCACAATCATCAGCAAGGGCATTTCGTTGGGCAAGAGTCAAAACTCGTATCGCGGTCTCGTGAAAATCGCCAAGAACGCCCAAAACGCCCGCAATTATTCGCAGTGCGACAGCCTTTTGATAGGCGACAAATGCGGTGCGCACACTTTCCCGTACATCGATTGCGCCAATAAGACCGCAACTCTCGAACACGAGGCAACCACGTCAAAAATTTCCGACGAACAGTTGTTTTACTGCCGTCAGCGTGGCATTTCCACAGAAAACGCCGTGAGCCTTATCGTCAATGGTTTTGCCAAAGACGTATTGAGCAAACTCCCGATGGAATTTGCGGTGGAGGCAAGAAAATTGCTTTCAATAACGTTGGAAGGTGCTGTGGGATAATTAGTTGTTAATCCAAGTCCAAAATCGACCTCGCCTCTTCGCTCATCATGTCGGTAGTCCATACCGGCTCGAATACGAGGTTGATGTTGGCGGATTTAATCTCCTTGATGCCCTCGATTTTGGTCTTGATGTCGAGGAAAATATCGTCGGCGATGGGGCAGTTGGGGGCTGTGAGGGTCATGTCTATAGCGACGTTGTTGTCGTCATCGACGTCAATCTTGTAAATAAGACCGAGGTCATAGACGTTGACCGGGATTTCGGGGTCATAGACAGTGCGGAGCGTGTCGATAATCTTGGCTTCAAGGCTGAGCAACGATGGTTTTTCTGTATTGTTGGTGGTATTTCCTTCCATTTTTGATGATGGTTATTTCTTTTCTAATGCCCTGAAAGCCAAGGCGTAATATCTAATTTGTTTAATCATAGCGAGGAGACCGTTTGCGCGGGTGGGGGAGAGGTTTGCACTCAGCCCAATCTCATCGATGAAATATAGATTGGCGTTTACGATGTCGTCGGGTTTCTGATGGTTGAACACCCTGATTAACAATGCGATGATGCCTTTTGTGATGATGGCGTCGCTATCGGCGCGGAACGACAAAGTGCCGTCCTCGTCGAGGGATGCGTCGAGCCATACACGGCTCTGGCAACCTTGTATGATGTTGTCGGGGGTTTTCTTGGTGTCCTCAATGACATCGAGAGTGTTGGCGAGTTCTATAAGGTACTCGTACTTGTCGAGCCACTCGTCATAAACCGAAAACTCCTCAATAATCTGGTCTTGTATCTCGTTGATTGACATTGTGTTTTTTTCTTTGTTTTTCGGGTGGCAAAATTACATTTTTTTTCTACAATATGGAAATATTTTTTTGTGCAATTTTTCACTGACGTTGACGAGCAACGCCACTACATTTCTTTATACATTAATCTTTCTACTATCAACTATTTTCATTATCTTTGTCCCGCAATTAAAATAGAATTATTATGGCAAAAAAGATTGAAGATTACATAATTACAATTCCAGATTTTCCGAAGCCGGGGATTATGTTCCGCGACGTTACGGGTGTGTTGGACAGCGGCGAGGGCTTGCAACTCTCTATCGACGAACTTTATAAATTGCTCGTGGGAGTTGATTTTGATGTGATTGCCGGAGCCGAGGCGCGTGGTTTTATTTTCGGTATGCCGCTCGCTTACAAGGCTTGCAAACCCTTTGTGCCAGTGCGCAAAAAGGGCAAACTCCCCCGCGAAACTTATTCTCAGACCTACGACCTCGAATACGGCACGGCTACCATCGAAATCCACAAGGATTCTATTAAGCCGGGTCAAAAAGTGGTGCTTGTTGACGACCTGATAGCTACTGGCGGCACTATCGAGGCGGCTGCCAAACTCATCGAAAAATGCGGTGGCATTGTGGTGAAAATCCTTTTCCTCGTGGAACTTGAAGGGCTCGAAGGCCGCAAAAAACTCGCTAAATACGATGTTGCATCGGTGGTGAAGTATCCGGGCAAGTGAAAATAATCGACGACATACATGACCGAAAAATTCTTGTAGCCCCGCTCGACTGGGGGCTTGGACACGCGGCACGTTCTGTACCGTTGATTAAGGAATTGTGTGCTAAAAATGACGTCATAATAGTCTGTGGCCCAAGTGCGTATGGATTTTTGCAGAGGGAATTGCCCGATTTGGAAATCATAAAAATCGATGATTGGCGGATACGTTATCCAAAGCATAAAATCAATTTTTTCACGATTTTGGGATGGATTCCTGTGATGCTCCGCAACAGCATCCACGAACATCGTTTTGTGAAAAAAATTATCCGCAGTCGTGGCATTGATTGCGTGGTTTCCGACAATCGTTATGGGCTGTTGTTCAATGGATTGGATTGTTATATAATAACGCATCAGGTCTATCCAAAAATGCCAAAAGGATTCGGATTTTTGGAAAATTTTGGCGGATGGATTTTCAAGCGTTATTTGTCGAAATTCAATAAGGTATTGATTCCCGATTTTGCGGACGGCAACAATCTTTCTGGCAGCCTCGCCGCCGACCGCAACCTCCCGCCCGAAAAGTTTATTAGGATTGGGATTTTGTCGAGATTTAGTCACTCGCAGGCGGAGCCGCCTGCACTCCATCAATTATCAATTTTGGTATTGATGTCCGGGCAGGAAAACCAGCGGACGGTTTTGGAAAATATGTTGATAGATGCGCTTGATGGTTGCGGGTGCAATGTCCTGTTTGTGCGCGGGGTGGGGGATAGCCGTGCTCCACTTGTTGATACTGATAATATTAAATTTTGCAATCTGTTGAGCGGCAACGAATTGCGCGATGCACTAATGGCGGCAGAGCTGATAATTTGCCGCGCAGGATATAGCACGCTTTGCGATGTAGTTGCATTAAAAAAACGCGCCGTCATCATTCCGACGCCCGGACAGACCGAGCAAGAATATTTGGCGGAGCGTTTGGATGGCAAATTTGGATTCCGCAGCATCAGTCAGGGGGATGTTGATTTTGCGGAAAAGATTGCCAAGGCGATTAATGAATAGAAAAATGTTTCGGAATGGTGCGAAAAAAATTTGCACCGACGGATATTAATGGATAACTTTGCCGTCTGAAAATTAAGAATAACAAAACAATGATAAAGATAGCCATATTCGCCTCGGGCAGCGGCACCAATTGCGAGAGCCTGATGCGTCATTTTGAACATAGCGACAAATACAAGGTTGCGCTCGTTGTAAGCAACAAATCAGACGCTTACGCGCTCGTCCGCGCACAAAACCATAATGTGCCTACCGAGGTAACTCCCAAGGCGGTGCTCAATGACCCGAAGGAGTTTCTTCCGTTGATGACCAAATACGGCATCCAGTTCATTGTTTTGGCGGGTTTCTTGCCGATTGTTCCTGATTATCTGATAGATGCCTATCCGCGCCGTATGGTGAACCTCCATCCCGCGCTCCTGCCCAAATACGGCGGCAAGGGTATGTGGGGACATCACGTCCACGAGGCTGTGAAGGCTGCCGGCGAGACCGAGACCGGTATGACCGTCCATTATGTATCGTCAGTATGCGACGGCGGCGAAATGATTGTGCAACATTCCTGCCAAATCCTTCCCACCGACACCGCCGACGACATCGCCGAAAAGGAGCACGAATTGGAGATGACATTCTTCGCCAAGGACGTGGAGGCGGTGTTGGAGAAGACGTTTTGATTTTTTTGCGGATAAAAAAACGGCAACTGATTGATTTCAGTTGCCGTTTTTTTATTGAGTTTGTAGGGGTTTATTTGATGATGACTTTTTGCGCCGTCAATCCAGTTTTTACGATGTAGATGCCTGATTTTTGCATTGGTATTTCAGTGCGTTGATTGTCAGCATTTACGGTTTTGATTGTCCGTCCTGACATATCAACGATGCGGATTTCCTTGCCGCCGTTTTCGATGACGATGGTCTTGTCGAATGACCAGATGTTGGTGGATGGATTGTGTGAAAGTTCGGAGACTGGTGTTTCAAAGTCACCGATAAAATTCTTGTCCTTAACGTCGTCTTCTATATTGGTGAGGGTGATGTCGTTGAATTGTTTGTCATCGTAGAAGGCGTGAAGTGTAGCGGAGCCATATCTGTCGGTCTTGATGCAATAGTTGCCGTTTTGGTCGCTTATGGCGACGGGAGCGTCATAAGTCCACAGATGGTATCCTATTTCGTAGTTCTCTTTGTTGTATGGGCAGCCATAGTGGTTGTTTTCGTCAAAAGGGAAGTCGGTGCTAAGGAAGATGGTGTATGTTTCTCCTTTTTGCAGCTTTATCAATTCGCCAAATGTTATGTTGGTCCATTCGTGGTTTTTTATATTTTGGAGTGGCAGCGCGGTTTGGCAGATTGTATCGTGGTTGGGCGATATGATTGCAGCCTTCACAGCACTGCCAGGTTGACCGTCATATATTATGCACATGTCTATTGCTGATAGATATTCATGTTCGGCTGTAAACGTTTTTGTCAGGGATTGCTGCTGGTGGATGTATTTGTAGCAGGACCAAGGATCTACATCGTTCCCTTCTGTCAATGTGATTTTTGGCGTTGATTCTGACGTGGAGACGTATGCTCCGGACACGGGTTTGGAATTTTTGTCGAGCACTTTCCCTGAAACGGTTACTTCTGTGCTTATGCCGTTGAAGTCTTGGTTATGGGTGGGTGCTTGTATGTGGTCCCATTGCAACGGCTCGAATATAGTTCTGTCGTTGAAAGCGTACAGTTTGCCCGATGAGTACCTGTCCACTTTCATTGTGTAGTTGCCGTTAGCGTCGGGATGCGCAATTCTATCGTCGGATGTCCAAATCCGGTAGAGGATGTTGTCGTTGTCGTTGTTGATGAAATAAAAGTACAAGTTGTCGTCGTCGGTATCCGTGGTGTAATAGGCGATGTAATAGTCTTCGCCAGGGACGACCTCCAGCATGTCGTCTATGACGATTTTGTTCCACAGGTCTTGGCTTTCCACGTCTTTATGTGTGAACGTCCTCTGCCAAATGATTTCCTGTTTTTGGTTGAATAACGCCACCTTGAGGTCTTTTGGGCTGCCGTGTACGTCAACGCAAAATTCGATTGCGTCAATGTATTTTTTTTGCAGCTGGAATGGGGCGGAATATTTGAATGCGTCGTTGAAGTAGTACGAATTGTACCAAGTGTGAGTGTTTTCGCCTGATTGTAATTCCATCGACACTTCGGGCTTGGCCTCCGAGAGGGATACCGTTGCGTTTGGTGCGGGCTTGCCGTCCTTGCCGATTACTTTGCCTGAGATGGTGATTTCGGTGGCAAGCGCATTGAAATTCTGGTCGGGCGTCGCTTCCTGAATGTTTTCCCAACGGATCGGCTCGATGGCGTATTTGTCGCAATAGGCATACAATGTGCCGGAGGTGTGCTTGTCGATGTCTATGGAATATTGTCCGTTTTTGTTGGTTTTTATATATTTTTGGTCAGACGACCAAATCCGATAGCGCATGTTCCAGTTTTCGTCTTTTACGTAGCGGAAATATGCATCCTCGTTGCTGTATGGGTCGGTGAGCGTGAGAAGGTATGTCTCGCCGGGGTTGACTTGCAGCGGGCGTTCAAGTTCGATAGTTTCCCATTCTTTTGAGCCAAGGTCGTCGCCTGGGAGTGTTTTCTGCCACAGGTTGTCGCCTTTGCCGTTTTGTATCGCCACTGTCAGTTCTTTCGGTCTTCCATTTTTCACTATGCAAATGTCAACCATTGTGATGAACGGTTTTGTAGGCACGAAATCTTGTGTGATTGACGAAAAAATGCAGAAGATGCCTGGTGCGTTTTCGTTTTTCTGCAAGGCGTTGCAGGTTGGTCGTTGGTCTGAGGTCGTTATGATGACGCCATCAAGTGGCAACCCTGATTCGGCGTCCACCGCCGTTCCCGTAATTGCTACTTGAAGATCGGTGCAGCGCGCCTTGACTTCAGCTTTGCAGACATTGTGGGTGAATTCTATTTGGTAGTTTTGGTCCAATTTGAATTTTGCGGGGGTGGTCACGAAACATCCGTATGTGGCAAGCCCTTCCTCGAGTTTCGCCGTGCTGGTTGTGTAGGGCGCGATTGTGGTGCCGTCGGGATATTCGTAACAAAATTCATATTCGCCGCTTTCAAGTTCGATGTTTTCGCTCTGAACGTATGACATGGCGTCATCGTTGGACGGGACCATGACGATTGTCTTGCTGATGCCATTGCCTGTGATGTGCAGTAGTTTGGGAGCGTTTTGCATAGTCGCAAAATTTTCGATATCGGGATGCGCTATCGTGATATTGTTGTGATTTGGGTATTGAGTATTGGCGAACCATCCGTCGGAGTTGCCGCCCCATCCGTAGTTGATGTGGAATTCTGTTCCATTGTAGCCGTCTATTATAAAGGAATGTCCGTTTCCATTAGAATCGTTGCCGCTGATCAAGACCGGCATTCCTTTTTTGATTGCGTTTTCAATCAGCGATTGGTCAGAGAGCGTGGCTATGTCGTGGGTCTCGCATTGGTATCCGAATAGGTTTTGCAATGCCGAGAGTTGGTCGTAGGTCATTGTGCTTGTGGAATATTTGCCGAAAAAGGCTTTTTGGGCGAAAGCCACGCATGCGATGAATTTTGAGAGGTCGGTGGTGTTTTTGTAAATTAGGCTGAAGTCTGTGTTGCACTGCAGTTCGTAGTCATAATAGATGTAGCCGTTTTTTGTGTAAACATTGGTGATGTAGTCGGATTTTATGTCTTCGAGCCAAGTGTTGTTGGTGCCGCTTATTTCGAAAGGGCGGCAGTATCCGTAGTAGTACATTAGCTGCGCCGATGCAATGGTGGTGCAGCCTGTTACAGTGTGTATGCCGCCGCTTTCAGGGCAGAGGTCGTTGTATGGGCTGTTTTGACTCCATTGGGTTTTGAGGAGCGGGCCGTAGGTGGGGGTGGCGTTTTTGGAGAGGCTTCGCTTTGGAGATTCGGATTTCGGGAGTTTCGCGTAATGGTCGAGGAAGTCCCGGAACGCGGGCGGCAGGTTGTTCACTTCCAATACGCCATCGCCGTGCGCCACGACGTTGGAGAAGTGCTTCACTTGCCAGCCGTCTGTCAGCTGTACGATGCTGACGTTGCCATCCGAATATACGGTGTTGCCGGTTTGGGCGATGGCAACTCCTGATACAAAAAACAGTATCAGGAGAAACGTGAGGTGTAAGGAGAATTTGTTGTTTTTCATAATTATTTTTTTGAATGATTAAGTTGTCGCAAAAATAAAAAAATGTTTAATATTTTCCAAAAAATGTTGTAATTTTCCCATCTTTGACACTTTATAGCATGCAAAATGTCTATAACGCTGTAAACATCAATCATTTACAGCGTTTTTGCTTTTTCAGACTTTGTAGTATATTCAATTTTTTGTTTGCGCGATTATGGATTTAAGTCTTTTGAACATTATTATTTCCGTGTCCAGGCGAAATCCGCTGATTTCAAATAGTTTGTCCGTCAGCTCTGTTCTTTTGAAGGTCGGAATGAAACCTTCCGATGGTGTGTGTAGTGCGTTCATATCTTTTAATGTGTCAAGTATTTGGTCTGTCGTGTATTCAGACGAAAGTCTGTGTTCAAGCACCCTGTATATGAACAGTGCGACAAAACACGTGGAAAATGCGCTTTGATTGCCTTGTCTGTTCTGTGGTAGAGCGATTTTGTCTTGGTCAATGTGGAAGCCGGCGTTTATCGGCGCCAATTTGCCGTCTTGGGTGCATCTGTCTGTTACAATGTAACTTCTGAAATTTTTGGGCGGGTCTGCCGCATTCCCGTGAGATATGGCTCTTTCGGCTTTTTCGATGTTCTGAGAACGCCGTTGACATTGGTATTCCATGTATTTCAACGAGAAGGAGACTATGCACCTCTGTTCCAATTCGGTTTTGGAATTGGTCAGCGGGTCTTCCCCATGGATCTTGAACCAGCGTTCTTTGTAGAATGTCAAGCCATAGTACTTGTCCCTGTTTACGGGGTTTAGGATTTCCTCCATGGTGTACTCTCGGTTAATGGCGCCCGATAAACGCCAGCCTGTGCCGGACATGGCCCAGTCCTTGATTCTCCCCGGTGATTTCTTTTGAAATTAAGAATAAAAAAACAATGATAAAGATAGCCATATTCGCCTCGGGCAGCGGCACCAATTGCGAGAGCCTGATGCGTCATTTTGAACATAGCGACAAATACAAGGTTGCGCTCGTTGTAAGCAATAAATCAGACGCTTACGCGCTCGTCCGCGCACAAAATCATAATGTGCCTACCGAGGTAACGCCCAAGGCGGTGCTCAACGACCCGAAGGAATTCTTGCCGTTGATGACCAAATACGGCATACAGTTCATTGTTTTGGCGGGTTTCTTGCCGATTGTTCCTGATTATCTGATAGATGCCTATCCGCGTCGTATGGTGAACCTCCATCCTGCGCTCCTGCCCAAATACGGCGGCAAGGGTATGTGGGGACATCACGTCCACGAGGCTGTGAAGGCTGCCGGCGAGACCGAAACTGGTATGACCGTCCATTATGTATCGTCAGTATGCGACGGCGGCGAAATGATTGTGCAACATTCCTGCCAAATCCTTCCCACCGACACCGCCGACGACATCGCCGAAAAGGAGCACGAATTGGAGATGACATTCTTCGCCAAGGACGTGGAGGAGGTGTTGGAGAAGACGTTTTGATTGTTTTCTATATGATAAAAAACGGCAACTGATTGATTTCAGTTGCCGTTTTTTATTGAGTTTGTAGGGGTTTATTTGATGATGACTTTTTGCGCCGTCAATCCAGTTTTTACGATGTAGATGCCTGATTTTTGCATTGGAATTTCAGTGCGTTGATTGTCAGCATTTACGGTTTTGATTGTCCGTCCTGACATATCAACGATGCGGATTTCCTTGCCGCCGTTTTCGATGACGATGGTCTTGTCGAATGACCAAATTTTTGTGTTGTTCGCAATGATGTTTTCTGTGGCAGTTTCGGGATTATCTTCAATTGGGTTATCGTCAGGATTGTCTTCAATTGGATCTTCCTCGATGGGCTTGTCCTCAGGCTTAGCCTCTACGGTAACATCAAACGTAGTTCCCAATCCCAAATATTCCACGGTAAGGGTCTGTGCGCCGATTTTGGTATTGTCAAAACCTGAAACCATAGCATCAGAAATTGCGACCTTTTCGGTGGTATTGTTGTTGTAATTAACGGTGATGAAACCGCCATTGATGTCGAGGGTGTTGCCAACGATGTAAGTGAGTTTCGACGGCAAAGTTGCAATTTCGATGGACGTTGCAGTCTTGTCATTAACGGTAATATCAAACGTCGTTTTCAATTCCAAATACTCCACGGTCAAAGTTTGTGCGCCGATTTTTGTGTTGTCAAAACCCGAAACCATTGCATCGGAAATAGCGACTTTTTCGGTGGTATTGTTGTTATAATTAATGGTGATAAAACCGCCGTTTATGTCGAGAGTATTGCCGACGATGTAAGTGAGTTTCGACGGTAAGGTTGCAATTTCGATGGACGTTGCAGTTTTGTCATTAACTGTTACATCAAATGTCGTCTGCAATCCCAAATATTCCACGGTCAAGGTCTGAGTACCGATTTTTGAGTTGTCAAAACCTGAAACCATAGCGTCAGAAATAGCGACTTTTTCGGTGGTATTGTTGTTGTAATTAACGGTGATGAAACCGCCATTGATGTCGAGGGTGTTGCCGACGATGTAAGTGAGTTTCGACGGCAAAGTTGCAATTTCGATGGACGTTGCAGTTTTGTCATTAACTGTTACATCAAATGTCGTCTGCAATCCCAAATATTCCACGGTTAAGGTCTGAGTACCGATTTTTGAGTTGTCAAAACCTGAAACCATAGCGTCAGAAATTGCGACCTTTTCGGTGGTGTTGTTGTTATAATTAACGGTAATGAAACCGCCGTTGATGTCGAGAGAGTTGCCGACGATGTAAGTGAGTTTTGATGGCAAAGTTGCAATTTCAATTGATGTTGCAGTCTTGTCATTAACGGTAACATCAAACGTAGTTTTTAATCCCAAATATTCCACTGTCAAGGTCTGAGTACCGATTTTTGAGTTGTCAAAACCTGAAACCATAGCGTCAGAAATAGCGATTTTTTCGGTGGTATTGTTGTTGTAATTAACGGTGATGAAACCGCCGTTTATGTCGAGAGTGTTGCCAACGATGTAAGTGAGTTTCGACGGCAAAGTTGCAATTTCGATGGAAATCGGTAGAACTTCGTTGTTGATTTCTTGGAAATCTTGTCCGCTAATCTTGTCAGCTATCTTGTTGTAATCCACAGCATTGAAATCCTTGTCACCATCGTGCGCATACAACTTGCCCGATGAATAACGCTCTACTTTAATCGCGTAACGACCATCGTTGTCGGTCTTTACATAGCGGTCGTTGGAAGTATAGACGTGGTAGGGCATGTTGTTATTCGCATCACAGTAGAAGAGGTACATATTGTTGTAGTCGTTGTTGGTATTCCAAAGCCCAAGATAATAATCTTCGCTGGACATAATCTCCAACGCATTTTCAAGTTCTGCCTTTGTCCAGCCGTCGTTGTTGATTTCGGTTCTGGTGTAGGTCTTTTGCCAAATGGCGTTGCGATTCTTGTCTAAAATTGCAACCGTCAAATCGCTCGGTGAGCCATACGCATAGGTATTAAATTCTACTGCCGTGATGTATTTCTTTTGGAGTTGGATGGCTTGGGTGGTGTAATATTCGTTGTTGAAATAACTCGAATAATAACAACTTCCGGTCGATTCTGATTCTTTTTCGATGGCGGATTGCGGAGCGGTTTCTGTAAGCGAAACGTATGCACCTTGGATCGAATTGCCGTGCTTGTCCGTCACTTTGCCCGATATTGTTACATCTTTGTTGAGCGCGGCAAAGTTTTGGTTTTGCAAGGATTGTTTGGCGTTTTCGATGGTAAGAGGCTCGATTATGTAATTGTCGTTGAAGGCGTACAATTTGCCAGCTGAATAACGCTCCGCTTTTATGGTGTAGTTGCCATCATTGTCGGTGTTGGCAAAAAATTCGTCTGTGCTCCAAATGCGATATACAATTTTTTGGTCGGATGCTTTGTAATAGAAGTATCTGTTGTCGTAATCGTTGTTGGCGCCCGTGGTGAGGGTGAGGGTGTATGTTTTGCCCGGTGTTACTTCGAGCCAATCGTCGAGCGAGATGGATGTCCACTCGTAGTCGTTGATTTTGGAATCCGGGAGGTCGAGATTCCATATAATGTGTCCGTCTTCATCCTTGATGTCGAATAGGATATTTTCGGGCGAACCTTCCTTGGCGACGGCAAAATCTATTTGTGTGAGATATTTTTTTGCCGGCACAAATTCGATTTTGTATGGATGGAATAGCATAAAATTGTTGTATGTCCTGTCGTCGTTTTTGTTGAAGGCTTCATGCTGGGGCTTGGCGTCTGACATTGATATCGTAGTGCCGGGTACGCCTTGTCCATCTTCGGTGAGCACTTTGCCTGATATGTTCACCAGTTTGCTCAGTCCTTGGAAGTTTTGGTTGGTAAGGTTGTCGGTGAGGTTGTTGATGTTGATTGGCTCAAAGGTTTTTTTGCTGTCGATGGCGTAGAGTGGTCCGTCGTAAAATTTATCTATGTTTACGGAGTATTTGCCGTCCTGGTCTGAGATGCTGTATAATTGGTCTGTACCCCGAATGTGGTATATCCAATTATGTTGTTCGTCGCAGGCTATGAACCAGAAGTTTTCGTTGTCGTTGCCTGGCGTAGCAATCGACAGGTAATAATTGTCGCCCGGAGTGAGAGCAATGGGATTGTCAAGTATCACTTGTTTCCATACGTCGATACGGAGTTGGGAGTTTGGGACGGTGTATTGCCAAATTGTTTTGCGTTCCTTGTTGCTGAGGGTAAGTACAGCGTCGCTTTTGGGGGTGCCTCTGCCGCAGAACATAAGGATGTCGATTTGCGTGAGGTATTTTTGGGTTGGTACAAAGTTGACAGGCGGCACGGCAGTAACGCCGCCCCATTGCGGGTTGGTATTTTCGGATATGACGGTGGGGCGTGGCGTTTGTTTTTGAGTGGAGATGTATGCGCCGGCGATAGGCTGTCCGTTTTCGTCCACTACTTTGCCCGATACCGATAGTTGCTGGTCGGCTATGTCGATAGAGATTTCTCCCTTTGCCACGTTGTGGGAGAAGGTGATGTTATATGCATTGTCGATGTAGAATTTTGATGGCGTAGTGGAATAGCATCCGTGGTGATTGTATTTTTGTTGGAGGTCGATGGTGGATGTTGTGTATGGTGCGATAGTGGTGCCGTCTGGATATTCAAACCAAAATTCGTATTCGCCGGCAGAGAGGTCTGCGGGGATTGTTGTTACGTACAAGAGGCCGTCCGGAGAGGATTGCTGCATTGTGATTTTATGGTCGATGCCGTTGCCAGTGATGTGCAAGTACGTCGGTTTTGATTGCATGAATGTTGAGTTGGGGACGTTGGGTTGTACGAGAGTGATGCCCATTCCTATTGGGTAGTCGGTGTAAGCGAACCAGCCGTCGTTGTGTCCGCCCCAGCCATAATTGATATGGTAAAAAGTGCCGTCGTAGCCGTCAATAATGAAAGAGTGTCCGCCGGTTGACGATTGTCCGTCGATGATAACGGGTTGTCCTCTCCTAATGGCGTCGGCTATGAGCGAGCGGTCGTCGAGCGAAGATATGTCGTATCTTTCGGCTGTATAGCCGTATAATTCAGTGAAAGCGAGTTGTTGATAGTAACTGTTGGTGGATGTCTCCGAAACACCTAATGTGGCTTTTTGGGCGAAGGCGATTCCGAGTATAAATTTTGCGAGTTCGTTGTCGTCCAAGTTGTTGAAGTTTGGTGTGCAGTTGTAGGCGTAGTCGTAGTTGATGATGTTGCCTTGTTTGGATACGTTGGAAATGTACTCCGATTCGATTTTGTTGTAGTTGTAGATTGACATTGAACCTGATACGCTGAATGGGTTGCAGTATCCGTAGTAGTTCATTACCTGAGCCGAGGATATCGATGTGCATCCAGTGAGGGCGTGTTGGTCGTCTATCAACGGGAATTGGTCGTTGAATGGTGTTGTTTGGTTCCATTGGGTCTCTACAAGCGGGCCGTAGGTGTAAGACGTTGCCTTGGAACGCAGGGTGCGACTGCTTTTGCTCTTTCGGGCGTAGTGGTCGAGGAAGTCCTTGAACGCCGGCGGAAGGTTTTGTGTGTCAATGATTCCGTCGCCGTGTGCCACGACCTTTTTGAAATGCATTACTTGCCAGCCGTCTGTCTGCTGTACGATGCTGACGTTGCCATCCGAATAGACGATGTTGCTGGTCTGGGCGGTGGCGACTCCTGACACTAAAAATAGCATCAGGAGAAATGTGAGGTGTAAGGAGAATTTGTTGTTTTTCATAATTATTTTTTTTGAATGATTAAGTTGTCGCAAAAATAAAAAAATGTTTAATATTTTCCAAAAAATGTTGTAATTTTGCGTGAGTGTTGAAGATTAAAATAAAATATTATGTCTTTTCAAGAACAAATAATGTCCCGCTGCATCGAATTGGCAAAACTTGGTGCGGGCAATGTGAGTACCAACCCGATGGTTGGGGCGGTGGTGGTGCACGATGGCAAGATAATTGGCGAGGGGTACCATCGAAAGTGTGGTGAGGCTCATGCCGAGGTCAATGCCATCAATTCGGTGAAAAACCAAGAATTATTAAAAGAATCCGAAATTTATGTGAGCCTCGAGCCGTGCGCACATTTTGGCAAGACGCCGCCGTGCGCCGATTTGATTATCAAAAAAAAAATAAAGAAAGTGTATGTCGGCTGTCTCGACCCTTTCAGCAAGGTAGATGGCAAGGGCATCCAAAAACTGCGGGCTGCGGGCGTTGAGGTCGTGGTCGGCGTGTTGGAGAAGGAATGTCAGGAATTGAACCGGCGGTTTTTTACGAGCGTCAATTTGAAGCGTCCGTATGTGATATTGAAGTGGGCGCAGAGCATCGACGGCTACATTGACAAGGATTGCAAGCCTGTCAGGATTTCCAACCATCAGACCGAAATACTCAATCACAAATGGCGCAGCGAGGAGGACGCAATTTTGGTGGGTTATAATACAGCATTACGCGACAATCCGAGCCTTACCAATCGGCTTTGGGCGGGCAAAAATCCGCTGCGTGTGGTGCTGGACAGGGAATTGAAGTTGCCGAATGATTTGAAATTGTATGACGGTGCGGCGCGGACGGTGGTATTCACGAGCAAGGATGTGGAGGCGGATTTGTCGGGCGTTACGGTTGTTAAAATCGATTTTGAGCGGGGCGATGTCTCGGCGCAGGTATTGAGCGCGTTGTATGAAATGAAGGTGCAGAGCCTGATTGTAGAGGGCGGCGCGAGTACGCACCAAATGTTTGTGGATGCCGGTCTGTGGGATGAGGCGAGGATATTTGTATCGCCGGTGATGCTTGTCAATGGGACGCGGGCGGCGGATTTGTGCGGTGGTCAAGTAGTTGACACCCCAAAAATAGGCGACAACAGACTGATGGTATGGAGGGCGGAGCGTTGACGAGCAACGTCCTTACGAAATGATGTGGTATGTGCCTTCTGGCTCGTAGGATTCCTCTATTGATGAGAAGTCGAAGGCGTAGTATTCGTATTGGAGCGGTATCAGTTCGTAACGCTTGCAGTTGTCCAAATTTTCCGGGTCGTGCTGGTCGTAAAACCATCTCACAGTGATTTTGTCGTGCTGTTCGCAGGCGTAGAGCGTGGCGAGTAGCCTGGCTATTTCCTTTGCGCTGGCGGTGTTGTAGTACAGCAACTTGATGTCAAGACAGAGGCTGTCGAAAGGCCGCTGCACATAATTTTCGAGCCATAGGATTATGGGGCGGTAGAATGTGAGTGAGTCTTCCGGCATTGACATTCCCATGATGCTGAATTTTTTTTCTGTGGCGTCCAGTATCACTTCGGGTGTGTCTTCTCTTCTTGGTATGTAGATGTTGCCATACATTCCTTTTTGGGGTTACAAGTTGATGCTTGTAGATATTTTGAACAGCGAGTATTTGTCGTCTATCGTCGTGAAATCGTATTCAATCGGGTTTTTGCTTTTTTGGCGCATTTCGATGAGGCCGAGACCCGATTCCTTGTTGGTGCACGATTTGAAGTCGAATAACCTCGAATTGTAGAATTGTTCGCGCCCCTTGTCATCGAGCCCGTTGATGTAGTCGATTTTTTCTTTCAGGGGTGGTATCTTGTCGTTGTCGATGTAGTTGATGGTAGTCAGGTAGTATTTGTGGTTTTTCTCCGATATGTAGAATATGCCTTGCGAGCCTTTGCAACCGTTGATGTCCTTGTCGCCGTGGTGAATGATGTTTTGCAGCATTTCCACCATGAGGCTCACTATTTTTTTCTTGGTGCTGGCTGTGTTGTCTATTCTGTTTTTCATTATCGATACGAGGCTCAGGAGGCTGTCCTGGTCGAATATCGCGCTGTATATCAGGAGTATCGAGTTGCTCAGGATGAAGTTGTGGAGTTTCACCATATAGTTGAGCGAGAATATCGACTCTTTGTCCACGAGCTTGGACGCTTCTTCGAGCGTTGTGGTGTTGATGTTGCTGTGGAGGTAGAAAAACGAGTGTTCGTCGTTGATTTTCTCTATGTCGTAGCTGAGCTTGTTGCCCGATTTGCGCACCATCTCGATGAGACCGAGGCCGGCGCCGCCCTTCTGCGATAGTTGACCGTTGCCGAGCACTTCGCGGTAAAATTTGTCGAGGTCAGCTTGGTCCATGCTGTTGATTCGGTCGAGCTTGGAGCGCAGGGAGTCCACTTTTGAGTTTTCTATGATGTTGCTGGTGGTGATGTAGTACCAGTTTTTTTCCTTTTGGATAGAGAACATGGCGGAGTTTTCCTGGTTGTCGTTGTCCTTGTTGTCCCCGTGGCGCGAGATGTTTTGTATGCTTTCCACCATGATGTGGAACACGCGCTTCTTGATTTTGCCGGAGATTTTCTCTCTGTCGATGTTCTTTTCGGCAAGAGACAGGATGTGCTGTTGCAGGTTTTGCGTAAATTCGCCTCTGTATATGTAGTTGAGGTCTTCCTTGCCGGTTGATCTCATTAGCTCGGTAAGGAAGTCCTTGTTTGCTGTATCGTTGCCTTGGTTCATGGTCTATTGTTTTTTGTTGTTTGCTATCGTTTACATCAAAATCCTTGCCTTAGTATGTCAAAATGGAAAAATAATTTTACAAAACATCGAAAAAAGTTTTGCTCGTGTCATATAAAAAAAGGATGGCTACAACAGCACTCGGCTGCCTGCCATCCTTGCAAAATGTTGTATGTCAGAAGATTTTAGAGGTACGCCTTCAGGAGCGTGCTCCTTGAAGTATTGCGCAACCTCCTGATCGCTTTTTCGCGGATCTGGCGCACGCGCTCACGAGTGAGACCGTACTGGTCGCCGATTTCTTCGAGGCTGAGTTCCTGGCATCCGATGCCGAAGGAGTACTTGAGGATCGACCTTTCCCTTTCCGTGAGGGTGGAGAAGGCGCGCTCTATCTCCTTGCTGAGCGATTCGTTCATCAGGTTGCCGTCGGCGACTTGAGAGTCGGTGTTCTCGAGGACATCGAGGAGGCTGTTTTCCTCGCCCTGCACGAATGGTGCGTCCACGCTGACATGCTTGCCCGACACTCTCATAGTGTCAACCACCTTCTCTTGCGGAAGGTCGAGAATCGCGCTGAGCTCCTCCGGCGACGGTTTGCGCTGGTGCTGCTGCTCGAAGTCGGACACTGCCTTGTTGTACTTGCTGAGCGAGCTTACCTGATTGAGGGGGAGACGTACTATACGCGACTGCTCGTTGATGGCCTGCATAATCGACTGGCGAATCCACCACACGGCGTAGGAGATGAA
>DGIK01000125.1 GCA_002393195.1 Bacteroidales bacterium UBA3824 | reverse complement strand
AATAAGCAACCCTTCTTAACATAAAAAGAATTTTTGCAATTTTTATTAGTATTACAAAAATAAATTTGATAGTGCAAAAAATCGTTGTTATCTTTGCAAAAGGGAATTATTTAAAAACTTTTGCTATGAAAACAAACCTATTAGTGATATGCCTTTGTGCTTTGGTAATGTTAGCAAATAGTGCGGTTGCACAAGACAGAGCCGACAGCACGTTTATCGATGCTACTGTGGAAACTTATACGCCGAATTTTGAAAAGGTGTCGCCTCAATTTGAACAATTCGTGGAGCAAAATTGCGTGAGAATTGAAGAAAAAACTAAGGATTATTTTGTGATAACCTATACCTTGGTGATGAAGAAATCGCAATTTGCCGACCTTAAAACCAAGTTGGATGAATGGAAATGTCAAACAATCAAGTTGAAAGAAACCACTCGATACATTCCGCAGGAAAAAATCCGTTTGGAAGACCGTTATTCAGATGATGAGGACAGAATCCGCGAATATCAAAACGAAATACGCGAATTGGAGTCTAAAAACGGAACCGTAGTACTTGACATTAGATTGATGCGTGAGCCTACAACTCCAAGTGCCTCAATGAAAATTAGGTTTGTGAATATGCCGGGATTTGAATTTAGCGTTTTTAAGCCCGAAAATTCCAAGGAAGGCATTTCGGCTGATTTGTATTACGGATATATGTTGAAATATCTGTTCACCAAGGGCAAATCGTACATAACCGTTGGCGCGTTTAAGGCTGATGAAGTGCCGCAAAACGATACGCTAATGTATTCCGATATTTTCAATTTCAGTTTTGGACAGGATTTCTATTCACGTCATTTGGGTCGCGGCGGAAGGAAGTTCCTCAATTTGTATTCAGGTTACAATATCGGCTATTTGATGTATTCAGGCAAAAAGAGTTCGCTCAAAAACTTTTACGTAAGCCCTGCCATTGGCATTGAATTGTTTAAAAACAATTTTATGCTCATCGACACAAAAATGACTTATATGCTTCCTTTTACTGATAATTTATATTTACGAGGTTTTCAGTTTGCGGCGGCGGTGAATTTTGTGTTTTAGGTACATTTTTTTGATAATTGCAAAAATAATTATTTGCCTATTTCCAAAAACTTCATTATCTTTGCGCCGATAAAAAACTAAACTCTTACAATATGAAACACTTCTTTCTGACCATTCTTTTCGCCGTTGTTGCAATGGCGGCGCAGGGACAAATCCATTATCGCTTCGAAGGCGATTTGGGTGATGCGGGTATAACGCAACCGTTCTATTTGATAAATCAGAACAATTTTGAGATGACTGTCGTTGATACGATTCAGGTAAAAAACGGCAAAATCATTCCTCACGACGCTGTTGCTGACAGTATGTTTTTTGCGATTATGATTAGTGCAGACAATACCATACAGTATCAGCCGTTAGTGGAATCAGGAACTATTGTAGCCGGTTATAATCAGGAACTTGAAGAAGTATTTTTTACGGGTACTCCCCTGAACGACGAATCTACACGTGTGTATATTGAGGTGATTAAACTCGACGAACTCAACCTCAGCAAAGGCGAATTGACGGCAAAAATCGACAGTATTGTATTCCCTGTTTTGCAAAAACACGCAGACGACCCGTTGGGATTGCAATTGGAGTGCGATTTTGCAAATCACGTTGGTAGTTATCAGCGTGGTATCGAATACATCGACGCACTTGCCAAAAAATGGAGAGATCTTACTGTAATCCAAAATGAAAGGCGAAGGTTTGAAACTCAACTTACCACTCAAATTGGCACGATGTTCAAGGATTTTGCTGTGGAGTATGACGGCAAGACAACACGTCTGAGCGATTACGTGGGGCGCGGACAATATGTTCTTGTTGATTTTTGGGCATCGTGGTGCGGTGCTTGTCGTATGGAGATTCCCAACCTCAATGAAGCATACGAAAAGTATCACTCAAAAGGTTTGCAGGTAGTTGGTATTGCCGTGTGGGACAAACCCGAAGCCACTCTCAAAGCCATCAGCAAAGACAACCCGCTTTATCCGCAGATTATCAATGCGCAAAGCATCGCCACCGACCTCTACGGCATCAACGCCATTCCTGAAATAATGCTTTTTGCCCCCGACGGCACTATTTTGGCGCGTTGGCTTCACGGTACTTCTATTAGAATGAAACTCGAAGAAATTTTCGGCGAGGGGAAATAACCGCATTGCAGGGGCGAAATTTGTTTGCGGAGCGTAAACGAGTTACGCCCCTACATTTCCCATTCCTCAGTGCTTTGCCCATTCAGCTAAACAATTTTCTCTGTAGTAGCTGTGTGGGACTTTATAAGCCGCTCCGCTACTTCCTCCGCAGATTTGGGCGGCGATAAGAGGGACGCTCTCACTTCTGGGTCGGTAATTATTTCCAACCATTCTTCCGTTGTCAGTTCGTGGCAATTGAATGCGTGAGGATTGGCTTGCAATTCGCCTAAGTCTTCTGCCTGTGTCTGTTTCGATTCTGCCATTTTGGATGTCATTTATGATGTTATCTAATTGCTCCAAAGTTACATCATTAAATCCATTTTGCCAATTTTTTTCTTTGAAATTTTGGATTTTTTTTTCGGATTCGGCGGATGTGCCGGAGATGGGTGCGCTGCCAATGTAGGCGTCAGGGAGTAGGCGTTTCGTCAGTAGCGACATCTCAAACATTGGTTTTCTCGATTATGTCGATGGGAATTTTATTCAGGATTCAACACTATCCGGGAGCGAGTGTAATGCTCATGGTAAGCGGTTTGCCTGGTGTTGCAATTTTGTTTTACCATCTTTTTAATATAAACAAGGACAAGGATAAAGACCCAAAAATGACGCCGCCGGCGTATGACCCGCATGGAGAAAAACCGCTTAGAGGCGTTCCGTCGTCAGTCAATCAGAATGTTAATACGGTCTTGTTCAAATGGTTCGGTGAAAGATATTCACATTTGGAACTTGTTGCACGTCTTGCAATTGCGTTGGCGATAGTTGCAAAATTGTATTTTAGTTCCGATGGATTTGTTCCTGAAGTTGTTCCTGAGGATATGCCACTTTAAAAAGTCGGGGCAGTGAGATTCGAACTCACGACCCTCTGCTCCCAAAGCAGATACGCTAACCGGACTGCGCTATGCCCCGAATGTTTTTCCGAAAGGTAGGTACATAAAAAAAGCGGAGAGAGAGGGATTCGAACCCCCGGAGGTGTTACCCTCGTCGGTTTTCAAGACCGGTGCCATAAACCACTCGGCCATCTCTCCATTGTTTTGTTTTGCGCTGCAAAGGTAGATAGTTTTTGGATTCCTACAAAATTTTTAGACATATTTTTTTTAAAAAAAATTTTCATTCTTGATTGTCAGTGCGTTACAACTTATGTTTTTTATTATTGAAATCTTTTTTTGATATGTCGTTTTTTATTTGTTACTTTGCAAATCGAAAATAATTGTAAGAATAACAACAATAACATTAGTTATAAATCAATATGTTAGCAACTAACCGTCAGCTTTTCCTCAGCCACGTGGCGCAGACGTCGTTTACACCGCTTTTGGCGGAGGTGGAACGCGCCGAGGGCATCTATATGTATCGTCCCGACGGCAGCCGCATCATCGACGTGGTGTCGGGCGTGTCGGTCTCCAATGTTGGACACAGGCATCCCGAAGTCGTGAAAGCCATCAAAAATCAGATTGACAAATATTTGCACCTCACTGTCTATGGTGAAATCGTGCAAAGTCCGCAAGTGCTTTTTGCAAAGCGACTTACGGAAGTGTTGCCGCCGGAGCTGAACAATGTTTTCTTCGTTAACAGCGGCTCGGAGGCTACGGACGGGTCTCTTAAACTCGCCAAGCGTCATACTGGCAGAAAGGAAATCATTTCTTTCAAAAACGCTTACCACGGCTCCACGATTGGAGCGATGAGCATTTGGGGCGCAGATGAATACAATCAGGCTTACAAACCGCTGTTGGAAGATGTCAAGAGGCTGAATTTCAACAACATGGATGACCTCTCCCAAATCACAGAACAGACCGCCTGTGTGATTACGGAAGCGATTCAGAGCGAGGGCGGACTTGTGATTCCCGACAAGGAATGGGTGTTGGCATTGAGAAAAAAATGCACCGAAACTGGCGCGTTGCTCATTTTTGACGAGGTGCAGATGGGATTTGGTCGCACGGGCAAAATGTTTGGTTTTCAACATTTTGACGTTGTGCCCGACATCGTGAATTTTGCCAAGGGAATGGGCGGCGGTATGCCAATCGGTGCTTTCGTCGCCAACAAAAATATCATGCAGGATCTCTGCACGCCGCCACTCGGACACATCACAACTTTTGGCGGTCATCCCGTGAGCGCGGCGGCTGGTTTGGCGAGTCTCAATGTAATCATCGACGAAAATCTCGCCGAAAAAGCCAATGCAAAGGGCGACTATTTTGAGCAATTGATGGCTAAACATCCCAAAGTGAAGCGCACGTGGGGGCTCGGACTTTTTCGCGCCGCCGAGGTCGATGAAAATATTGATATGTTCAAATTCCTTCATAAGTGCATCGAGAACGGCATTTTGATGGATTTGTTCATTTTCAAGGACCATTGTTTTCGATTCACGCCGCCGCTTATCATTGAAAATGAGCAAATTGAGGAGGCGGTAGACTTGCTTGGCAAAACGCTCGACCAGATTTAAATTATTCATATTACACTACAAACACTTAAATTTAACAAATGAAAAACAAGTTATTGAAGACTGTATTGGTTGCGGCTTGCATGGCGGGAGGCTGCGTTGCCGACGCGCAGAGCATCCTGTATCCGCAGCATTTTGACCTCAACGAGGTGATTCTGACGGGTGGACCGATGCGCAACGCAATGAAGGTCAATGCGGAACTCTTGCTCCGTTATGATGCCGACAGGCTGATGGCGCCGTTTGTGCGTGAGGCGCATTTGAACAGCGGCAAGTATCAGGATTTTCTGACCAAACATCCGTCGTTCCGCAACTGGGGCGATTATTCGTGGTCGCTGGAGGGACACGTTGGAGGTCATTACATTACGGCTCTCGCGCTTGCGTATTCGGCTATGAAAAACGATGCCGAGCTTGCGCCGCTCGCCCAAAAATGCCTCGACCGTATGAACTACTGTCTCGAAATCATGAAGGATTGTCAGGACGCTTACAACGGCAACACTGAAGGTATGGAGGGCTTCATTGGCGGTCAGCCTTATACAGAAATGTGGCGCGGACTTTACAAGGGCGAACTCGACGCTTTCCGCAAATTTGGCGGTATGGTGCCGTTCTATTGTCAACACAAAGTGCTTGCAGGTCTGAGAGATGCGTATGTCTATGCCGGCAGCGAGTTGGGCAAGGAATTGTTCAGGAGGTTGAGCGATTGGACCATCAATGTGGTCTCCAAACTCGACGATCAACAGATGCAGGGCATCCTCGGATGGGAGCACGGCGGTGTCAATGAAACTTTGGCGGACGCTTACAAGATTTTTGGCGACAAGAAGTACCTCGACGGTGCGGTGAAATTCTCTCACCGTCAGATGATTGACGGTATGCAGGGCAAGGCTGGCGCATACAGCAAGACTTTTCTCGACCGCAAACACGCCAACACCCAAGTCCCCAAATACATTGGTTTTGAGCGCATTGACCAAGTGGACGCCAACAATTCTAACCACAATCACGGCGACTACGCGGCTTCGGTACTCAATTTTTGGGACGACGTGGCTACGCACCGCACAGTATGCATCGGCGGCAATTCCGTGGGCGAACATTTCTTGCCCGCCGACCGTTGCGAGAGTTACATGACCAACCTCGAAGGCCCCGAATCTTGCAACACCAACAATATGTTGAAACTTTCGGAAAACCTCTTTGACGACACCCACGACGTGAGGTACGCCGATTTTTATGAGGCTGCAATGTGGAATCACATTCTCTCCACGCAAGACCCCCAGACGGGCGGTTATGTGTATTTCACGACACTCCGTCCGCAGGGCTATCGCATTTATTCTCAGGTAAATAGCGGTATGTGGTGCTGCGTTGGCACAGGCATGGAAAATCACAGCAAATACGGACATTTCATCTACACCCACGACAAGGACACGCTCTTTGTCAACTTGTTTACACCGTCAAGGCTTGAAAATCAACGTTTTGGCGTGGAACAGACCACCAATTTCCCCTACGAACAAGCCACAACAATCCGCATCACCAAGGGCGGCAAATTCACTCTCGCAATCCGCCGTCCGTCCTGGGTTACAAGCGGTTACAAGGTGGAAGCACCGGCAAAATCCAACATTCAGGACAACGGCAAGGCTGGCTACGTAAAAATCACCCGCAAATGGAAGGCTGGCGAGGTTGTGAAGGTTTCGCTGCCGATGACATTGAGGGTTGAGGATTGCCCCAACTACACTGATTATGTGGCGTTTAAGGTTGGCCCCATCCTCCTTGCCGCTAAGACTACCGCCGAGAATGAATCGGAAGCCACAAAGACCGGTCTTCCCTACGAAAAACTCCGCAACGAATACGCCGACGACAGCCGCATGGGACACTCGCCGGGCGCAGTTGGCACCAAGAAGTCGCTGTCGTTTGCACCGATGTTGATTGGCGACCGTGGCAAATTGCTCAGCCGCATCAACCCCAAGGATGTCAGCAAGTTGCAATACACGATTCAGCCGTCGGAAGTTGGACGCAGCAAGTGGCCCACGCTCACTTTGCAACCGTTTTATGAAATCCAACACGCCCGCTATTCTTGTTATTGGTACGCCCAGACGCCAGAAAAATATGCGCAAAGTCCTATGGTAAAGGCAGATAGCATTGCCGCCGCGCTCGAAGCGAGGACGATAGATTTTGTGGCGGCAGGCGAACAACAGAGCGAGGCTGGACACGTCATCTACGCATCCGACCCTGGCAGAAAGGGCAATTGGAACAGCGAAAGTTACCGCGAAATTCCTAACAATCAGGAAGTTTCGTTCACACTCACCAATCTCCGCAGCAACAATACTCAGCCCCTGCCAACCAAAAACATTGCGTTGATGCTCCGTTTCACCAACAACGACCGCAACCGCCGTTGCAGCATTTACATCGACGGCAAGCCGCTCGCAGAGAATTGGGTAACACCCGCCACGCATCCCTCTATTGAGAGTTCGGGCTTCTTCAATCAGGAGTTCCCGATACCCGAAGAAATGCTCCTCGACGCCGACGGAAAACCCAAACAATCAATACGTTTCACCCTCAAAGCCAACAACGGAACAATGGCTCCAAGCATTTTCTATCTGAGGTTGGTGGATGTGGAGAAGTGATTTGGAGATTAGTTGATTTTTGAATTATTGACTTTTCAATTTTCAATTTTCAATTTTCAATTTTTAATTATTAATTATTAATTATTAATTATAATCCGCCATACCTGTATTAATTGCAGATGTGGCGGATTGTTTTATTCATTTTTTTTATATTTTTGCATCTAAATATTTAAACCAATTTTTTTGATTATGAAACAAAAACTTTTCATCTGCATCTGCCTGATAATGTGCGCCGTATGGTCGGGTTGCGACGACGACTGGGGCGACAGGGGCACGGCACGAATCCACGTTACGGTAAAGGATCGCAACGCAAATTTGAGGGGCGAGACCGTCTATATGTTTGAATCGAGGCATTCTCCCGATTCGCATTTCTTCAAGCCGTTTTACGCCGACGGACATGCCGAGAGCGACGATTACGGCGAGGTAACTTTTGATGTGGATTTCAATGGCGACGACGAGATGTATTATTTCGCGATTTTTGACAGTGATGACCGCTACATCGAATATGTTGCCGTGAGCGTTGTAGATGGCGACACCAAAAGTGTGGAATTGAATCTCGGCGGCGTTCAGCACGGTTATTACACATTGAAACCTGTTGTCAATCAGACGCTTATGACTATCCACGGTCTCAATTACACCGGCGACGCCAACAATAGGAATTTCCTCACAATCAAGTTGCCGAGGAACACCGAACAGTGGTTTTATGCGGTTTCGGTAACGTCCAAGCAAAATAGTTCGCCCAATCTGCGTTTTTACGACGCATTGAGCCGCACCGTGGATCTCGACAACGGCATCAACCTCGACGCAATGAGTTCGCTCTACGTGCCAACCGGCGACACCGATTGCAATATTTTCTTAATCAAGGACAATCACGCAATCGATGTTTTCACCGACAAGAGCGGTTCGTTTGAGTATTTCACCGACGCCACCCGCACCAACATCAACAGCGGTTTTGTAGCCGTTGACGAACCCGTTGACGAAGGCGCATCGTGGTATCTCGGCCTCGAAAACCCTGCCTCCGACAATGACATCTACATCACGATAGAAGTCTGCGCACTGGTATGGGTGGAGGAGTAGAAATAATTAATCCGCTAAATTTGCAGAAGAATTTAGCGGATTAATTGTATAACATTCATTTGTTAGCGAATAAATTACGTGCATTATGTTTTACCTTTCCGGCGAGGAGGTCGGCGTAAGCGTTTGTAAAGCTTTCTTTAACCATTTCTTGTTGACTTAATGTCAAAGCGTCTTCTGTTTCGTTGTAGTCCTCTGATTCAATCCTCTGAAGAAACGCCTTTTTGACATTGACATTCTGCAAGATATAAAAACCCCACAGCGCATCAACAAGCGTGTTTTCTTTTTTGTCTAATTTTACGGTCATCATAATTAATATTTTTCATATTAAAAACGAGCCACTCTGGGGTTGCCCCTTTCGTGGCTCTAAGTCGGGTGGCTCTCAACCGCCCCGGCACTGCAAATTTACACAATTAAATTATAGTTACCAAAAAAATAACTAAATTTATTCGTGATTAACCGTTTCGCTATAGAAATTGGAGTAGTCGCCGCGCTTCTCCTTCGTGAAGGCGATTGCGGTGCGGGGGTGCTGATTGAGGAGTCCTGTAATCATATACTGAACGTCATAGCCCCATACTGCGCCCTCTGCCTTGGCTTGTGCGGTGTATTTTTCGATGAACTTCAATACCGGGAACACATCGTACTTCGGATTTTTGAGGAAGCCGAGTAGGAGTTCCATTGCACAGTTGCCCGCGCCGCGACCCATTCCGCCGTAGGTGGCATCGAGCCAATCAACGTCGTCAGCCACAGCCTCGATGGTGTTGGCAAAGGCGAGTTGTTGATTGTTGTGGGCATGGATGCCGAGGATTTTGCCGTATTGCTCGGTGTAAGTCTTGTAAAAAGCCGCAAGCCTCTGAATCTGTTCGGGGTACAGAGAGCCGTAGCTATCAACGATATACACGCAGTCCACTGGCGACTTGCCCAGCATTTCCAAGGCGGTCTTCACGTCGCTCTCCTGAGCCGTGGAGACCGCCATAATGTTGCAGCTTACCTCGTAACCTTTCTTCTTCGCGTCCTCAATCATATCAATTGCGGTGGGCATCTGATGGATGTAAGTAGCCACGCGGATGAGGTCGATAGGGCTGTCGGCGCGGTTGATGATGTCCTGTTTGTAGTTACAACGGCCCGCGTCAGCCATCACGGCGATTTTGAGCGGCGTGTCGTTTTCGCCCACAACGGCGCGGATGTCGTCGTCGTTGCAAAATTTCCATTTGCCGAAAGCATTGACGTCAAACATATTCTTGTCGGCCTTATAGCCAAACTCCATATAATCCACGCCGGCGGCGAGGTTGGTTTTGTAGAGCGCGTCAACAAATTCATCGCTGAACCTGAACTCGTTGACAAGTCCGCCGTCCCTGAGCGTCGCGTCAACAACCTTCACGCTCGGACGGTAATTCATTAGATTCTGTATCTGTTTCATCTTATTTTGAAGTTTTCAATTTTGCGGCTAAATTATGCCATTTGTTGCAAACGACAAAACTTTTTTATTGAAAAAATATTGATAAAAAAATCGGAAGTTTTTTTTTGAAATTTTTTTCGCAGTAAACACTTTTTTTATTATATTTGCAACCGATAAAAAAGCCAAATGTCATGACTACTTACGGAAAAATAAAAAATATCATTTCAGTCGCCTTGAAGCATAAAATATGGTGTGCCATCATCATATTTGTGGTATGGGTTGCTTTTTTTGACCAATACAGCTGGCTGTTGCAATGGAAGATAAAACAGAGCATCAACGCGCTCACGGTCGAAAAGCAATACTATGTCAATAAGATTCAAAACGACTCGACAATGTATTCCGAATTGCAGACCAACGACAACAACCTCGAAAAGTTTGCACGTGAGCAGTATTTCATGAAGGCTGCCGACGAAGATGTTTTTGAAATCGTAGAACAATAACCCAACATGCAGCCCACTCCCGACAACGCCATCTCTCTGTATGGGCTTACCACGCTCATACGTCGTACAATAGACCAAGGCTTACCCAATGCATATATCGTAATCGCCGAGATACATTCGCTCAGTGTCAACCGTAGCGGACACGCCTACCTTGACCTCGTGGAGAAGTCCGAAGGCGGCGACCAAATCATCGCGCAAGCACGTGCAACGATTTGGGCGTCGCAATTCAGGATGATAAAGGCTTATTTTGAGTCAACTACGGGGCGGCAGCTCCAGACGGGCATCAAGATAATGGTGAAGGCCAAAGTAACATTCCACGAGATTTACGGCCTTAGCCTCAATATCACCGACATACTCCCAGAATACACCGCGGGCGAAATAGCCATGCAGCGACAGCGCACCATCAATCAGCTCAAGGCTGATGGTATTTTTGATATGAACAAGGGCCTCTCCTTGCCAAGGCTTGTGCAGCGGATAGCCGTAATATCGTCTGCCACAGCGGCGGGCTTCGGCGATTTTGCCAAGCAGCTGCACGGCAATCAATACGGTTACAAATTTGCGACAACATTGTTTGAAGCGTCGGTACAGGGCGACGGTGCGGCGTCGTCGATTATACAACAGCTCGACGCCATTGCCGAACTTCGCAGCCAATACGACTGCGTGGTAATAATCCGTGGCGGCGGCAGCAAGACCGACCTCGCGTGCTTCGACCAATTGTCGATATGTCAACACATCTGCCAATTTCCATTGCCGGTGATTACGGGCATAGGGCACGACAGGGACGAATCCATCGCCGATCTCGTTGCCAATACCCCGCTCAAGACACCGACGGCTGTGGCGCAATATCTCATTGACAGAGCGCATGGCTGCGATATGGCTGTGGACGCCAAGGCGGCTGCAATTATGCGCAAGGTGTCGATGACTATGGCGGGCAAAGTGGCGTACATCGATAGGGCGTGGGATAGAATCATTAGCCGTATCAAAAACCGACTTGTGCGGGCCGACGCACGGCTTAAAATGGCTGAGGCGCGCATAGAGGCAAGTAGCCCTGACAAGATACTAAGGCGCGGCTATACTTACGTAACCATCGACGGCAAGCCATTGACCTCTGCCGCACAATTGGAAAAAGGACAAAAAATAACTACAATCTTCCGCGACGGCTCGGCAACATCCACCGTGGAAGACATCACAATCACCTCAAAATGAAGACAATAGGACTACTCTCAGATACACACGGACACTTGGACAGCAAGTTTTATGACTTTTTTGCGCCATGCGATATGCTATGGCACGCCGGCGACATTGGCTCGCTCGAATTGGCGCAGCGCATAGCCGATTATAAGCCGCTCACCGCTGTATGCGGCAATATGGACGACCAAAAGACAAGGCTCGTGTATCCGTTGGAGCAACGTTTTGAGGTGGAGGGTGCCGACGTTTACATGACGCATATTGGCGGCTACCCGGGGCATTATGATCCGAGAGTGAGGACTTTGCTCGCCAGCAATCCTCCCAAAATTTTCGTGTGCGGACATTCTCACATCCTGCGAATTATATACGACCAAAAATACGGATGCATCGCAATGAACCCGGGTGCGGCGGGCTTGTCGGGATTCCATGACAGGCGCACGGCGGTAAGATTCAAGATTGACAAGGGCGAAATTTCCGACCTCGAAATATGCGAGCTTCCAAGACACGCCTGAAAAAAATATCAAAAAATTTTTTCGCCGATAACATTCTGATTGTTATACATATAAAAACCGTCAGAAAAAAAATACCAAAAAAGCATTTTCGCGATTGCAATTTTATTGTTAATTTAGCAACGAACTTACAAAGGAAAACACCGACAATGGACAACTCTGTACGTCAAATATGGGACAATTGTTTACAATTTATCAAGAACAATATCAACGCAAACAGTTTCAGGATTTGGTTTGCGCCGATAGTGCCCTTGAAGGTGGAGGATTGTACCCTTACCGTACAAGTGCCGTCGGCATACGTCTATGAGTATATCGAGGCCAATTATGTAGAATTGCTTCGCAAGGCGTTGCAGCAGGAGCTTGGTGTCAACGCAAAGCTCAGGTACAATATCATCATGGACAAGAGTGCCGACAAGGGTTCGCTCAGCGTATCGGGCAACCGCAACAACGCTTTGCCGCCGCCCAATCCCGCGCCGCAGCCTGGACACGAGATTCCCAACCCATTTTCCACGCCGGGTATCAAGAAAGTGTCGCTCGATTCGCGCCTCAATCCCAACTACACGATGGAGAATTTTGTGGAGGGCGAGTGCAACAAGCTCGGACGCCGCGCCGCCGAATCCATCGCAAGCAAGCCGGGGCACAATCCATTCAACCCCTTCATGATTTTTGGCAATTCTGGAATGGGAAAGACGCACCTCGCCCAGGCGATTGGCAATTCCATCAAGGAAAAATTCCCCGACAAGGTAGTGCTTTATGTGGAGGCCAACAAATTTCAGACGCAATATACCGATGCCTGCCGCAACAACACCCGCAATGATTTTGTGCATTTTTACCAGATGCTTGATGTGCTCATCATCGACGATGTGCAGGAGTTTGCGGGCAAAGTAGGCACACAGGACACATTCTTCGCCATATTCAATTCGTTCTATATGAGCGGCAAGCAGATAATCCTCACTTGCGATACCAAGCCCGTGGAGCTCAAGGGGCTCAACGAAAGGCTGCTTACAAGGTTTAGGTGCGGTCTTACGGTGGAGGTTACTATGCCCGACTACGCCACGCGCCTCAACATACTCAAGCGCAAGGCTTACAACGACGGCATGGTGATTTCGGAAGACATATTGCAATACATTGCCGAAACAGTGGTCTCCAATGTCCGCGACCTCGAGGGGGCGTTGATTTCGCTGCTTGCACATAGCACATTCAGCCGCACGGAGCTGTCTCTCGATGTCGCCAAGCAGCTTCTCGGCAAAATCACCAAAAATTCCGAACCCGAAAAATACACCGTGGAGCACATCATAAAGGTTGTGTGCGGTCATTTTGGCATCAAGGAACAGGTGTTGAGCTCCAAATCACGCGCCAAGGAGATTGCAACGGCACGACAATTGGCAATGTACTTCGCCAAACAGCTTACCGATTTGCCGTACAAGCAGATAGGTATTGCAATTGGCAATCGAGACCACAGCACGGTGCTGTACGCCTGCAAGACCGTTGCCAAGCAGATAGAGACCGACGAAAAGTTCAGGGACATGGCATTTGAGATTGAAAACAAGATAAAGTCGCCGCAAGGCTGACGCAAAGGATATTTTTTTTATTAGTCGAGTTATTTTTTTATTTTTGGCGCAATTCCGGGTATCACCAACCATAACCGGATTGCGCTTTTTTACAAGTAAATACAACAATCATTATGCATCGTGGCGGTATGGAAAATCAACGCACATACATAGCTATCGACCTCAAATCGTTTTACGCCTCGGCAGAATGTGTGGACAGAGGGCTCGACCCGCTTGTTGCCAACCTCGTGGTGGCAGACACCTCACGCACCGACAAGACGATTTGTCTCGCCGTGTCGCCGTCGCTCAAGGAATACGGCATACCGGGACGGGCAAGGCTTTTTGAAGTAGTGCAACGGGTGAGGCAAATCAACACCGAGCGCAAACGCCGCGCCGGCATCACCGAATTTGCGGGCAAGTCGATAGACGCCAACGAACTGCGCCAGCATCCTGATTGGCAGCTCGACTACATTGCCGCCACGCCGAGAATGGCGCATTACATCGAGGTAAGCACGCAAGTCTATAATACTTACCTTCAATACGTTGCGCCCGAAGACATCCATGTATATAGCATCGACGAGGTTTTTATGGATGTAACGTCATATATGCGCATATATAAGATGACTGCCCATCAGCTCGCCGCCAAGATAATCCGCGACGTGCTTAGTCGCACCGGAATCACCGCCACGGCTGGTATTGGCACCAATATGTACCTCTGCAAAATCGCCATGGACATAGTAGCCAAGCACATCCCCGCCGACAAGGACGGTGTGCGCATTGCCGAACTCGACGAGCTCTCTTACCGTCAGCAACTCTGGAATCACAGGCCGTTGACGAGTTTTTGGAGGGTGGGGCAGGGAACTGCCGCCAAGCTCGCCGCCATTGGCATCGAAACTATGGGGCAGATAGCAAGGCTGTCGCTCCAGCACGAAGAATTGCTTTACAGAATGTTTGGCGTCAATGCCGAACTCCTTATCGACCACGCCTGGGGCTGGGAGCCTTGCACGATGGATTACATAAAGTCGTACCGCCCCGCCACCAATTCAATAAGCAGCGGACAGGTGTTGCAGTCGCCATATACATTTAAGAAGGCGCGTATTGTGATGGAGGAGATGGCTGATGCATTGTCGTTGCAGCTTGTGGAAAGGCGCATCGTCACCAACAAGATGACACTCACCATCGGCTACGACCGCGAGAGCCTTGCCAATCCCGATGTCCGCGCCAAGTACCACGGCGAAATACGCATCGACCATTACGGTCGTCAAGTGCCAAAATACGCCCACGGCACAGCTACGCCGCCAGAGCCAACATCGTCGTCGAAGATGATAATAGACGCAATACTCGACCTCTACGACCGCATAGTAAATCCGTTGCTATTGGTGAGGCGCATCACCATTGCCGCCAATGTTACCCTCGAAAAGATCGCCATGCAAAAGCCGTCGGCAGTGCAGCTTGATCTTTTTACTGATTATAAAATGCTTGAATATCAACGACAACAGCACCAAGAAGCTCTCGACAAGGAGCGACGTATGCAGGAGGCGCGGCTCGCCATAAAACATCGTTTTGGCAACAACGCCATCCTCAAAGGGCTCAACTTCGGCGACGGCGCCACAGCCATACAACGCAACCAACAGATAGGAGGACACAAGGCATGAACGACGATTATTCAGATATTATAAACCTGCCGCACCACGTTTCCACACGTCATCCGCAGATGTCGATGGAGGCGCGTGCCGCACAGTTTGCGCCATTCTCCGCCCTCACCGGCTTTGAGGATGCAATAGACGACACCGCCAAGCAACAGATTGACGAGCAGATGTTCTTGGATATGTATAAGGAAATTTCAAATTCGACATCGCTTATGACGGACCAATTCAAAACTCTTCCTTTCTCTCGATAAAAAAATCGAAAAAAATCCTGACATTGGGCAAATCTGTCCATTTGCAAGTTTTTACGGGTTCTGAATCCATATTGAAAATCTTAGCTCCGGGCAACGATAGCAAAAACGGACTATGTGTAGAAACTATAAACTGACACTCGTAACGACCTGCCATTCCGTGCAAAAAATGCATAAGTTCAATCTGCATTTCAGCCGAGAGTGAGTTTTCGGGTTCGTCCAAAAGATAAAGTCCGCCGGGCTGAATGGCATCTGTAAAATATCTGAACCCTGTTTCGCCGTTGGAATATGTCCGCTCGTCAACATTGCCGGATTTGCGGATATATTTGACAGGATTTTTGAATTTTTCGTAATTATCCTGATAGGTTTTAATGCTTTTTGGGTCGGTGGCATCAAAACCTTGACGTCGAATATTTTGTCTAAAATCGCTGTCTGATGATTCGTCGAAAATCAAACTTCGTTTAAAATTTTTGTCCTCGTTACGCTTTCGTACAGAAATAATGTGATTGAATACATCGTCGCTTGTAATTATCCGAGAAATTTTCATCAAATTGTACAATTTTTCTCTGTTGTTGCTAAACATATTGTATCCGCACCTTTCGATGTAAGGGTCAAAAAAATCCGTTTTGTTGTAAGGCGTTTCACGGTTTAGCCTAAGTTTTTCGGCAATAATGTTGAGGACGGTACTTTTGCCAGAACCGTTGCTGCCACAAAAGATTGTTATGTCGGCAAATACAATTTTTCCCAATTTTTTGTCGTGCGGAAAAATTTGAAACGGATAAAACGAATCATATAAGGCGTGGGTCATATTGCGAAGAACATCCCACTCCATATCTTCCGAAACCAATGAAAAATTTTCAAGATATATCATAAGTTTGGGTTTTTGTTTGGATTACTTCATTTGACACAAAGTTAGACAATAATATTTCAATTTGCAAATCAAATTGGTGCAATCAATCATAATACCAATCGTATTCATTACCAATCTCTATAAATATAGGCTTTTGAATCCAATTCCCACGTTTGTCAATAATGCCCCACTTGCCGTTGTATGCTTCTTTTGCCAAAATTACACCTTTGAAAAACTTGATTTTTGCAAACTTCGGCTCTATAAGTATGTTTCCTTTTTTGTCTACCAGCCCAATCTTGTCATAAGTCGAATTATACTTGTTACGTTTTGAAATTCTTGCATAAGGCAGATGGTCAAAATCCCTTTTTTCAATATAATCAAATGCGGGTTCTGAGGGAAACAAATAATACTTTCCTTTTTTATTGATAATTCCTTTTCTTTCATTTAGCTTGATAGTTGTGTATGAATTATAAAAATTATACGCCCAATCAAATTTTGGCTTTATAATCCACTTGCCTTTTGCATTGACATATCCCCACTTACCATTGATTTTTGCAGGTGCAAGACCAAAGTCTTCGAGCATATAACAATCCACGTCCTCAAATTGAGGTTGGACTACTATTCTGCGAGTACTATCTACCACACCCCATTTGCCGTCTATCATAACCGACAAATAACAATTATTGTCCGAAGTGGACAATTCTTCGATTATCGGTTCAATGGTATATTTCCCTGCCGTGTCAACAAAACCCCATTTACCATCAATTTTGACACGAGCAAAACCATATTTGTCAAAAGAGCAAACCTCATCCGCGTTTAGTTCAAAAAAGTAGTGTCCTTTTTTGTTGAAGAAACACCATTTGCCGTCAATCATTACAGATACAACAAGACAATCTTCCCAATATTCTTCTTTCACAACGTCAAATATCGGTTCTGCGACAATTGCTCCCAATGTGTCTATAAATCCTAATTTGTCGTTGATTTTTATCTGTGCGTATCCGTAACGGTCAAAATTCCAAGCATAATCAAACATCGGCTTTACGATTGTATCTGTTTCGTCTTTTATGTAACCGTATCTGCCATTTTCTTGAATAACTTTGAATTTTTTGACATTACCAGAATCCCAATTATGCTGTCCCGTTTCATCCTTTTTTCCTTCGTAATCAACATAATTGCCGTCCTTGTCGATATACTTGGACTGTCCGTTAAAAAAAACTTTGGCATAGCCGTCATTATTATACTTCTCAACTTTGTCGTATTTTGGTGTTACAATCCATTCTCCGTTCTGATTGACAAAACCCCATTTGCTGATTTCTACATATTTTCTTTCTACATCATCAAAATACGTAATCTCTTTTGATTGCGCAGGGATCCACACTTTTGATTTGTGGTTAGATTTTGAAATCGGTGTTTTCTTTGTGAAATATCCTTGACTACCATCACCATAATCAATTTGCGCATACAAAAAGTTACTTTTATTTGCGGGACTATATTTCGTGCCACAGCCTCCGACAAGATTATAGCAATTTTTGAAAATATCAGTTGTTTCCATAGTATTGTAGACATATTGTTCTGAACTACTGTCATCATAATATACAGGTGTTGCAAAATGATAATTCCAATCATTGTCCACGAAGATGGTTTTTAGATTGAAACAATTGGCAAACATATACGACATTAACGGACAATCAACTCTTTTTAGGACGCTTAAATCTAATTCTTCCAAACTTTCGCACCCATAAAACAAGCCCGTAAAATCACCAAAATAGTATTCGTCATCGTCGTCAAAACAAGGTGCGAACAACTTCAAATCTTTAAGGTTGCTGCATCCGAAAAACATTCCTTTGCCATAACCGACATTCTTAAAATGACTGATGTCTAACGATTTAAGATTTTTGCAATTCATAAACAATCCTTCCATAAAATTATGTGCTTTACGTTCTTTGAATTGGAATCCGCTTAAATCAATTTGCTTGATTCCGCTTTCCGCAAACATAAACGACATGTTTTCACAATTATCAATATTGAACCCGCTCAAATCAATTGTTTCAAGGCTCTTGCAACCATAAAACATACTGCCCATATTCTTGACATTAGATGTGTTGAACCCGTTTAAATTAAGATATTTAAGATTGGTACAATTATCAAACATAAAAACAGTGCTTTTTAGGCTATCAGTTTTAAAATTGCTTAAATCAAGACTTTCAATTGACTCGCAACATGAAAACATACTATGCATCGTTTTGACTTTTTGCGTATAAAAACCGCTTAAATCTATGTCTTTCAATTTGATACAGCCCAAAAACATCGCCGACATATACACAACGTCCTCAGTGTTGAGGTTTTCTTTCATTCCAACAATTTCAGTCAGATTGCAACATCTCGAAAACCATTCATAACAAGATGTCGGGCGAAAGTTTTTGAACGTAGAATCAAAAACTACTCTTTTAATTTCGTTGCTACGGGTGTTCCATTTCGGCGTCCGCACGTTAAGGTCATACTTATCTACAATAAAATCTTCATTTGGCAAATCATCATTGTATAACGGTTTATACGATTTGATTTCAAATGCGTCTTCGGGTCTGCCACCTCCATAATAAAATGTCAAAACAGAATCTTTCAACACTGCGTATGCCAAAGAATCAATCACAGGAGAAAATAAGTAACTATAATCAATTGGTTTATTATTTTGAATTACTTCAATTATGGATTCTTCCTTTGTTGTAGGCGGTTCGTAAGGTTGCTGTCCGATTGCTGTCAAAAATCCCGGATTGTCTTCGCCTCCGTCAATATGTGCATATTTAATTGGTTCGTTGCCACTGCCAAACTCATTGTTACCGTCAACCCATTTGTATTTAGTGCCTTGACCACCGTAAAGATTCCAACAACCGGCAAACATATATTTGGAACTGACTACGGAATCTGTCTTCCAATCACCATCAACAAAAATAGTTTGTAGGTTATGGCAATCTTCAAACATCGATGACATTTTGCGTACATCAGAAGTGTTAAATTCGCTTAAATCAACCGTCTTGATACTATTGCATCCATAAAACATCTTTTGCATATCCGTAACGCTGTCGGTATTGAGATATTTGTTCATACCAATAATTTCAATTAGATTGTTGAAGCCACTGAACCAATTGGCACATGACTTTGGATAGTATTTTTTGAATGATTTGTCAAAAACAACGGTCTTGATTTTGCTGTTGTTGTTACAGTATCCTCCCAAAAGGTAATAATCATTATCAATGGGCTTTGTGTCAGAATAACGAAAGGTAAGTACTGAATCTTTTAAGACTGTGTAAGCCTTTGACCAAAACAATGGTTGTCCTTTGAGAGTAAAATAGCCAGGACATTCCGCGCCTTTGTCGATTCGAGCGTACTCATCGCCATTGCTGTATCCAATGTAATGTGTGCCTTGTCCACCGTAAAGACTATAACAATCTGTAAATATTCCAAAATCTTGAAAACCTTCCATATTCCAATTGCAACTTGCATAGATTGTTGTAAGTGAATGACATCCTGAAAACATTTTGTCGATATTAGAATACCTCGTGTATTCTCTCCATCTTGTAAAGTTGCTCAAATCTATTGTTTTCAGAGATGTGCAATTAGCGAACATTCCGCACATAACGACTATATTTTCGGTGTTGAAACTACTAACGTCAACAGATTTCAAGTTGCTGCATCCCTCGAACATATCTTCCATTCTATACACACTACGTGTGTCAAAACTTCTAAGATCAAGAGAGTCAATACTTATGCAGCACTTGAACATCCAAGCCAAATTTGTAACCATTTCTGTGTCAAAACCGCTCAAATCTATTTTTTTCAGTTTTTTGCACCCATAGAACATTCCTTCCATATTTTTAACACCGTGAGTATCAAAACCTTCTAAATCAAGAGTTTCGATATTAGCACAATTTGCAAACATCTCAGACATATCGCCATCCAATGGAGGATTAAGATATTTAAGACCAACAATTTCTTCAACGCTGTCGCACCATCTAAAAAAATTTTTATAACTTTTCGGCCAATAGTTTTTTACTGTTGAATCGATTACTATTTTCCTTATACAATCCGTTGGATAAAAATCATTTTTATCTATGCTTCCGTTACAATTGTTGCACCGTCCAAAATACAACGTCAATACAGAATCCTTGTAATCAAAAATCGCATACAACTCCTCCTGCGCCGACACGTTCAGCGCAGCGATCATCATCATCAACATAATTACAATCCTTTTCATTGTCGTAAAAGTTTAATGGTTTGACATTGTTCCTTTTCCTCTTAGTGTCAGGAATGGCGGAAAGGTTACAGGTGGAAGCGAAAAATTATTTAGTGAGGAAAACAACAATCGCCACAGCTACCACCAATGCAACAGCTATAAGACCTATTATTGCCATCGTTAAATTGCACTCAGCTTCTTCCTGTTTGCGTCTTGCTGCAACTTGACGCTTCCAGTTTTCTTCTTGTTGCGTTTTACGAACCAGCTCTAAATAGTCTGTTAAAGGCTTGGCTTGTTCCTTTATGTGAAGGTAGATCGTCAGATTGACATCAGAACAGGTGATTTTGTCATACAATTCATTTGCCAACGAAACTTTTTCTGCATCATATGGATTCATATAATTTTTTGGATTCAATTTGTCTATCAGTCGGGTAAGCTCCACTTCGTCCAAAAAATTGATATGCAGATTTTCTTCCGCTTCTTCAATCAGTTCAATTATAGTTGACTTATCATCTGATTTTGTATTCAATATTTTAGAATACAAATTGTTGGCAATGTCCACCTTATCTTTATCATAATCAATCATAAAGTTTTCGGGATTACAAAGACGTTTTAACCGTTTATAATATGTTTCATTGCGATATGCTTTGGATACAAGTCCGTTAGTTGGATAGGAAGGTTGTTTCCTATTTGTTTTTGATTCTCCGTGAGAAGATGACTTTGGTTGGTGGCGTTTGGAGGAATCATCTTTTTCTCTGAAACAGTAACAGGTCGGCAACACTGCAATCAATACAAAGGCAATTAAAGCACCAATGATAACAGCACCATCACCTTTACTACTTGCAATCACCCTGAACGTCCCAATAAGACACCCAAGATCCCAGAGTATGCATAATAATTTCATTTTCTTTATCTGTTTTAATGGTTTAACATTAAAATTTTCTAACCTCAAATTTACTCTCTATCCTCCTCCATCTCCAAATTTTTCCGTATCGAGATTTTAGACATTTTGTATCAAATTTTCAGACATATTGTCTAATGATTTTTGACAAGTTTTGTCATCTATCAGATTGGCAATGTCTTGGAAAAAGTTGTGCTGCAACACCAACGAAATCTTTATCAACATTTCAACGTCGATATTCTCGCGGTTGAAGATGTTATATATGTTGGCGCGGTTGCAATTCAATTCCGACGCGAACCATGTGGCGCGGCGTCCTTGGCGGTCAAAGACCTCCTTTATAAGATGTCCGACGTGTATTGCCATTTCTTTAACTTTTGATGTTTGATCATTAGTGTCGAAAATGGCAGAAAGGTTACGCATAACAATCAGTTTTTTCCTTTTGCGGTTTAGAAAGGAGGATTATATACACAAAAAGCGCAAACCGCATATATGCATCCATATTCGGAGGTTGTGAGAATGACCTTAGTGTAAAGATACAACAACGATTTACGCCTACACGGTAGGCGAAACCGTCATGCAATCTCTTACACTAAATCAGAAGTTTCTCACATTTCCGAATATAAGAATAGCATAACGCTTTCGGTAACAATATTATACGTCGGAAAATCGGAATAATATATGCCGAGATTCCGATAGCAAATATACAAAAACATGTTACAACAAAAAAGTTTTTTCAAAAATTATTTTTATCTTTGCCCAAAACTTAATTCACAAGATTATGGGCATTTTCATCGACAAGGGCAATATTGCCTTTAAGGGCATCAGAAACTCCGATTTCATAGACAAGTCGGGGCTGTTGGAGATTCTGAACGAATGTATTGACACTCCACACCGCTATATATGTGTGTCGCGCCCACGGCGTTTCGGCAAGTCTGTCGCCGCAAAGATGATTTATGCCTATTACGATAGAAAATCAGATTCCGCGTCATTGTTTGATGACTTAGAAATCGCCAAACTTCCAAGTTACAAAACGCATCTCAACAAATATCCGATAATTTATATTGATTGGAACAAATTTTCGGAATTGGATGAGCAAAGTGTTGTGGAAGAGGCTCAAAAAGAAGTGATTAAAGACATAAAAGAGTCGTATCCGTTTTTGAAAGAAACAGAATTGTTGAGCAAGGCGCTTGACGAAATCCATCAAGAAACTGGCGACCGTTTCATCCTTATCATCGACGAGTGGGACAAGTTGGTGCGCGAAATTGATGAAAAGACGCAAAAGAAGTATGTAAATTTTCTGCGCTCGATGTTCAAATCCAACACTGCCGACGATGTGTTCCTGTTGGTGTATATGACTGGTATTCTGCCAATTATCAAGGTTGAGGCGCAGTCGGCGTTGAATAATTTTGATGAGTATAGTGTTGTGGATCCGGGTAGGACAGCGCAGTTTTACGGTTTTACAGCCAATCAAGTAAAAGCCCTCTGCGACCAGTTCAATATGGATTTTGAATTGATGAAACACGCCTACGACGGCTACGTCATCGGTGATGAAAAATCAATGTTCAATCCAAATTCGGTGATGTTGTCGATAGAAAAAAGAAATTATAACAGCCATTGGTCAAAATCCGCATCTTACACAACCATTGAGCATTACATCGAAATTGACCACGATGATGTTCAGCAAAAAATCATCAAGATGCTCAATGGCGAGAGCGTTACAATTAGAACGGCAAGTTTCCGCAACGATATGAAAAATATCGACACAAGCGACGACGTTCTCACTTTGCTTGCGCATCTTGGCTACCTTTCCTTCAACCCCGAAGACAGCACCGTCAGGATTCCTAATACTGAGGTTGCGCAGGAGTTTGAACTTTCGATAAGCCGCGCAGGTTGGGGCGAGGTGTCGAAGGCTTTGGACGATTCTCTGACGCTGATTAACAAGACGATAGCCGAGGATGTTGACTACATTTCGGAGGCTTTCGACAAATACCGTTTTGAGGCGTCGTCGATTATCAAATACAAGGACGAAAACTCAATGGCGTGTGCCATAACTTTGGCGTATTATGCCGCCAAAAGGTACTACAAGATTTTCCGTGAACAGCCTGCGGGCAAGGGGTTTGCGGATATGATTTTCTTGCCGCTGCCAAAATCCACCCGCCCCGCCATCGTCATCGAACTCAAAGCAAAAAAATCAGCACAAGGCGCAATCGACCAAATCAAAAACAAGAATTACCCGGCGGCTTTGAAAGGCTTCTCAAAGAAGATTCTCTTGGTTGGCATCGGTTGGAGCAAGCGCAAAAGTCATCACGATGTGAAAATCGAGGTGGTGGATGGCAGCAAATGACTGGGCGGTCGCGTTAATCTTTGTTTTTATTGTGATTAGTGAGATTCCTTCAAGAATCCGTCTTTGTTTTTGAGATTCTTGTAACTGCGCAGGATGCAGTGAATGTCGGCGAATGGCATCTTGACGCGGATTTCTACGGGGACGTAGTTGCCGTCGTTGGTGAACCATGCGCCGAGGTCTTCCTCCTTCTTGAATGTGGATTTGTCTTCGAGGACGGGGACAAAGTGCAGGCACTCCATCTTGCCGAATTTGGTCTTGAATTTTTCGGTTGACTTGTATTTGAGCTTGATGTGGTAGAGTTTTTCGTTGAACCAGGTGTCGAGCCCCATTGTCTCATTCTTTTCGTACTTCTTGTCGAAGATGAAACGCCGGGCGTAGAAAAACGCCGAGATGAGGTCGAATGTGTGGTACGCCACTTGATGGCGTCCGCTTTTCATGCTATAGACTACCGACGAATCTTGGAAGAATAGGTCCTCGTTGTATCGTTTGTAATTATTTTCGGTAACATTGCGTATCGCCTTCATTGGCAGTCCGTTAACGATGTCGAAGTAGCTCTCGTATATGTCGTTAACTGTTGCCATTTTGGAAACCATTCCCGTGGTGTAGCATCGCGCCCTGACGTGGAATAGGTAGTCGTATCCTACTGGCTCAAGATAGACGTTGATTTTGAGTTCGCCACCTTTTATGATGCCGTATTTGAGGTCGTATATCAGCTCCTCGCCAGGTTCAAAGGCGGTGTTCACATTGTATTTGGCAAGTACGGGGTTGCTGCTTACGGTGGTGTCCTGCTGCGCGAGCGTGGTGTCTTGTGCAGGGGCAATGGTATCTTGCAGCGCAGTGCCGGATGTTGGCAGCGTTGAGGCGTCCTGTGCCATTACGGGAAAAAATGCGGCGATGTTTATTAGCATCGCCGCCATTATTTTTGCATAAAGTCGCATAGAGTAGGGTAGGGATTATCTCTTAGCAGCTTCTTCGTAAGCTTGGAAATAGTATTCAGCGAGTTTGCTCCAGTCGAATGCGAAGGAGTTTTCCTCTACGTTGTTTCTCATGCTGATGCGGTCGCGGCGGTTGAGCTTTACGAACCTGAGCATGATGTTTGCGAGTTGTTCTGCGGCGTCGAAGTAGTTGATTTCGCGGTTGACGATGTAGATGCCCATCTTCTCGCAGTCGTCGAAGTTGGATTGTACGTATGCGCCGAATCCAGAGAAGTCGCTGGTGACGCTCGGCACGCCGCTTGCCATACATTCGAGCGGGGTGTATCCCCATGGCTCGTAGTAGCTTGGGAAGAGTCCGAGGTGGCATCCGCGCACAAACTGGTTGTATTCCATGCGGAACAGCGGGTTTGTGGTGTTGATGAAGTCGGGATGATATACTATCTTCACTTTGTCGTCGCGACCGTTGAGGAGGTTGCTGCCGCGCAGGAAGTTGAGCACGGGATCCTTGCCGTCGTTTACGAGGTTGTGGGTTACGACTGTGGGCTGCGAACCGCTCTTCCAGCTCTGGACATTGCGGCGGAGCTTGAGTTCCATGGTCTCCGAAATCATCTTGCTGAGGTCGGGGATGCCAAATGCGCCGTTGTTGGAGGTGATGTAGTCGTAGAGTTTGTCGCCGAGGTCGCGTTCTATCTCTTCGGTGTTGCGGTGGATTTCCTCAATCATCGCCCTCTTGTGGAGGACGGTCGGGTTGATGGAGTAGTAATCTTGCTTGGTTACGAGGAAGAATACCACTGTTGCATCAATTTTTTCCACTTTCATCTTGTAATTGAGGCGGGCGAGTGCTTCGAGGGTGAGGTCGAATCCCTTGTTGTGGAATTCAAACCTGCCCGATGTGAAGAAGTACAGCGTCTTGTCCAAGTCGAATGAGTACGACTGGAAGAAGTGTCCGCGAGTGAAGTCGTTGATTTGCTTCTTGTATTGGAAGTGCAGGTTTTGGAATTCGTGCGACGCCTCAAATCTCTGGATGTTAAGGCCGTTTGGCAGTATGAAGTCGGGCTTGCGTCCGAGCAGGTGGATACATTCTTTGGCGGTAACGTCGGATACTGTTGTGAATACGTGCGAGCCGTGGGCTGCGGCGCGTTCGAGCTGTACGGTAGGGAAGATGTTGAAGTGCTTGGCTTCGTCTTCCCAGTTGTAGAATGGGAGGTTGCCGTAGAAATTGTCGTCGTTCATTGCGAGGTATCTGCCGAGCATCGTCGCATGTGTGGTGAATACCGTCTTTATGGGCATATTTTCTCTTCTGATGTCCATGATTGGCATTCCCGCCATCCATTCGTGGAAGTGCGCTATGATGTTGGTGGGCTGCTCGATGTTGTTGGTGAGTATCCTCAGAAATTCTGTGACGCAGTATCCGAAAGCGAGCACCTTGTTGGTGAGGTCGTCGTCGTGTACTTGGATGTAGTGGTTTTCATTGAGGAAATACTTGATTTCGCCGAGCCTGGGGAATACCGAGAATACGTTGAAGAGTATCGCCTTTGGCTTGCCGGTAACGAGCCATGTGCCGTAGTGGACGTCGATGCCTCTCTCCCTCATTGTGTGTACGGCGTATCCCACGGAGTCGGTGAGGTCTTCGATGGGGTCGAATACCGCCGCTGCCTGCTCCTCGAAGTAGGGGCCGAGTAGGAAATAGTTGTTTGAGTTCCAATTATCGACGATTGCGGGAATCTTGGACCTGATGACGGTATATATGCCGCCCACCTGGTTGCAGACTTCCCATGCACATTCGAATAGCATCGTCTTTTGGAATAGTTCTTTGTTTTCTCTCTCTTTTGCCATAATTATATTTATGTTGATTGATGACGTTTTTTGAATTTGTCAAAGTTATTGCAATTTTTTATAATTTCAAAATATTTTTGCATAAAAATTCTCATAAAATAAACATTTTTTTAACATTGATGAAAGTGTGTGAATATCAATGCGTTGAGTATAGCCCTAAAAAAGCCGCGCTGCTCGTAGTGCTTGCAACGCGGCTTTTTTTATGTGAGGATGTGCCTGTAGGCTTGGTTAAAACTCTATGTAAGAGTTCTTGACGGAGAATGTTACGTACAAATTGTCCCAAGTACAGATGTTGTTGTAGTGGACATTGTATTGCTTCTGGTCGCTTGAGCCAGTCCAACTGCATACTACGTCAGCTACTCCGCCGTTGTTGTAGATTTGTACAGTAATTACAGCGCCGTTGGTGTTTTTCAGGAATGAGCTGGTAACGTTTTCTGGAGTGCGCATTACCTGACCGTAATTGCTGAGGTCGAGGCGCATTTCCTTCTTCAGCTGCGAATTTGTGTTGCCGTCTGCAGAGAGGATGATGCCCACGTTGTTTGCTCTTTGGCTCGACGATGTGCTTGTGCCGCAATGGTTGGTGAAGGTAAATTCTAAGCATTTGCCTCTTTCCACCTTGACGCTTTCAGAAACTGCATTGCCGCTCATGCTGGTGTAGCCCACAGTTTTGCCCGCGAATCCGGTGTATGCTTCAGGTGCGCTTGTGGCTACTTTGTCGCGGTAAACTGCGTAGAAGTTGGTTACAGGGCTGCCGTCCAAATTGTCGTAGGTGAATGTAGCACCTTCGTAGTAGGTGAAGTATTGGTCGTTTGCCGATTTGCTGTATCCGCCGAATTTGCCGTTGATGATGGGCAGCTCGGGCAGGGTGAAGATAGTGCCGCTTGCTGTCGGGATTGCCGTCTCGGTGATGGGATCCTCGTTGGCGCCGTTGATAAAGATGTTGAAGGTAAACAACTTTTTCTTCACTAAGTACAATGTCGTGTTGCTCAGCAACTGCATCATGTCGCCCGACTTAAAGAGGATTACATCGTCCTTGTTGCTGGAATAGCCGTAGCAGTAGCCTTCTTCGGCTGTGAGTCCGATGGTGGGCAGTTTTACCTGCTCGTTGGCGAATCCCGTAATTACTGTAGGTTGAGCGTCGTTGCCGTTGTTATATACGGTAACGGTTTTGCCTTCGCAAAGGACGGGATATACCTCCGTGTTGTCGTCGATGTTCATGATGGTGGTGAACTGCGGCGTTGTGGCGTTGGGCATTGTGCTGAAACCGTACATCTTGCCTTCCGGGGCGGGCAGTGTGGGCAGGTAGAGTTGGTGCTTGTTTTCGTAGTCTGCTGCGTAGAGTTCAAAGATTTTTTCGCTCTTGGTGTAGTCTTTCCAGCATGTTACCTTGTACTGACCAACATTGCCGTAGGTGTACATGACGCCGCTTTCAAAGTTCATCTCCTTGGCGATGATGTGCGAGAATGAAGAACCGTCGGTCTTGGTGAAGGTGATTTTGAGTTGTCCTGCGTCTATTTTGCCGGGCTTCAGTGTAATGAGCACTGCATCGGTGGTTTCCATTTCGCGTTCGATGGATACTACGCTCGAAGTACCGCCTGTAACAACGGGTGCGCCGCCGTTCTTGCTTACTTTCACTTGGATGTCGCCGGCGATTTTGGTGCCGTCGGTGGCCTCGATTGTGATTTTCTTGTACTTCTTGTAGGTGGTGAATTTCACCATTGCGCCCACGTGTTTAAACTGGAACGCCATGTCGTTGCTGTTAGCATAGCTTACCATCAATTCTTCGTAGATGTCCTTCTGCTCTGTCGGGAGATTCATGGAGATGACATCGCCGCTGATGCTTGCTTTTTCCTGGTAGGGCAGCATCGCGTAGTAGCCGTTGGACGAGCCGATATAACCTTGGAAATATGCCTCCGTGTTGTCGTCGTTGCCGCCAGCGTATTTGAACTCTGCGCCGTCGCCTTGGAGCGGGAACACTTTGAGGTTGTCGGTTTCTTCAAATTTGGTGGCGCCTGTTTCGCGCGACATTGTGCTCTTGGAGAGCTGTTTGCCCATCGACGCTTTGAATGTTACGGAGCTTACTTCGCCGACAGAGGTGTCGAGCCCTGAATCGGTGTCGCTGTACTCGTCCCGGTTGCATGACGAGATGCCAAGTCCGGCGAGCAACAGTGTGTATATCGAAATTTTGCTGAATTTCATGGCTTTGATATTGTTTTGTCGTTTTGAATATGGTTAACTGTTAGAAGTCCTTTATCGTCCAGTCGTCGATGCCAGACGGTTGCTGGTTTGACTTGACGGGATATAGGTTGATGTTGCCGTTGAACTCGTATTCTTGTCCGGGGATGTATTCTTCTGTGCCGGAGCCGTCTTGCTTGAGGTTCCACGATGCTATCAGCTTATTAAGCTTGATGTCGGTGCGGATTGTTGCCTTGCCGCCGTCCTTGTATGTCTGCTCGTATGCCGCAAGAGCGTTGCCGTCAAAATCGTGGTAGATAATCTTGGCGTAATTGCCCCAAACAGCCTTTACCGTAACATCTTCTTTCTTGTTGATTTGGTCGGTGTCCCAACCTTTGAACCAGAAGCCTTCGCGGGTGGGTTCGTCGGTTATGGATACTTCAGTGCCCCATTTGTGGGTGATTTCTTTGGTGGTTGCGTTGCCGTCAAACTTGCCTCCGTTGGCATCCAAAGTTACTTTTATGTTTTTGAGGTCGGTGATGGCGTTGAGTGTCTTTGACGGTGTGGTGAAATCGATAGTGATCGTTTCGCCCGCTTTGTAGGCAGGTGTAGAGGTATTTGCGCTTGCATCCCAGCCTACGAGGTAGTAGCCTTCTGCAAGTTCGACAGTGGCGGGCAGCGTTACCGGGTCGCCTGCCTTAAACTTGATGAATGTTGTGATGCCTTGGTGGTTGAGTACAAGCACTTTTTCGTTGGATGCTACTGCCACAAAACTCATGTCTTTGGTCACGGTGATTATTTCGCCGCCTTCGCGTACATTGCCTTGATTGTCCACCCAGCCTGTAAACGTGATGCCATCGCCGATGTTGGAGGGCAATGTGAGTTTGTCGTTTACTTTTTTGGTAGTGTTTTCCACAGATGCGCCGTTGATTCCAGAAACGTCGTATGTGATGGAGAGAAGCTCGTCAAGGTTGCCGAAGTCTAAGATTTCCGAACGTTTGAACGAAACGTTGTTGAAGTATGCCACTTTCTTCTCGTTGTCCTTGGTGGTGTAGGAGACTTTGAGGTTGACGTTGTTGACAGGCATCAGCGATACGAAGCCGCCGTTAGGAGCGTCGGAGAGTTCGATAACATTCGATGTTGCGCCCGTAGCTGTGGGGGTGCCGTTGTTTTCGATTGTTATCTTGATGTTGCCGGCGATAGGCTTGCTTGCCTCGATTTTGATATTGGACGTAGAGCCGTTGACGATATGGAATCCGGCGATTGCTGTTGCGTTTTTGAGCGAGAGCGAATTGTCGTTGGTGTGAGCCACAGCCACAATGCCTTCAAGCGCACTGTTAACGCCCGAAAGTCCTGTCAAAGCATCTGACTTATGGCTTTGTTTTTCAGGGATTTGGGTGCTGATTGTGCCGTCCTCGTTGAGTGTAGCCGATTCGTTGTACGGGAAGAGCGCGTAGTATCCGTTGTCAGAAGCTTTGGCAATGCCTGAGAATGATACGCTTGCTCCTTTGTCTTTGGTGGTGAACTTGTTGTTTGCCACGCCGTCGAATATTGTGAGCGCGTCAGTGCTCAGGAAGTAGGTCTGTATCGACGATGCATTGGCAATATTGTCGCCGTCGATGTGCAGAGCCGCCTTGGAGAGCGACTGCTCGAAGGATGTGGCAAATGTAATAGTGCCTTCCTCCTGCGACGACTGTTGTTGTACATATCCATCGTCGTCGTCGTGCTTGCAGGCGGCAAGTGATACTGCGGCAGCAAGCAGTGTATATTTTGCTATGTTAATATTCATGGTTTATGGGAATAATGTTTTGTTAGTGAAAATTAATACTGCTTGTATTGCCAACCTTCGGATGTGGCGTTGCCCTCCAATTGGTCTGAAATGTCTGCCCAGACTTCGAGGTCGCCGGCAGTTTGCACAGACTCACCATCGGAGTAGGTTTTGCCGTTTTTGTCTTTCCAAACAAGAATCTGGTTGGGTTTCAGGGTGATGTCGTAGTGGATTTTTACGTTGCCGTTGGCAAAATCAACGCCTGTAACGGAGTTTTCAGCCTTTGTGTTTGGTACTTTGGGGTCGTAGTGGTAGATGATTTTGTAGATTGGAGTCCATACGGCGTAGAATGTTGCAGTCTTGCCGGTGTACTTGCTTCCTGCGGCGTATTGTGCCGTGGTAGAGGTTTTG
>DGIK01000068.1 GCA_002393195.1 Bacteroidales bacterium UBA3824 | reverse complement strand
GGCGGCAACGCTGTCAACCACATGTTTGAGAAGGGTATCAAGGACGTTGACTTCATTGTTGCTAATACCGACAATCAGGCTCTCGAACGCAGCGAAGTGCCAGTTAAAATCCAGCTCGGACCCTCGCTTACCGATGGACTTGGCGCAGGCAACAATCCTGAGCACGGCGCATCGGCGGCAGTGGAGAGCATTGAGGAGATAGACCGCGTGCTTGACGGTGTGGACAATACCAAGATGCTTTTTGTAACCGCTGGTATGGGTGGCGGTACAGGCACTGGCGCAGCTCCCGTAATTGCCAAACATGCCAAGGAGCAAGGCATCCTTACGGTTGCTATTGTTACCGTGCCATTCAGGTTTGAAGGTCCGAAGCGTGTCAACCAGGCTATCAAGGGTCTCGAAGAACTCAGGCAAAATGTGGATTCGCTCCTTGTAATCGACAATGACAAGATACTCGAACAATACGCCGACGAGTCCGTAACCAACGCTTTCGGATTTGCCGACGACGTGCTTACGCAGGCTGCAAAGGGTATCGCCGAAATCATCACCGTGCCGGGACATGTCAATGTCGATTTTGCCGACGTGAAAACCGTACTCAAAGATTCGGGCATCGCTCTCATGGGCACAGGTATGGCAGACGGCGAAGACAGGGCAATTAAGGCAGTGAAAAAAGCCCTCAGTTCACCTTTGCTCAGCAACAACAGCATCATCGGTGCAAAAAATATTCTCATCAACGTATTCTCCAGCGAGGATTCCGCCTTCAAACTTGGCGAACTCGCCGAAATCAACAATTACATACAAGAGGCTGCTGGCTGCAAGGCGGACCTCATCTGGGGTCAGTCAACAGACGACACCCTTGGCGGAAGCCTCAACGTAACGCTCATCGCATCGGGATTCAATTCGTCGGAAATCATCAACCCATTTGACAACGGCGGCTCGCTCAATGTCATCCGCGTAGAATCGGCCAATACAGCTGCCGAGCAAAAGCCCGCCGAAACTCCTGCACCGGAGCCTAAGCCGGAGACACCTGCCGAGGAAGCCAAAGACACCGCTGACTCCAATGCTAATGAACACGAAGCTGGCGACGAGGTGGAATTGTCCGACATCACTTACGACGACGACAACGAAGAAGATGACGACGCTAATACCGAGGAAGATGAGCCTGAAGACGAAGTGCGCATCATCAACAAGGAGTTCCGCCCGATAGATTACAGCAATGTTGACATCGACGATTACGAAAAAACACCGGCATACATCAGGAAGTCCATCCAGCTCAATATCGGCAATTACAAGGACGGCAAATACAAAAAAATACCATTGACAGACGATTAAAAAGCGAGAGTTGGCATTTTTATTGCAGTAATAGAGGTGAATCAATACTTTAAACTAACCTGTTCTATTATGGCAAACGAATCCACCAGCAACCTTTTTAGAGCCGCCTACGACCTCTTCAAGAGAATCGGGGAGAGCGACTTTGAATATGTTTACAGGGGATATTTCAATCATAATATCACCAAGAAGATACTTGTCCTCGCCGACAAGAGCATTGCCAAAGTGACCGGTGAAACGCAGGCCACTTTGCAAAAGCGTATCTATTATATAATGGTGGAAGGTCTGCAAAACATCACGCACCATCAGGACGAGATAGCCAACGACCGCAATTTCGAGAAGTATCCCGGCATATTCGCCATCCAAAAGAGCGGCGATAAATACTTTATTACCACCGGCAATATCATAGCCAACGACAAGGTGGACGATCTCCGCACGCGCCTCGATACCATCAACTCCCTCGGCAAGGAGGAGCTCAAAAAGTATCACCGCGAAATCCTCACCGGCGGCACTATCTCTGACAAGGGCGGCGCGGGGCTTGGTCTTATTGAAATGTCGAGAAAGTCGGGCAGCAAGTTGCATTACAAATTTGAGTGGCTCGACGACGAGTACACTTATTTTTACTTGCAGACTCAATTGCCTTCCGACGACAATGGCAGCACCGATGATGACGTAATACACAGCCATTGCTCCATGGACGGCTTGATGAGCCTTCACCACAAGATGAAGGACGAAAATCTGCAGTTGTTGTTCAATGGATTCTTCAATCAGGAAAACCTCCTGAGCCTTCTTGCAATCATCAAGAGCCGTTCTAATATGCCGCTCACCACCATCAAAATATCCAACGTAATGGTGGAGATGTTGCAAAATATCATAAAGCACGGTGTGAAGGCAGAGGGCAACAATGTAGGGGCGCGTGGAGTTTTCTTCCTCGGACAGACTGGCAACGAGACCATACTCACCGCCGGCAACATCATCGACGACAATTCGGTAGCCACGATAGAAGACCGTCTGAAGTTTGTGAACGGAATGGCGAAAGACGCTTTGTCTGATTATTATGACAACATACTGCTCGATTTTGACAGCATGGACGCCAAGAAGACAGGCCTCGGATTCGCCGACTTGCGCATCAAGAGCGACCGCCCGCTCAAATATGAATTCCAGCGGTTGGACGGCGGCAGCACATTCTACCTGTTGCAGACCGCCATCAAAACTAACAAATAAGAATAGAGAGAAATGGAAAAGTTAATATTGGAAGAAACCGAAGATACACCGGAAATCGTACTCGACCCCGAAGAGGGCAAATTTAAGATTTCAAAGATTTCTGTGCCCGAAAACGCGCTCGACTTTTACCGTCCCGTCCTCGATTGGATCAAGCAGTATGCCGAAGAGCCAAACATCCAGACCGTGTTTGACTTCGACCTCGAGTATGTGAACACCGCGTCGAGCAAGCAGATTATACAAATAATCCTCCTCTTGCAAAAGGTAAGCGAGAAGGGCGATGTAAAAGTCAATTGGTACTACGAATCCATTGACGAAGATATGCGCGCCCTCGGTGCGCGCTACAAGAAGCTCGTTACCGTGCCGTTCGACCTCGTGGAGATAGAGTAGGGGAGGGGGAGCTCCCATAAATAAATATCTTGCAAAAAAACTTTCAGGCGTTGTAGCTACAAACTATAACGCCTTTTTTGTCAATATTCTGTTAAACTTTTTTACCCTCCAACCGTCAAACAACCGACTTTCATAATTAAAAACACTACAACAAAAGATGAGAAGAATAGTTTTATTGATTATTGCGGTAATTGCGACAGCTGTCTCCGCGCTCGCACAGGAACGCTTGATTTCTGGTGTAGTAATCGACGGCGATAGCAAGGAGCCGGCGTATCAGGCAACAGTGCGCTTGCTCAAGACCGATAGCTCGCTTGTGACGGGAGCCATTAGCGACGAGAGAGGTTCATTCCAGCTGAATGCCCCGGCTGACGGCGATTACATTGTGAAAATCACAAGTATTGGTTACGAAGCTTGGACCAAGCCTATCAAGGTGCAGCTCGGCAACAACATCAACATGGGCAAAATCAAGATTGCCCCCAGCGACGTCCAGATTGAGACTGCTACTGTAACGGCATACGCCAACAAGATGGCCGTAAAAAAAGATACCTTCATCTATAATGTGGACGCCTATCGTACTTCGGAGGGTTCTGTAATAGAGGAACTTGTGAAAAAACTTCCCGGCGCGGAAGTGGACGACGAGGGCAAGATTACCATCAATGGCAAGGAAGTGAAAAAGATTCTCGTGGACGGCAAGGAGTTTATGACCGGCGACACCAAGACCGCCATGAAAAACCTTCCCACATCCATTGTAAACCGTGTGAAAGCATACGACCAAAAGAGTGACCTCGCCCGCATCACCGGCATCGAAGACGGCAACGAGGAGACCGTGCTCGATTTCAGCATCAAGCCCGGCATGAACAAGGGCTTGTTTGCAAATGCGGATCTCGGCATCGGCACTGAACATCGCTATACTTGGCGTGGAATGGGCAGCTATTTTGCCGACAAGAGCCGCATAATGCTGTTCACCAACGCCAACAATGTGGGCGACCGTGGATTTGGTGGTGGCGGCGGTCGTTTCCGTGGCGGCAACAATGGTCTCAATTCCTCCAAGATGGTGGGCTTGAACTACAATTTTGAGGAAAAAAACAAGTTGAAAATTGATGGTAGCGTGCGTTGGAATCATGCTGATGGCGATATTTTCAGCCGTCAGTCGGTAGAAAATTTCGTAAGCAAATCGGGCGCATTTTCCAATTCCATCAATCAAAACTACACTCGCAGCGACAGTTGGAATTTGCAGGGACGCTTGGAGTGGCAGCCCGACACGATGACCAACATCATGTTTCGTCCTACATTGTCGTACTCTACCAACGACGGCAGCTCGTATGGACATTCGGCTTCTTACAACATCGATCCATATAGTTTGGATTACAATGATGAAGGCATTGATCCTCTGGATGCCGAAATCATCAATATGATGGCTGAAAGCGGTTGGATGGTAAACCAGCGCAGCAACGGCAATCTTTCTTACGGAGCTAATACAAGGCTCAACGGCACATTGCAAATCAACCGCAAACTTAACAACGATGGACGCAACATTACATTGAGCGGCGAAGGCGGATACACCGACCAAGAAAGCAAGAATATGTCTATCAGCGATGTAATTCTATATCAGACTAATTACCAGTATAGTACCAATAGATACAATTATACTCCATCTGATAATTGGAACTATTCCTTGCAGGCTGCATACAGCGAGCCGTTGATGAAACGCACATATCTGCAATTCAGTTACAAATTCCAGTACAAGTACAACAAGAGCGACCGTTCAACATTTGATTATAGCAAGTTTAACCTTTTGGATGTCGAACAGGATTATCGTCAATGGAATAGGTATCGCGATGTGATGGGAATCGCTTCATTAGATGACACAAATTTCAAAGATGAAAAGCAGAGCCGTTTTTCAGAGTACAAGAATTCGATTCACGATATGAACGTCAACTTCCGTATGATTCGTGACAAATATCAGTTGAATGTTGGCGCATTGTTCCAACCGCAGACCACCGAGTTTGTGCAGGATTATCAGGGCAAGCACACCGACACGTCGCGCAGCGTGTTCAATGTAACTCCTACTTTTGAGTACCGCTACAATCCCAGCGACTTGACGAGGCTCGAAATCACTTACCGTGGTAGCACTTCGCAGCCGTCGATGAGCGACCTCCTTGACATACGAGATGACAGCGACCCTCTGAATATAAAAGAAGGCAATCCGGGATTGAAACCTTCGTTCACCAACAATTTCCGCCTCAACTACAACACATACATCCGTGAGCACATGCGTACAATCATGGCATTTGCCAATATGAATACAACGAAGAATTCTGTGTCAAACCGTGTGGAATATGACGAAAAGACTGGTAGTCGTACCACCCGTCCCGAAAACATCGACGGCAACTGGGGCGTCAATTCTGGCTTTATGTTCAATACCGCCCTCGATACGCTCGGCATTTGGAATGTGAACACCTTCACGATGTACAATTATAACAATTTCGTCGGCTATCTCTTCCACGATAGTGTTTCCGTGAAAAACACCACGAAATCCTCTACAATTATGGAACGTTTGCAGGCAAGTTGGCGCAAGGATTGGGTAGAAATCGCGCTCGATGGTAGCTTCAATTATACACACAGCAACAACGAATTGCAGAAGCAGAGTAACCTCGACACCAAGATGTTTACTTATGGCGGTTCGCTCAATATTTATACGCCGTCGGGAGCAAGCATCACTACCGAAATCCACAATCAATGTCGTCGTGGATACAGCGACAATTCTATGAATACCAACGAGCTTGTATGGAACGCGCAAATTTCGCAGAGCTTCTTGAAAGGCAAGCCGCTCACAATTTCAATACAATTCTACGACATCTTGAAGAATCTGAGCAGCTACAGCCGCAGCATCTCTGCAATGCAACGTAGCGATGTTGAATACAATACCATCAACTCTTACATAATCTTGCACATCATCTACCGTCTCAACATTTTTGGTGGCAAGGATGCCCGTCAAGGTCAGTTTGGCCCCGGCGGCGGACGCGGCGGATTCCCCGGCGGCGGATACCCCGGTGGCGGACGTGGCGGCTACCAAGGCGGCGGACGTGGCGGCTTCGGTGGCGGCGGCTTCGGCGGCAGACCGTAATCGTTCCACTGCATTTATTTAAATAGGCAATATAAATTATGGGCGGACTTGTATGTTCGCCCTTTTTTTGTATGGCTCTATCATTTAACCCTGCACATTGTAATCATACGCTTTTCAACCCCGCTCATCATACGCTAACGCGCTATGATGTACGGGGTTATAGAAATATCGTTTCCCAAACGATATTGGTTGCTGTTATAATCCGTGGGTTCTCCCCTCGGCTATTCTATATTTTTCTTTCAGGACTTGGTTTCAGATAGTATTCGATAGCCAAACCCCGAATGGGTGATATATAATAACGTGAGTTCGACGAATTTAGAATAACGTTAATTGCCTGTCGAAATATCTATCACAAACAATGCACGGTTTTTTAGGGAACAAGCAATAAGCGGCAATTGCGCCAAGTGTATTGACCATGAAGTTATTAAAGGACCTGTGCTTTGAGTGTTCGACTTGAGCGATGTT
>DGIK01000174.1 GCA_002393195.1 Bacteroidales bacterium UBA3824 | reverse complement strand
GACGGGTGATGGAGTCGAGCAGGATCACTACGTCGTGACCGCACTCGACAAGCCTGCGGGCCTTTTCGAGGACCATATTGGCCACCTTGACGTGCCTTTCGGCGGGCTCGTCGAAAGTCGAAGCCACGACTTCGGCCTTTACGCTCCTTGACATGTCGGTAACTTCCTCGGGACGCTCGTCGATGAGAAGCACAATCACATATACTTCGGGATGATTCTCGATGATTGAATTTGCAATGTCTTTCAGGAGGATTGTCTTACCAGTCTTGGGCTGAGCGACGATGAGACCGCGCTGACCCTTGCCGATTGGCGCAAACATATCAACTATGCGGCACGACATTTTTTTGCCAGAAGTACCTTCCGAAAGTTGGAATTTTTCGTCGGGGAATAGCGGCGTGAGGTAGTCAAAATTGACACGGTTGCGGACATACGCGGGCGTGCGTCCATTGATTTCGAGAACCTTGATGAGCGGAAAATATTTTTCACCTTCTTTGGGCGGACGTATTGTGCCTTTTACAGTGTCGCCGGTCCTAAGACCAAACAATTTAATCTGCGCCTGTGCTACGTAGATGTCGTCGGGCGAATTGAAATAATTGAAATCTGCACTGCGCAAAAATCCATAGCCGTCTGGCATTATTTCGAGTACACCTTGACTTGTGATGGCGCCGTCGTCGTCGTAGAGAGAAGCCGGACGCTTGTCGTCCTGCGGCACTTCGGGAACATTCTCCGTAACCGCCGGAATATCTTGTGCTGCAACATCTTGCGGCTGCATTGCGGTATCGTCGGCTGCTAAGGCGTCAGATGCGGCGAGAGCCTGCTCTGCCTGCTGCTGCGCGAGTTCCTGTTGCTGTTGCTGTTGTTGTTGCTGTTTGCGGCGTTTACGCTTGCTGGTGGGCTGCTGTTGCTGTTGTTGCGACTGTTGCTGCTGTTGCGGCTGCGATGCGGGATCTATCACCGCTTTTTTCTTGACGGTGAGTTTTATTTTTTTCTTAACTGGCTGTTCCGCCGGCTGAGCCTGTTCGGGGGCTTCGGCAGAAGGCTCTTGCTGCTGATTGTCGGTTGTAGCGGGAATATCTTCCGGTGCTGATTCGGGCGTAGATTCAGTATTGTCCTGAAATTCAGATTTATCCTGATTGTTGTCCCGTTGTTTTTTGGGGCGACCGGGCTTGCCTTTCTGACGCTGTTGTTTGGACTGAGGCTCAGGCTGCTGCTCATTTTCGGGCAGAGATTCGGGTTGTGGTTCGGGTTGAGGTTGGTCTTGCAACTGCGGTTGTGAATCTTGCTGAGAGTCCGACGGTTGTGTAATGTCGCGGTTTTTCTTTGGGCGACCACGTTTTTTGGGCTGCGGTGGAACGTCGGGTTCAGAATAATCCTTCTTGGAAGCACCTTGGATGGCTTGTTCGTCGAGGATTGCATATACCAAATCCTGTTTCTTGAAATCTTCCACATTCTTAATGCCAAGTCCTGTTGCGATTTCACGCAATTCCGAAACTAATTTTTTGTTTAGTTCTATTAAATCCATAACTATCTGTTAGTGTTGGGTTTTTATATTTAATCAAAAAGGCTGGAAACCTGTTGGGAGTATAGATATATCTCCGAGATTTGTGTGGAGCATCGCTCCAACGGCGCAAAATTATGCAAAATGCTTTGATTGTGCAATTATTTTTGCAACTTTTTTATAAATATTTTTCATTTTAATTACAACAACGCCTCAAAACCTATCGTACAAGCAGTTTTTTGATTACCCACTTGTCGTCCTCGAATGTTATCTTGGCATAATAAACCCCCGGCGCGTTTTTGTCGAGTTTTAGGGTGATGTCGTCGTAGATTTGCTTGGTGTTTTTCTCGCGCTGCACGCACTTGCCGATGATGTTGGTAATCTCTATGTCCTTGATAGTGAACGACGATTTTATCTTGACCATCTGCCCGCTCGATACCGGATTGGGATAGATGACCACTTCGTGCCTATCGAGATTTTGATTGTGAATCTTAAAATCGATTTGCTGCGCCAAGGCAGAATTGCCGAGCAAAACTGCAACGGCTGCCGCAATGATATGTCTATATGCTGCTTTCATTTTCGAGTACAATTTTTTGGTTTTTCCTTGTTGTTGTATTTTTGAGTAGTTGCAATTATAGTTGCCTTTTCTTATACGTTTGCCGACCTACTTTTGTTTCATTTTTTTGTTATAAAAAACAAATTTTGTGCCACTTAGGTCAATCGACGTCCATAGTGCGGAGGATTTTGTCGAGGTCTTCGGGGGTGTCCACGGCAAGTCCTTCAAAGTCGGTTTTGCAGGTCATTATCTTGTAACCATTCTCAATCCAACGGTCTTGTTCGAGTTTTTCGCAGAGTTCGAGGCTCGATTGCGGCAGGAGCGTTATCTTCTGCAAAATATCGTAACGGTACGCATACACGCCTATGTGCCTGTAATACACGTGCTTATTCACCCATTCTGACTTGTCGGCGCCGCGCTTGAATGGTATCGGGCTGCGGCTAAAATATACCGCCTCGCCTTTCAGATTTACGATTACTTTTGCAGTGTTTTCGGAGAAGATTTCGTCGGCAGTCTTGGCTTCCTTGATGAGCGTGGCTATCTCAACGGTCTTGTCCTCAAAGAGTTTGCCAAGGCTCGTGAGTTGGTCGGGACGCACAAAAGGTTCGTCGCCCTGGATATTGATTACAGCGTCGAAAGATTTGCCTGTCTGCTGACAATATTTCACGGCGGCTTCGGCGCAACGGTCGGTGCCGCTTTGATGGTCGGGCGATGTCATCACCACTTTGCCGCCAAAGGATGTTACTTCGTTGAAGATGCGGTCGTCGTCGGTGGCTACAACGATGTCGTCGAAAGCCTTGCTCGCCTGGATATAGACCCTGTGAATCATTGTCTTGCTGCCTATCATCGCCAACGGTTTGCCCGGAAAGCGCGTGGAGGCATAGCGAGAGGGAATTATGCCTAAGATTTTCATTTTTTGATTTTTTTTTTTAATGCATAATTCATAATGCATAATTGCCATTCGGCGGAAATGATTAATTATGAATTACGAATTACGCATTTTAA
>DGIK01000049.1:15661-15937 GCA_002393195.1 Bacteroidales bacterium UBA3824 | reverse complement strand
CAAATATACATATTTTTTTCAAATATGAGTGCCGTTAATTTCCAAAATCAACCTTTACGCCGCCCATAAATGTCGCTTTTGGCATCGGGAATCCGGCGTATGTTTCGTAACGTTCTGCAAAAATATTGTTGGCGCGGACGAATAGGCGGACGTTTGGGCTTACATTGTAGCCGAGCGAACAGTTGAGCGTCGTGTAGTTTTCCTTTTCGGGGTCGTCGCCGGTGGTGATGTAGAGGCCGGAGATGTTTTCGATGTTGACGTTAGCATTCCAAGAGC
>DGIK01000049.1:6720-15607 GCA_002393195.1 Bacteroidales bacterium UBA3824 | reverse complement strand
TCCAAGAGCCGTGGCGGTATGTCGCGCCGAGGTAGAGTTTGCCTTCGGGTGCGCCGGTTACAGGCTTTTTCATGTGGAGATACGAATAGTTGGCGTTGATTGTCCACCATCTGCCAAATGTGTAGTCGCCCTCAACCTCAAAACCGTAATTATGGAAGTCGCCGACGTTTTGGTTCAACATTCCCGCGCCGCTCGGATTTGGTGCTGTGGCAATCATATTTTTGCCGTCAACAATGAAAATATTTGCGCCAAATGTGCCGTTTGTGGCGCGTTTGAAATATGCAAGTTCGTAATTCATCATGCGCTCTGGTTCGAGTTTGTCGTTGTGGGGCGGAAACATATACATATCCCTGATTACAGGATTGGCGAATCCTTTGGAAACCAACAGCTTGACATCCTGAGTTTTTGTGAAATGGAACACGACGCCGCCTTGCGGAACAATCTCTGTGCCTACCTGCGAATGGTGGTCAACTCTGAGACCAAAATCCAGGGTTACGAGGCCTGTAATGGCTTGTCGGATGTCGATGTAGCCTGCGATGTCGTCTTGATTTTCGGTGTTGTAATCGCTCTTGTGTGTTCCGTTGGATTTCAACATCTGCCAAGCCTCGCCGCCAAAATGTTGATAATCAAAGCCAAAGGTCGTGTTGTTGCCGGTAAAAAACTGAAAGTTTTGGAACGCCGTTACGCCGCCGATGAAGTCGTCATGCTTATAGAGATAGTCGCGGGTGGGCTTGTCGGCGGTGTGTCCGTCGTCGATGTTGTGATGTCCCCAATCGTAAAATGCGCGGATTGTGCCGTTGGTTTTGCCGTAAGCATTAGATACAGAGATACTTGCAAGTCCGCGAGTGATTTTGGCTTCGGCGTCGAGTAGGGGAGCGGAGGTGGGTCCTGGATTCATAAAATTTAAATGCGTGAGGTCGATGTCTGCCGACGCTTTCCAATTGTTGCTGAAATCATATCCAAGTTTCAGAAAACCAGCCACTTGCTCAAAATCGGAGTTAGGGCGGTGGCCGTCGGTGCGCTGGTAGTTTATGTTGGCGATTGCCGAAAATTTGCCGCTGCGGATGAGGTTGGTGTTTTCAGCCTGAACAGTTCCGTATGAACCCGCGCTCACGGTTGCAGAGCCTTTGTAGCCGTCTTCAAGGGCTTTTTTGGTAACGATGTTGATGACGCCGCCCATCGCGTTAGAGCCATACAAAACCGACGAAGGGCCGCGCAGAATTTCCACTTTTTCAGTCATTGAGCCTATGTAAGCGTCGGGAATCGGGTGTCCCATCAAACCTGCATATTGCGGCTGTCCGTCGATGACTACCAGCAAATTGGACCCGTTGCCAACGCCGCGCACACGTATTCCGCCAGCCGCATTGTTAGATACGCCGTAGCCAATCACGCCGCGCGACGTGGTAAACAAGCCGGGTGTCAAATCCATCACGGTCGGAAGGATTGAGGTTTGGTATGTGGCGGCGAGTTGTTCGTTTGTTACGGTGGTTATCGTGTTTGGGAGTTGTCGGAGGAGGGTGGGCTCACGTGTGCCGGTTACGACAATTACGTCGTGCCTCTGCATCGCCAATGAGTCTTTTTCAGCGTCGTTTTGTGCGGCGGCTGTCAGCGATATGCCGCACATCGCCGCAATGATTGTAGTTTTTTTTATCATGATTATTCGTTTTCGTATTATGACACAAAAATAGGAAAAAAGTTTAATAAAACGAAATCGAGTGGGGGATTGCATTTTTTGATGGTAAGCATAACTTATTTTTGCTCCGGGCGTATCTGTCGCCAAACCCATACAAACGCCGGCACGAGAAACATATCCGCCGCCAACCACGCCGTCGGGTCGCCGAGGCAGACTGCAATGTACCCAAATGTCGGCACTGCAAATAGGCTCACTAAGACACGCGCCACCATTTCCGCCACGCCGCTAAACATCGCCAGCTTGGTGTAGCCGATGCCCTGTATGCAATAGCGTATGATGCAGAGCGAGCCGAGCAAAAGGTAGAATGTTACGGAGCAATGCAGGAACAATTCGGTGTTGTCCAAGACTTCGGTTTCGTTGACATCCATAAAAAACGTGCCCATCCAACGCGCTGCGGGCCAGATGATTGCGAATGTCAACGCCGCATACGAAACCATTATTATAAAGGTGTCCTTGATGCCGTGGAGAATGCGCTCTGGCTTGCCTGCGCCGTAATTTTGACCGCAGAATGTTGCCATTGCGATGCCCAGGGTCTCAAACGGACACATGAAAAACATCTTGATTCTCATTGCCGTCGTGAATGCCGCCGCGCAATTCGTGCCGAGGGTGTTGTTGGCGTTTTGGAGCATCATGGAACCGATTGCCGTAATTGAAAACTGCAATCCCATCGGCAATCCAACGCCGAGCAAATGCCGTGCGTCTGCCCAACGAAATCGCGTTTCGTCTGCCGTTGATTTCAATATCGGGAAACTTCGCCTCATATAAATCCAGCATGCCGCCGCCGACAATAATTGCGACAACAATGTAGCCGCTGATGCGCCGCCTACGCCCAATCTAAATCCAAGTATCAACAGAAAATCCAATCCGATATTCAAAACAGTTGACAAAATCAGGAAATAAAACGGTGTCTTGCTGTCGCCGAGTGCGCGGATGATTGACGACAGGAGATTGTAGAAAAATGTTGCCGGGATGCCGATGAATGTAATCAAAAGGTAACTGTACGCGCCTTCCATCACGTCTTCGGGAGTGCTGAGCCACTGCAAGATACGGCGGCAGAGTATTGTGGTGATGATTGTTATCAATAGCGAAAGTACGGCGGCGATTTTCAGGCTTGTGTTTACATAACGCCGCATCATCGAATAATCCCGCGCACCAAATTTTTGAGCAATCGGGATGCCGAAGCCCGCGCCGCAGCCGTTGCAGAATCCAAGGATGAAAAACATCACCGACGATGATGCTCCAATCGCCGCAAGCGACTGAATGTCAAGGTTTTTGCCTACAATCGCCGCATCAACCAACGAGTAGGTCTGTTGCAAAATGTTGCCCGCGATGAGGGGCAGCGCAAATTTTATGATTAAGGGAAATGGCCGCCCTTCGGTCATTTCCCGTGTTTTTGCCATTTGAGTTTAACGAAAGATTTGTTTTAGAATTTGAATACTGTTGTAGATTCACGGAACGAATCCGCCTGACCGTTGAGTTGTTCGGCATTGACGGCGAGTTCTTCGCTCGCGGCGGCGTTGCCCTGGATTGATGAGTTGAGTTGCCTTACAACGTCCTCAATCTGTCCGATTGTGTCCATCTGGCTGTTGCCGGATTCCTCAATTTCGGAAATGAGGTCGGTGCTTTTTTGGATGGAGGGCACAATCGTGTTGAGCATTTCAGTGGAAGTTTCGGTGGCTTTTAAGGAATTTGCCGCGCCGTCGATGATGTCGTTTGCGGAGTTTTTGCATTTTTCGGCGAGTTTCCTGATTTCTGCGGCGACCACTGCAAAGCCCTTTCCATGTTCGCCCGCACGTGCTGCCTCTACTGCGGCGTTTAATGCAAGGATGTTTGTCTGGAAGGCTATGTCGTTGATAATCTGAATCTTTTCAGAAATGTCGCGGACGGACACAAGGCTGTCGTTCTGAGCCTGTTGGATGTTCTTCACGTCGTCCGAAATGTGGTTTGCAATGTTTTTAGCCTCGCGGGTGCTGTGGGTGTTGTTTGAAATTTCCTGTTGGATGTACGCCACGGACTGTACAATCTGGTCAGCCGTCGCCGCCTGCTCGTTTGCGTTCTGCGAGAGCATCTGTGTGGCGTTTGTGATTTCGCCGCTGAGGTTTGATATGTTGTCTGCGCCGGAGACGATTTTTTTGAGCATGTCGCCGAGGTCGTGCGCAAGGTCGGTGCATGAGCGGAGGATGCCAGTGGCTTTTTGTGCGTTTTGCTCCTGTCGGAAGTCGCCCTTTGCAATGTTCCCGACAATTTCGCGCACCTTGTCCGGCTCGCCGCCAATCTTATGGATGACGCCCTTGGTAATGATGTTAATGACAAACAGAATTACCAAGATGATGATGCTCACGGCTATAGTCATGGGCCACAGTATTCTGCCGATGCCCTGCAGTTTGTCAGATTCGGGATATACGAATGATATGTAGTTGTGGAGGTTGTTGTCGAAGATGTATATCATCTCGTATTGGATGCCGTTTTTTGTGAAGGTTGCTTTGGCAGGGTCTCCGCTTTGGTTGCGGGAGATGTTCTGCCATACGTCGGAAGGGAGGCTTTTCCATTGGTCGTTTGGTCGCATGACGCACTCATTGTTGGTGTTGGTCCACAGTGCAAAACCGTTGCTGAGGATTTTTGCCGCGCCAAATTCGCGGTTTTGCATCAGCACTTTGTTTTCTTCGCTGCCAGTGAATAGCATGCCCGCCACTTTGCCGTTGATGTACAGCGGCTTGTATGTGGCTATGTATGGCTTGCCGAGTATTTGGGTCTTGTCGTAGAATATTTCGCCCCGGTCGATGGTCTTTGCCACAGCCGAGTTGTTGTCGATGATAGTGCCCATGGCGAATGTGCCGTCGGCGTTTTTGATTGATGTGCAGATGCGAATGTATCCTTCGGTTGTTTTTTGGAAGATGGTGAACTGCCTGTCGGCGTTGACGCTTGCGAGTGTCGGGGCAAAGTTGTCGTCGCCCTGCATGGTGTGTCCGCCGAGTTTCCATGCGCGGAGGCGGTGTCCGTAGAAGTCGCATACAGAATCTGTCTCGCGTATGCCGCCGCGTAGTTCGAGATACTTGTCTATGGTGTTGATGAACAGAATGTTGCTCTTGCCGTTGTATTTGTATTGGGCGTCCACGAGAGCCACTATCGCCTTGAGGTCGGTGATTACGTTTTGCTCTGTGGATTCGCCCTTAAACTCATTGAGCATGAAGCTTATGAATATATTGATCACGAGCAATGCAATCACCCCAATTGCAATCAGAGTGATGTTGATCCTCTGTAATAGACCTAATTTTTTTATGTTGTTTTTTACCATAGTCGTTTCAAAAAATGTTTTGCTTTCAAATGCAAAAATATCAAATTGCGTGCAAAAAGCAAAAGAATTTTCAATAAAAATTTTTGTTTGTCATAAATTGTTTTTATCTTTGGGTTGCCTAATTAATTACAAAACTAATTGATATGAAGAAAATTATATTTGTATTTGCTTTTATAATGTTGAGTTTCAATGCGATGGCTCAGCGTTATCTCGAATTGTCCTTTAATGCCGGCTTTGGTTTCACCGACGGTGTTGATAGGCGGCTGACTGGTAGTTTCGGTGTCAGTGGAGGAATGACGATAGAGAGTGGGTTGGGTCTTGGGGTGTTTTTCTCAGGTTTTCAGACCACGCGCAAGGAGGACAGTCGCTTTGACGACGAGTTTGACGACTGCAAGTTTTGTTTTCGCGGCTATTATGGCGGCGTGTATGCCGAACAGATTTTTTTGCGTAAGTCGTTTTTCTACCTGAACGCCGGCGCAAAGTTGGGTTTTGGTGGTGTCAATTATAGCAACAACACCCCCGAAAATGAGATTTGGGATCCCAACACTAACTCATACGATGTTACTTACGAAAAGGCGGACAAACATTTTATAATGTCGTTGGAGCCGTTTGGTGGCATCAACTTTGAACTCGGTGAAAGTTTCACCCTTGCGGCAGGTGTCGAGTACCGGAATCTTTTGTTCACCAATCTCCATTGCGGCGACTACCATATTGCTGGCAGCGGCGACCTGAATGGGGTTGTGTATCTGGTTAAGGCTAAGTTCAGGATGGATTTTTAATTAGAGATTATTTCAAACAAATCCTCCAAAGTAACATCAAAACTTATTAATTTTGAGTACACTCCGTCGGCGAGGCCTTTGGTAGTGATGAAAATTGGCTTCACTGTAAAGTTGGCTGACTTAGTTTCCTTTTGGAAGGCATCTACGCGGTGAAGCACTTTCTCGTATTCATCCTTGGAAATCAGGTACTTGGCGATGGAATATTTGATTTCGCAAATGTTGATAACGTTGTCGGGGCGTTCCAATATGAGGTCGATTTGCGCGTTGCTCAATCGGCACGAATAATATTCGCAGCCCATATAGTCGATGTGCAACTTCCTCTTAATCTGTGGAATATGTGCCATTGCCACTTTCTCGAATGTTAACCCAAACCAGGCGTTGAGTTCGTTGCTCATCAGGCGGTTTTCCCAATAATGTTCGTCAACGGTGTTTTTGTTGGCAAATTTCAGATAAAACGCCGTGTAGAAATCCATCAGTTGGTAAATGCCGTTTTTCGCACTTATCTTGTTGACTTTTACGTTGTTGAACCTCAGAAAGTCCGAATAAATCAGGTCGTCTAATTTTTCGGAAAGATGACCGTTGTCGCGTTTTCCAAGTTTTTTGGAAATCTCGTCGCGTGTCAACCCCGAAGGACTTTTTGCAAGTATTTTTATGATTTCAACGTATGGTTCGGGTGTCGAAAACAATGTCTTAAACAATCTTGTAAACTCTCGGCGCAGTTCTCCATCCTGCCTAAAAAACAGTAAATCAATGTTTTGCGCAAGGCTGTATTTTTCGTTCAAAAGTCCCAGATAATACGGTATGCCGCCCAAAATCATATATGACTGCAAGTACGACAAATCGTCCCACATTACATTATTGGACATAAGGTATTTTTTTGTTTCTCCAAGGCTAAACGGATGCAGATGTATTTCGTGAGTGATTCGGTTGTGAAGTCCGCCTTTGGAATCAATGATGTTTCTAATCATCCACGAAGTTGCTGAACCACAGACTATTAATTTGAAGTTGTCGTATTTGGAAGCCCAACTGTTCCAAAAATTTCCCAACGTTTCTATCAACATTGAGCCTTTGTAATCGAGGCAGGGAAGTTCGTCGATAAACATAATGCACGTTTTGCCGCTGTCGATTTTGGGCTGCAAGAATTTCCTGATTGCCGTGAAAGCCTCAGCCCAAGTTTGCGGCATTTTTCGGATTTTACATTTGTAAAAGTCAAACGCATCTTTCAGTGCGTCAAATTGTGCTTCTTTTTTGCCGTCGATAACACCCGTAAACGAAAACGCATAATCTTTCCTAAACAGTTGGTCGATAAGATATGTCTTACCAACCCTCCGTCGTCCGAATATCGCAATAAACTCTGATTTTGAGGAGTTTATGTATTGTTTCAGCAAACCTGTTTCGTATTCTCTGCCTATCATTTTCGTGTTTTGTTTAAGTTGTTTTTCTACGGCGTAAAGATACATATTATAATTGAAACTTCCAAAAGAAAATGGGCGAAATCGATGATTTTTTAATCGATTCCGCCCAGATTGATAAGAAAATGGGCGAAATCGACGATTTTTTAATCGATTCCGCCCAGATTGATGAGAAAACGGGCGGAATCGACGATTTTTTAGTCGATTACGCCCGTTTTGTTGCTATTGTGTTGATTATCAGATTAATCCAAGGCTTGCTTGATGTCGGCAATCAAATCCTCCTTGTCTTCCAAACCGCAGGACATACGGACGAGACCGGCGGGGATTCCGGCGGCTTCGAGTTGTTCGTCAGTCATTTGGCGGTGTGTGGAGGTTGCGGGATTGAGGCAGCAAGTACGCGCATCGGCTACGTGAGTCTCGATGGCTGCAAGGCGGAGTTTTTTCATAAACGCCTCGGCTGCGGGACGGCCGCCCTTGATTACGAATGAAACCACGCCGCAACCGCCGTTTGGCAGGTATTTCTGCGCGAGGGCGTAGTATTTGTCGGATTTCAAGCCTGAATAACTTACTTTCTCCACTTTTGGATGCTTCTCCAAAAATTCTGCAACAGCCTGTCCGTTTTCAACGTGGCGCGGCATACGCACGTGCAAGGATTCGAGACCGAGGTTGAGGAGGAAGGCGTTTTGCGGGCTTTGGATGCTGCCAAAGTCGCGCATAAGTTGTGCGGTTGCCTTGGTGATGAATGCGCCTGCAATTCCAAACTTCTCGGCGTAGGTGATGCCGTGGTAGGATTCGTCGGGGGTGCAGAGTCCGGGAAACTTGTCGGCGTGTGCCATCCAATCAAACTTGCCCGAATCTACGATGCAGCCGCCGACAGCCGCGCCGTGTCCGTCCATATATTTGGTTGTGGAGTGAGTAACGATGTCCGCGCCCCATTCAATCGGGCGGCAGTTGACGGGGGTGGGGAAGGTGTTGTCAACAATCAACGGTACGCCGTGCTTGTGCGCCGCCTTTGCAAATTTCTCAATGTCGAGGACGGTGAGCGCGGGGTTGGCGATGGTCTCGCCAAAGACAGCGCGGGTGTTGTCTTGGAATGCCGCGTTGAGTTCCTCCTCGGTGCAGTCGGGGCTTACAAATGTGGTTTTGATGCCCATTTTAGCCATTGTAACTGCAATGAGGTTGAATGTGCCGCCGTATATTGACGACGACGCAACGATGTGGCTGCCGCACTCGCAGATGTTGAAGAGCGCGAAGAAGTTTGCAGCTTGACCCGACGATGTCAACATTGCCGCCGTGCCGCCTTCGAGGGCAGCGATTTTGGCTGCAACGTAGTCGTTTGTGGGGTTTTGGAGGCGGGTGTAGAAGTAGCCCGCAGCTTCGAGGTCAAAGAGTTTTCCCATGTCCTCCGACGTGTTGTATTTGAATGTAGTCGATTGGATGATAGGAATTTGGCGCGGTTCGCCGTTGCCCGGCGTGTAGCCCGCCTGAACGCATTTTGTGTTGATTTTGTATTCGGTCATTTTTTATATTGTTTTTTGTGTATTTCGACCGCAAAGATAAAAAAATTTTTCGCACACGTAATAATAATTTTTTTACGCATTTCACGTACCGCGCCCTTCCGTAATATTTTGGTATTTTTGCAGCGAAATTAATATCAGATTATGGAACCTTTGAAGCACGAATGTGGCGTGGCGATGATTCGCTTGCT
>DGIK01000049.1:0-6592 GCA_002393195.1 Bacteroidales bacterium UBA3824 | reverse complement strand
CTGATGATGGAGAAACAGCACAACCGTGGTCAGGAGGCGGCGGGCGTGGGCTGTCTAAAACTCGATTGCGCTCCGGGTGAGGAGTATATGTTTAGGGAGCGTGCGCTCGGCTCTGGCGCGATAACGGAGATTTTTGAAACCGTAAATGCCAACTTCCGCGACCTCACGCCGGAGCAGGAACACGACGTGGATTTCGTCCAAAAAAACAAAAAGTTTGTCGGCGAGATTTATCTCGGACATCTTCGCTATTCCACAACGGGCAAGAGCGGGCTCGACTATGTGCACCCCTTTGCGCGGCGCAACAATTGGCGGGCGCGAAACCTCTGTATTTGTGGCAATTTCAATATGGCAAATTTTGAGGATATTTTTGACGAGATAACAGCCGAGGGTCAGTATCCGAGGTTTAAATCCGACACTTACATCATCCTCGAACAGCTTGGACATCGCCTTGATTGTGAGAGCGAAAGGCTCTTTGACGAGGCGCGTTGCTGCAATCTTTCTGGCGTTGACGCCACCCAATATATCGACGACAATATGCACCGCCAAATCCGCAAGATGCTCAAAGATGCGTCCAAAAATTGGGACGGCGGGTATGTGATGTGCGGATTTACGGGCAGCGGCGAATCTTTTGCGGTGCGCGACCCTTGGGGCATACGTCCGGCGTATTATTATAAGGATGATGAGATTGTTGTATTGGCGTCTGAACGACCTGTATTGCAGACCACATTCAATCTCGAAGTCGATGACATCCAAGAGCTTATGCCCGGCGACGCGCTTACAATAAGCCGCGACGGACTGGTAACAGTCGCCAATCTGCGCCCGCCGATGGAGAGAAAATCGTGTTCGTTTGAGAGGATTTATTTTAGCCGTGGTTCCGATGCGGATATTTACCGCGAGCGCAAGGCGTTGGGCGAATTGTTGGTGAATCCCATTCTAAAAGCCATCGACCACGACATCAAGAATACTGTATTTTCTTTCATTCCCAATACCGCCGAGGTGGCGTATTATGGAATGTTGGAGGGGTTCAATAAGTACCACCACGAGAGGAAGATAGAGCAAATTCTCGCCCTCGACCGCAAGCCTACGCGTGAGGAGTTGGAGGAGATTTGCCATAGTTATATCCGCAGCGAAAAAGTTGCCATCAAGGACATCAAGCTCCGCACTTTCATCACCGAAAACAATTCGCGCAACGACCTCGCCGCCCATGTCTATGACATCACCTACGGCAGCCTACGCCCGTATGAGGACAATCTCGTTGTCATCGACGATTCCATTGTGCGCGGCACCACGCTGCGAGAGAGCGTAATCCGCATCCTCGACCGTCTGCACCCAAAGAAAATAGTAATTGTAAGCAGTGCGCCGCAAATTCGCTATCCTGATTATTATGGCATTGATATGAGCCATCTGAGCGAGTTTATTGCCTTCCGCGCCGCCATCGAACTCCGCCGCGACCGTGGCGAACTCCATGTAGTCAAGGATGTTTACGACAAGTGCATCGCGCAACGCAATCTGCCCAAAACCTCGATGAAAAACTACGTGAAGGAGATTTACGAAGGTTTTTCGGACGAGGACATCAGCCGCAAAATCGTTGAACTCCTCCGCCCGTCAGACGTTACAACCGACATTGAGATTGTATTCCAAACCCTCGATGGTCTCCACGCCGCAATCCCCAATCACTCCGGCGATTGGTATTTCAGCGGCGATTATCCCACGCCTGCGGGCGTCAAGAGGGTTTCGGAGGCGTTTGTGGAGTATGCGGAGGAAGAGTTTGGATGGTAAAATGATGCGTGCGGCAGATTAAGCCGCCGCACCTTGCATCCTGTGTTCGCACCAATCTATGATGTAGTTCATAGTTTCGATGCCTTCACGTGCAATGCCAACTTTTTTCTCGCCATCGTAGCCCATAAAAAGGTGCATTGTATTGTACCCCGATACAACGTATGAGAGCAATTTTTTGTCTACTTTTGCAGCTGCTTCTTTGTAGTCGTCGATGTCCTTGCGTTTGCCGCGTTGTTTCTTGATTCCCAATGCGTAGTCCAACGCAATCATGCAGCCTGTCCACATGGCATGGCCTGCAAGTTTCACATATTTGCTGTCTTGATAGAAGTTGTCTTCCTTGATAGCCTTGTCTCGCAAAATTTCTTTTGCATTGTCAAGGTAACGACGCGCTTCTAATATCGGATCTTTCTGTTCCATTGTTTTGTTTTTTGTTGGGTTATTGTTATGCGCAAATGTACAGATTATATTTGAAATTCAAAATATTTTTTGCTCTTTCTTTTCAAAATAATTGTCATTTTCCGCCAAAATATCCGCACACTCTCTCCACGCCTTCAACGACTCTCTCACGCTGCGTCGCCAAATTGATTCTCATACAGTGTTCGCCGTCGTCGCCGTATAATGTGCCGGCGTTAATCCATACTTTGGCGTCTTGTATCATGGCGTGTTCGGCGTTGTGGGCGTTTTGGATAAGGTTGTGGAAATTCACCCACATCAGGTACGTGCCTTCCAGCGGCGTGATGGTGGCGGAAGGGAGTTTTTGGGTGAATATGTCCTTGGCTGTCAGGTAGTTTTGGTAGATATAATTGTTGAGATTGTCGAGCCATTCCTTGCAGCGCGGGTCGGTGTAGGCGGTCATCAGCGCAACAATGCCGAATGGGTTTACGTCGCAGACTTCGTTGATGTTGATAGCGCGGTCTATCTTGCGGCGGGTCTTAGGGCAGGGGCAAATGATGTTGGCGAGTTGAAGTCCAGCGATGTTGAACGCCTTTGACGGCGATGTGCAGACGGCGTAATTGCCTTTCACGGAATCGTCTAACGTGCCAAACGGAATGTATTGGAATCCGGGCATCATAATCTCGCAGTGGATTTCGTCGGAGATGATGAAAACGTCGTTGTCCCTGCAAATCTGCGCCATTCGTGCGAGTTCGTCGCGTGTCCAAACTCTCGATGTAGGGTTGTGAGGGTTGCAGAGCAAAAATACACGAGTTTTCGGGTCTTTGCATTGCTCTTCAAAATCCTCAAAATCAATCGTATAGCGGCCGTTGCGGTCGGCTTTGAGTGTTGATGCTGCCACTTGGCAACCGTTGTTGCGGATTGAGGAAAAAAAACAGTTATAGACCGGCGTAGTCATCAGGACTTTTTCGCCGGGCATTGTAACGGCTTTGATGATTGCCGAAATCGCCGGCACAACGCCGATTGTGTAGATGATTTCTTTGGGTTCGATGTGCCAACCGTGCTGATTCTCAAACCATTGGCACACTGCCTCAAAATATTCTTTGGGCGGCTTCACGTAGCCAAACACGCCGTGAGCCACGCGCTCCTGCAACGCCTCAATTATCGGCGGCGCGGTCTTAAAATCCATGTCGGCAATCCACATCGGGATTACATCGTCGTTGTCCTGTACGTCCCATTTGTAACAATTGGAACCCCTCCTGATTATCTTCTCGTCAAAAATCATTTTCTTTCAACATTAATTGTTTTTGATGCCGCCTTGCGGCGGTTTTTTTTAAACGCAAATTTAAGCGAATTATAACGAATTTAAACGAATTACCTTAAAAAAATCTACCAAATCTTTCAAATTTGGATAGAAAAAAATTCGTATTAATTTATTTAAATTCGTTTTAATTTTTGTTCAAAAACCCTCAAACGCCGTCAGGCGTTTGTAGTCGTTATCTTGCAGTCGGCTGGCGGTTTGATATTGTCGTCGAGGATGATTTCGCCGACGGAATCTACCTTGATGCTGCCGGAGCGCGGGTTTTTGATGCTGACGACGTGGCCGTTGATTGTGGCGTTGACGTCCGAATATTCAAAAGCCAAATCTGCATCGTCGCGCAGTCGGCAATTCTCCAAAATGAGGTTTTCGCAGTAGCAAAGTGGCTGTGTCTCACCAATCAAGCAATTGACAAGGCGGACATTTTTGCTGTGCCAAGCGAGATATTCGCCGATGATTTCAGAGTCATACACCGTGACGTTTTCACTGTTCCAAAATGCGTCCTTGGAATAGATTTTTGAATTGCGGATTTCGATGTTTTTGCAATATTGAAACGAGTAATTGCCGTTTTGGGTGTAGTTGCTGATTTTCACGTTGTTGCAGTGCATGAAGATGTACGGCGCGTTATCGACTTCCACGTGGTCGAGCGTTACGTCGTCGCAGTGCCAAAATGTCTCCTGCGCCTCGGGAATTTTCACGTTTTTGAGGTTGAGGCGTTTACTGTCGCGGAACATCTTGGGGGCTTCGATGATGGTGTCGGTCATCTCCAAATCGTTGGAGTACCAAAGCGCAGCCCTCGCGCCTTCGGTGAATTTGCAGTTGCGGACTTTGAAGCCGTCGGTAATCCAGAATGGATATTTGCCTTCGAATGTGCAGTGCTCGGCGGTGATGTTGCGGGTTTCTTTAAGTGCCGATTCGCCTGCGTGTATCGTTACATCGCGCAGCAAAAGGTCGGCTGTGTGATAGAGAGGACGCTCGCCCTCAAACTCTTGATTTTCGATTATTCTCATTCTTTTTTGTCTGATTTTTATCGTGTGCAAAATTACAATTTTTTGACGATAAAAACAAAAATTGGTTTAATTATTTCCAACGTAGGGACGTAAATTGGTTTAATTATTTCCAACGTAGGGACGTGGCGCGCCGCGTCCCTACAATATTTTTCCAAAAAAATTGAATAATTATTTGTGCCGTTTTCAAATATGGTTTATATTTGCACAATTTTAACAAATCGAATCTGAAAAGTCGTTTTGGGTAGCAAAAATGTTTGTCAACCTTTACAATAGGAAGTTCAAGGTGTTCCTCGCTGACGTGTCCACGGACATGGCGGCAACGAGGAAGCGGTTGTCGCGTGTGCTTCATAACGCCGGGATTGAGGTCTCGGACAAGATGCGGGCGGCAGATTGCAGCATACATATACTTGGCGGCGAGGATATATATTCCGATGGCGGCGATGGTTACGATTCGCCCGCCGGTGTCCAATTTCGCGAGGCTAAAGAATTGTGCGGCAGCGACTTCAAGGTGTTTGTATGGAATCCTTCGGGCTTCATTGGTGATAATCATTCATACATCAACAGCATCCGCCGCGACATCGTGGAAAATACTGTGTATTCCGACCGTCAGTCGCCGATTGTTTTCGTTGAGGATATTCGCAACATTATGAATGTCAAGCAATTGGAAAACCGCCAAAACGAACCTACCGACATTTTTTTCCTCTACAACGAACTCGACAACGACACCGCGCTCGAAATCTGCAATATGCTCAAAGATTTTCAGAGCGTGCAGCGGCTCGGCGTTAGCCTTTCGAGCGGCATCGACTACAATTCATTTGTACTTTCGCAACTCGCCGAAAGCAAAATCGGCGTTGTGTATTACAATTATGCGGGCGATTGGGCTGTGTCGTTTGCGCGTCAGATTTGGAAGGACAGCGGCGGCAGTAGTTCGCGCACACCGCTCCTCGTGGTCGGCAACAATGCCCACGCCAAAATCGAAGACCTTTCGGTTTTGAGAAACATCATTGAGTGTTCTGTGAACGACAAGCGGCGCATCCCCCTCGACATCAAAGTATTCTTAGACAAAACCCTTAAAAAATGAAAACCAGCATCTGTCCATATCCCGGGCTTCGGCCCTTCACCGAGGAAGAGTCAATCTTCTTCAAAGGGCGAGATTTGCACATCCGGCAGATTGTCAAAATGTTGGAACAGAACAAGATGGCTTTCATTACGGGTGCGTCGGGCGACGGCAAATCATCAATTGTGTATGCCGGCGTGATTCCGTATATCCGCGCTGGTTTTTCTATGGCGGAATACAATAGTTGGGTTTTCTGCGACTTCAAGCCGCAGCGCAACCCCCTCGAAAGCCTTGCCCACAGCCTTGCAGAACAGTTGAAAGTGCCGTTTGACGAAGTTTTGGACGAATTGGAATGTGGTTTTTCGGGATTGATTAATATCTACAAAAAATCGGGGTTCTACGCATCCGACGGCGACAAAAACCGTGGCAAAAATCTCCTCATCGTCGCCGACCAGTTTGAGGAAGTTTTCACGATGAACGAAAATTTCCATAATGGCATCCCGAGCAACGAGGCTTACACCGCCGTCAATATTTTGTTGGAGACCGTAAGGCTCTCAATATCGGAGCAATTGCCTGTATATGTGATATTTACGATGAGGAGCGATTATATTTCGCAATGCACCGTATTCAGGGATTTGCCCGAATTTATTGCATACAGTCAATTTTTTGTACCGCAACTGAAACGCACCGAAATCCTCCAAGTAATTGAGCAACCGGCACTCCTGGCGGGCGGCAGCGTTTCGTCGCGTCTTTCGGAGGTTCTCATCAACAATCTGACTTCGGGTTTCGACCAGTTGCCGGTGTTGCAACATACGCTCAATCTCCTTTGGAAGACCGCCGACAATGGCAAGGAAACTCTCGACCTGATTCATTTGGCAAAACTCGCCGGCATTCCCAAAGACATCCTCAGCGACGCCGAACAAGCGGATTTCAATCGTTGGTACTTGCAATTGCCTGATTATCAGAAAAAATATTTTGAAAAGCCCGACCTCAACAACGTCCTCAACGCCCACGCCGGCACGCTATACGAATCGG
>DGIK01000165.1 GCA_002393195.1 Bacteroidales bacterium UBA3824 | reverse complement strand
GGACAACCTCATTGCCGAGGGCAAATGCAAACCCTTCATCATCGTCAACGCTTACGGCTTGACCAACGACTTCAAATTTGGCTCGATAGGACAATTCACCGGCAAGGAGTTTGAGGAAATGCTCTGCAACGAACTCATTCCTTACGTAGATTCTCACTTCAAGACCAAGACCGACCGCAACAACCGCGCGTTGGCAGGTCTCTCGATGGGCGGCATGACCACCAAATTGATTTCTGGCCGCAGGGTTGACCTCTTTGCATCGTTTGGCTTGCTGAGCGGCGGACAGTTTGCTCCCTCCGACTTCCAGGACAAGAGCCAAATCAAGTATCTCTTTGTAGGCTGTGGCGAAAAAGAAAACCCTCAAGGCATCCGCAAATCGGAAGCCGACTGCAAGGGCGCAGGCTACAACATCCAAGGCTACGTATCGGAAGGCACTGCACACGAGTTCCTTACATGGCGCAGGTGCTTGTACGTAATGGCACAGTCGCTGTTTAAAGATACAAAATAAAATGATTCAATAGGACGCGATTGTAGAGACGCGATTGTGGTAGAGACGCGATTAATCGCGTCTCTACATTAGGACACAATATAGGGGCTGTTCAAAAAATAAATTTGGACAGCCTCTTTTTTTGTATTAAATTTGCGGGAGATGTAGCAACTATTTAAAAACGTCAACATCATGAAAAAACACCTATCATTCCTCATATTGCCGATAGTGATGACGGTGATAATATTCCTCGTATTCATCGTGGAGCGGCTGTTTATGACGAGTTTTGCGGACGCGGGGATATTGCCACGCACCGTTTCTGGACTCAAAGGCATATTTTTTGGACCGCTGATACATGGAGATTGGAGTCATTTGATATCCAACCTTTCGGCGTTTCCGGTGTTGCTCGCGATGCTTACGCTCGTATATAGGCGCAATTATGTAAGGATATTTGCCGCGCTGTACGTCATGACAGGATTGTTGGTGTGGCTGTTTGCGCGTCCGGCGTACCATATCGGCGTGAGCGGCGTGATATATGCGTTGGCATCGTTCTTGTTTTTTGGCGGAATAATGAGCAAAAGATTTGGAGCGATGGCAATATCGCTACTCGTCATAATCCTCTACGGCGGCATGGTGTGGGGCATATTGCCAAGTCAACCGCACGTATCGTGGGAGTCGCACGCACTGGGCGCAGTGGCGGGTTTTCTCTGCGGATTGATTTTCGTAAAAGACCATCCCAAAAAAGAGCCCAAGGACAGCGATTACGACTACAAGATTCCGGGATTTTATGACAGGACGAGTACAGGGGAGGTATAGTTACCCTTTCCTCTCAATCACCGCCCCTAACTGCCTGAGCCTGTTGTCGAAATCCTCGTAGCCACGGTCTATTTGTTCGATGTTGTGGATTGTGGATTTGCCGGGGGCGGAGAGGGCAGCAATGAGCAATGCAACGCCGGCGCGGATGTCGGGCGAAATCATTGTGGTAGGTTTCAACGGGAATTTGTGGTCGAGACCAATGACGGTGGCGCGGTGAGGGTCGCAGAGGATTATCTGTGCGCCCATGTCGATGAGTTTGTCAACGAAAAACAGGCGACTCTCAAACATCTTTTGGTGAATCAAGACGCTGCCTTTGGCTTGAGTAGCAACGACGAGAAGCACGCTCAACAAGTCGGGCGTAATGCCTGGCCAAGGCGCGTCGGCTATCGTGAGTATAGAGCCGTCGATGTAAGAGGCTATCTCATAACGGTTTTGTGCGGGAATGATGATGTCGTCGCCTTCAATATTAACCTTGATGCCAAGTTTGCGGAATGCCGTCGGGATAAGACCGAGTTGGTCAACGCGGGCATTTTGGATGCGGATTTCAGAACCCGTCATTGCGGCAAGTCCAATGAAACTGCCAATCTCAATCATATCGGGAAGGCAACGGTGTTCTGTGCCGCTGAGTTTTGGCACACCATTGATTTTCAATAGATTGGAACCAATGCCTTGAATGTCTGCACCCATTGCAACAAGCATTTTGCAGAGTTGACAGATGTATGGCTCGCAAGCGGCGTTGAAGATTGTGGTTTCGCCCTTTGCAAGGACAGCCGCCATCACGATATTGGCAGTGCCGGTAACAGACGCCTCTTCAAGAAGAATGTACGTGCCGCGCAAATTGTTGCCGAGGATAGTGTAGGAGGATTCGTTGGTATCAAAATTGAACTCCGCACCCAACATTTTCAAGCCTATGAAGTGAGTGTCCAAATGACGACGACCAATCTTGTCGCCGCCCGGCTTGGGCAGGTAAGCATAGCCAAAACGCGCCAACAACGGGCCCACAATCATCACAGAGCCACGAAGTTTGCTACTTTTGGCGCGGAAGGCGTCGGACTTCAGATAATCGAAATTGACGGCCTTAGCCTCAAAAGTATAAGTATTTTTTTGCGGATGCGTAATCTCCACACCCAATTCGCCGAGAAGCGCAATCAGGTTGATGATGTCGCTGATTTCTGGGACGTTGGATATGGTAACCTTTTGGTCGGTGAGCAAAGTGGCGCAAATCACCTCCAACGCCTCGTTTTTTGCGCCCTGCGGTGTCACAGTGCCGTGCAGCCGCTGTCCTCCTATTATCTCGTATGAAGCCATATTAACGGTAATACCTGCGGTTTTGGTTGTTGCGATTGTTTTGATTGTTGCGATTGTTGCGGTTGTTTTGGTTGTTGCGGACGTACTTAGCCTTCATAAAGTCGGCACTGTCGATGAGTTTCAATCCCTCGTCCGTAACACTCAACTTGCCTTCCGAAATCTCCTCCAACACGTTGAAAATCACCTCGTCCTTCACGTCTTCCTTGTTCCAAATGAGGTATGTCTTCTTCATGTGGTTGGTGATGGTCTTGATGAGATTGTCGCGGCGGTCGGGGTCGTCGATGCTTACAGCCTTTTCTATCAAGTACTCTATGATGCGTCCAAAAGTGGGGAACTTCATGTCGCCAAAATACGCCGGCACGGCTTCGGGCTTGGCATTGAGGCTGTCGCGCGAGGGTGCGGGGAATGGCGAATATTTAGCCAACTTGTAATCCGACATTATCACCAAATGATCCCAAAGGATGTGCTTGTAATCTGGATTTTCCCTAATCTGCGGATTGAGGATGCCCATCACCGACACAATAGCGTTGGCAGACTTCTCTTGGTCGATGGGATTGGTGAGAGCCACCGTATAATCTATCATCAACTTTACATTCTGTCCGTATTCCGGGAATTGGAGGGGTGGGTTATCTGTATTGTATTCCATATCTAAAACTTTGTTAATTAACAATTTGCATATCTGCAATAGCATATTTTTGCATCAGGACTTTGCGTCCGACGTTCATAAAATCTATCGTGAGCTTGGTGTCGTCCTTCGTCTTCTCAAAAGCCACAATCTTGCCGAGTCCAAAACGGTTGTGCTTGATTTCGGTGCCTTCTTTCAGGAGCGACGGGTCTATCTGCGCCGCACGGTTGGGTCCAGAGCCAGGCGTGTATTTCTTGAAATTGCCAAATTTTGGGATTGGCCTTGAGGCTGCGATGTTGCGGTCGTTTTCGGCAAAAGACTTGCGGAAACGTCCGGCATACGGAATGTCCCTCGCCGCCTCAAACTGCGATTCGCCGCCCGCGCCAAAGTCCAAATATTTTGTGTCGATTTCCTTGATGAAACGGCTCGGCTGCGCGGGCGCAAGTTGTCCATACTTGAACCTCATCCGCGCAAAGGAAATCACAAGGCGTTTTTGGGCGCGAGTTACCGCCACGTAAAACAACCTGCGCTCCTCCTCCAATTGCACGCTCGATTCGGCGGATTTTTGGGACGGGAACAGCCCCTCCTCCACCCCACAGAGAAATACATTCTTGAACTCCAAACCCTTGGAAGCGTGGATGGTCATCAGGGAAACCTTGTTGGTATCGTCTTCGTTGCCCTCGTCGCCGGTCATCAGCGATACTTCCTCCAAATACTCGCCGAGCGAGGCTGTGTTGCCGTCCTTCTGACGCTGCTCCACAAACTGCTTGACACCGTTCAAGAGTTCCTGCACATTTTCTACACGTCCCTGACCCTCAGGCGATTTGTCGGCTTCGAGGTCTTTGAGAATGCCGCTTGTGTTGGTTATCTGCAATGCCGCCTTGTATGCGTCGTTGGACTCCGAAAAGAGTTTGAGTTGCATTATCATCTTCATAAAAAGGCCGATGGCATTGACGGTGCGCGGGCTTATCGAGGGGTCAAATTCCTGCAATCTCACCACCGTGTTCCAAATGCTGAGATTGTTGGCGGTGGCGAGGGCGGTGATTTTGTCCATTGTGGTATCGCCAATGCCACGTTTGGGATAATTGACAACGCGCTTGAAAGCCTCGTCGTCGTTGCCGTTCTGCGTGAGTTTCATATAGGCAATCAAATCCTTGATTTCCTTGCGCTCGTAGAACGAAAGTCCACCAAAAATTTTGTATGGAATCTGTCGTTTGTGAAGGCTCTCTTCGAGGCTTCGCGACTGCGAATGGCTGCGGTAGAGCAACGCGAAATCAGAATATTTTTCTTCGCCGTCGGCTACACGATTGTAAATGTCGGCGGCTATCTTGTAGGATTCGTCGATGTCGGCGGCAGATTCGAGTACGCGGATGCGGTCGCCGGTCTCGTTTTCAGAAAAGACCTCCTTTTTGAGTTGTCGGGCGTTCTTGGCAATGACATTGTTGGCGGCGTTGACAATGACCTTGGTGCTGCGGTAATTCTGTTCCAACTTGAAAATCTTCGCCTCCTTGTAGTCGCGTTGAAAATTTAAGATGTTTTCAATCCTTGCGCCACGAAATGCATAAATGCTCTGCGCGTCGTCGCCTACCACAAACAATTTGTGATGCAGCGAGGCGAGCGACTTCACTATATTATATTGTACCGAATTGGTGTCCTGATACTCGTCAACGAGGATGTAACGAAACTTGTCGGAATATTTTTGGACGAGTTCGGGATGTTTTTGAAACAGCAAGTGAGTCTGCAACAGCAAGTCGTCAAAATCCATTGCATTGGAAGTCAAACACTTGCGCATATACGCACGATAGATGTCCACCATCTTGTAACGCTTGGCGTTGGCATCGTCGGCGTATTGCTCGGTAGATTCGTATTGTTCGGGCGAAATGAGGTCGTTTTTTGCACCGCTGATGCGGCTGCACACCGTGCGGAGGTCATAAAGTTTGTCATCGAGGTTCATGTCCTTGATGATTCCCTTTACAACGTTTTTGGAATCGGTGGCGTCGTATATGGTAAAATTTTGTTGATAATCAGTGCTTTTGATTTCACGGCGGAGGATTTTCATAAAAATGGAATGGAACGTGCCCATCCACAATTGCGCGGCGTCCTGTTCGCCGATTTGCTTGGCGATACGCTCCTTCATCTCCCGCGCCGCCTTGTTGGTGAAGGTGATTGCGAGGATGTTGTACGGCTGATAGCCATTTTGGAGCAGGTGCATGATTTTATATGTCAGCACACGTGTCTTTCCCGACCCCGCACCGGCTATCACAAGCGCAGGCCCGTCTATATATTCCACAGCTGCACGCTGCGCGTCATTGAGTTCGTCTAAATATGATGACATTGTAAATTATTCTAATAATTTATGGCTCGATTTGATATGTATATTAAAGCACATTAATTGTCTCGAAATAGTTAACAAAGGTAAGGATTTTTTACGAAAACACGAAATCTTTTACCAATTATAATTGAAGATTCAATATTTCCGTGTCGCCATCGTAGCAAACAATTGATTTTGACGACAAATCTATTGTGCAGTCGATGTCAAAAGGCATATCTTTGTAACGGTATTCGGTGTATGGCCTTCCTTTGGAATCTATGAGAGATTCGTCAGGATTGCGCTTGTTGCCTGTCTCACCAGCCAAAGCCCAATTGCTCGGACAATGCGGGATTTCAAAACTGTATTCCCCTTTGTCGGTCTTGATTGTCAACGTTTTGTCTAAACGAGAATCGTTGGAGCAAACAATGTGCAGTTTTTGGTTGTTGTCAACGAAAACCGAACTGACATACAAGTTTGAAAAATAATCCACATTTTCCACTTTTAGCTGGTCGTCGTAATTGTTGACGGGGAAAATGCTGCCGAAATTGTCCGACACCTTGATGTTTTTTACAGAAATATTTTCCTGCAAAAACACTCCCGACGGCATACCCTTGGTCATATAAATTGGTGCGTATTTACCGCCACCATTGCAGATTATGTTTTCAAAAGAACAGTTGCAGACATTGCCCAATTCAAGCTGAAACATAATGCAACCGTTGCAATAATCCACGTAACCATCGTAATGAATAGACGGAAATTCAAATCTCACATTGTCCAACCTGATTTCGCCGCCGTTGCAATCCTTGCGCCCGTACATCTGTGCGCCGTCTATATGCAGACACTCCACGTTGGCGGTAGGCAGCAGGTCATGCACAAAAGTATTGTAACAATAAAAATTTTTGGTCGGGTTCATTCCGTCGCCAACATATCCGCCTATTTTACAACGATTTAGCGTGATATTTACTTCGCCGACCTTCCCTGTGAACGTACAATGGTCAAAACTGAAATACATTTGGTTTTCCTCGTAAGGATTGCCATTATAAAATTCTTTGAGCTTGCAGTTTACGAAATTAACCTTCTTTTTGGAAAGGTATCTGTCGGGGCAGACCACACTCATCCTTCCGTCCGAAAAGTCATAATCTCTGATTGTAATTTCATCTGGCAAATCCGTGTAATTACTTGTATATGAATGTATTTCGTAATACTTGACATTATTGTCGTTCCACTTTGCAAGCACATACAATTCGCCGGCATATCCGGTTTCGTCAAGCCTAAAATAAGACGTTGACTCTTCGCTGCCTGTATTGTACTTGTCTGGTATTCCGTCAAAAATAAAAGATTTTTGATTGAACACCGGATATTTTGACAAATCAATTGTTGTCTCGGCTGGCTCTGACGGCTGGTCTGGGTCAGAGTGGTTTGGGTTGTCGGCATCCGACTGGTTTTGATTGCCGGTATCAGATTGATTTTCAGACACTGACGGCTGGTTGTCAATCGTCTCGCCATCACTACCATCCTTGCCGCACGAAAATAACAATACGGACAACAATGTCAACAACAGAAAATATTTGGCTGTCATATTTTCAGGAAAAATGCAAAAAAGCGAAAAAGCATCACACATTATATAAAATGACAGCCGCAATGCAGGACATTGCAGCCGTCAAAATATTCTTAGAACGAAAGTTTCTGGCTAATCTTGTCCACGATGCCGTATTCGAGAGATTGTTTTGCATCGAGCCAATGGTCGTTTTCAATGTCCGCCATCACGGTCTCTACGTCCTTGCCACAGTTTGCGGCGAGGATTTCGGCGGTGATGCGCTTGGTCTTGAGGATGTTTTTGGCGTGGATCTCGAGGTTGGACGCCTTGTCCTGGAAATAGCCGCCGATGAGGGGCTGGTGTATCATCACCTCGCCGTGCTCAAAGATTTCACGGCTGCCCTTCTCGCCAGCAGAGAGCAAGAGCGATGCCATCGATGCGCACAGTCCGATGCAGACCGTGCGGACGGGGCTCGAGATGAGCTTCATCGTGTCGAGGATTGCCATACCCGACGTCACCGAGCCGCCCGGACTACTGATGTACATCGTGATAGGCTCGCCCGGCTTTTCCATTTCGAGGTAGAGAAGGCGGTTGATGATGTATTCGGCGGATTCGTCGCTCACCTCGCCCCAAAGGAAAATGCTGCGTTTTTCGAGAAACTTCTCGGAAAACTTGCCGTTGGCTATCTTGCTAAAGAAGGAGGCGAATTCGGGTTCGTCGTCTTCGTTGAATTTTTTCATTTCGATAATAGATTAATCGTTAATACACAATTACTTCTTCTCGCGGAATATCACTTGGTCGATGAGACCGTATTCCTTGGCTTCTTCGCTACTCATCCAAAAATCGCGCTGAGCGTCCTTTTCGATTTGCTGGACGGTCTGGCCGGTGTGGTACGAAAGGATTTCGTAGAGATCTTGTTTGGTACGGAGCACTTCCTTTACGGCGATGTCGATGTCGGAAGCCTGACCGCCGGTGTATCCCGAAGGCTGGTGGAGCATTATGCGGGAATGCTTGAGCGCGTAACGCTTGCCCGTGGCACCCGCAGCAAGAATCACCGCTCCAAGCGACGCCGCGATGCCGGTGCAGATGGTGGAGATTTTGCAGGAGATGTACTGCATAGTGTCATAGACACCAAGGCCGCCATATACGCTGCCGCCGGGTGTATTGATGTATATCTGGATGTCCTTGGACGGGTCGGAAGATTCGAGGAAGAGGAGTTGCGCCTGAATGATGTTGGCTACCTCGTGGCTGAGTTCTGTACCCACGAAGATGATGCGGTCGGCGATGAGACGCGAGAATACGTCAACCTCGCGGAACGGCATATCGCGCTCCTCGATGACGGAACGTGTCATGTTGGTAATCTCGCCCGCATACTGGTCGAATGTATTGCTGTTGATTCCACGGTGATGGACAGCGTATTTCCTGAATTCGTTGTGGTCTGTGATGACGTGCATAGTATTAGTTTTTATTATAAAAAAACAACAAAAGAGTATCCCAACGGTGAAGGCATACACCCCTGCCGACGGAATACCCCCTTGTTTTTTTTAGTATCAATGATTTGGCAGGCGAACCGCCTACATTCTACGGCACTACTCAAAGAGTTTGCCGAAGTCCTCGTAGGAAATTTCCTGTTGTGTGAGGGTTGCCTTTTCCTTGATGAGGGCGGTGAGCTTTTCGTTGGTTACCTGGTTGCGAATCATGTTGCGATCCTGATTCTTGGCAAGGCGTTCCTTGGAGATATTGTCGAGAGCGTCGGCAGGTATCTGCGATGGGTGTACACCGTAGCGTGCAAATTCTGCCATCACCAACTTCTTGGCCTGGTCGAGTTCCTCGTCGGCAGAAACTTCGATGTTGTTGTCTTTTACGAGTTTGTTTTCGATGAGGTTCCACTTGATGTCGCCTTCGAGGTTGGGGAAGTTTTCGTTGAGTTTGGCCTCGTCCCAATCCTTGTATTGTTCGAGGTTGAGCATCCAACGCTTCATAAACTCCAACGGCACATCGAAGTTGGCGGCTTTGGTGAGCGCGTCTTTTGCGTCGATGAACACCTTGTAATCGCTCTCGTGAGCGTAGGATTCTTCAAACTGACGGTAGATTTCTGCGCGGAGTTCGTCCTCGTTGTGAACCTTGTCCTCGCCGAAGAACTTGTCGTAAACTTCCTGTGTGAGTTCGCCCTTGACGAAGTTGGAGATTTCGTCGATTTTGAATGCGAAATTGGGATTCACGGTATTGAAGTCGAGCATCTTGTTGCCGAGCATAGCCTTGGCCTCAGCCTCCTTGAAGACTTCTTTGAGGTCAAACTGGATTTCGTCGCCAGCCTTCTTGCCCACAAACTTAGCCTTCTGGTCGGCGTTTTCGATGCGGCTTACGAGCATTGAGGTCTTGTTGGAGAGGCCTTCGTCGTTGCGAGTGCCGTCTTCCTTCACCTGATATACTTCGCCTTTGAGCAACGACTCTTCGTCGGATGCCTCCCTCGGCTCGTGCTTGCCGGCAGCGTTGCGGTAGCTGTCCATAGCACGGTTGATGTCCTCGTCGGAAGGTTTGATGACGTACTGGGTGAGTGAGAGGCTGTTGTCGAGAGCCACATCAAACTTGGGCGCGAGGGCGAGGTCAAAATAGAATGTGAAGTCGTCATCCTTCTCGAAATCCACTTCGGTCTTCTCCCTTGTGGAGGGCAACGGCTCGCCGAGATAATCGACTTTGTTGTCTTTGAGGTAGTCGAAGAGTGCCTTTGAGAGCACCTTGTTGACCTCCTCCGCCATCACGGGGTGGAGGTACTGCCTCCTAATCATACCCATAGGAGCCTGTCCGGGACGGAATCCACGGACGTTGGCGTTTCTTCTAATCTTCTTCAACGAATCATTCACCTGAGCCTCGTAGTCGGCCTTGGCGAGAGTAATCTTTATTGTGGCGTTAAGCGCATCAATGTTGTTCTGAGTGATTTCCATTTGAAATATTAATACTGTATATTAAAAAAATAAGACCACTACAACCTCAAAGTGTAAGCGGCCTTATACTTGTACGGATGAAGGGACTCGAACCCCCACGCTCGAAAGCATAAGATCCTAAGTCTTACGCGGCTACCAATTACGCCACATCCGCATTGGAAGTACGCCGCAAAAATACTGTTTTTTTGCAAGATGTGCAAATTTTTGTGTCATAAATTTTGTTTATTTTTTTTGATTTTAATGCAACACACTATCAATCAGCGCATTATATTTGCATTGATTGTACATATATATTAAAGGTGTGTTAACTTCAAAAAAAATCGCCAAAAAATGTGCGGTGAATGAAAATTTTTGCTTATCTTTGCGCCCAAATTATCAAAGCAATATTATAATAATTATCAACACTTAACAAATGCAATTAGAGAAACTTAGGAACTTCGGTATAGCCGCGCACATCGATGCCGGTAAGACTACCACCTCGGAGCGTATTCTTTTCTACACCGGAGTAAACCGCAAGATTGGTGAAGTACACGATGGCGCAGCCACGATGGACTTTATGAAACAGGAACAAGAGCGCGGCATCACCATTCAGAGTGCCGCTATCTCCGCACATTGGAAAGGATACGACCTCAACCTTATCGACACCCCCGGCCACGTGGATTTCACGATGGAGGTGGAGCGTTCTATGCGCGTTGTCGATGGTTTGGTTTCCGTATTCTGTGCAGTGGGCGGTGTTGAGCCTCAGAGCGAAACCGTATGGAATCAGGCTGAGAAGTACCGCGTACCCCGCGTTGCTTACGTCAACAAGATGGACCGCTCGGGTGCAGACTTCGATTCCGTTGTAAAGCAGATGAACGACATCCTCGACGCTAAGCCCGTCAAGATGGAAGTTCCCTGTGGCTCGGAAGACGAGTTCTACGCCGTAATCGACGTCGTAACCGGCAAGTGCTACAAGTTTGTTGACAAGGAGTACGAGGAAATTCCCCGTCCCGCCGAGTACGAAGACGAGTACAAGCAGTGCCGCGACATTCTCTTGGAGAAGGTAGCAGAGGTTGACGAGTCGCTCATGGAGAAGTATTTCAGCGATCCTGAGACCATCACGGTAGAGGAAATCAAGAAGGCAGTCCGCAAGGCTACCATCAACTTGCTGTTCACCCCCGTATTCTGCGGTTCGTCCTATAAGAACAAAGGTATCCACTTCGTGCTTGACGCCGTAGTTGACTACCTCCCCTCCCCGCTCGACCTTCCCGATGTTCACGGCAAGGATCCCGACGACGAGAGCAAGACTATCATCGTAAAACCGACCGAAAACGCACCCGTTGCGGCTTTGGCATTCAAACTCATCAACGACCCCTTCGTAGGTCAGCAGGTATTCACCCGCGTATTCCAGGGCGTCATCAAACCCGGTATGACTCTCGAAAACTCCAACAAGGGCAAGAAAGAGCGTATCGGCCGTATC
>DGIK01000092.1 GCA_002393195.1 Bacteroidales bacterium UBA3824 | reverse complement strand
ACAGCCTTCTAAGCTGTGGGTCGAGCGTTCGAATCGCTCCCGGATCACTTTTGGGTTTTTAGTCGGGTCTCATGCCGAAAGGTGTGAGGCTTTTTTTGTTGAAAAAAAGTTTGTCTTTGTGGTGTTTGCAATTACTTTTTGTGTATCTTTGTGTCATCATTAATTATAACCTGTATTACGATGGACACAAATTTGGAACCCATTGACAACAAACGTAAAAATATAATGAAGACAATTATCAGAATCAGCACCATCTTCTTGGTGTTAGCCTTGATGTTTATGGCTTTCAAGCCATTCATTATCAAGACAGACAACCGTGACAAGGTGATACTCACCGTCATCAAGCAGTCGCTCGAAGCGGCGCATTACGAACGTATTGTGTTTGACGACAAGTTTTCGTCGAAGGTCTTTGACGAATACCTGTCGAAGCTCGATTATTCCAAGAGGTTTCTCCTGAAATCGGACGTGGAGCTTCTGTCCAAGTACCGCTATGCAATCGATGACGAAATCAAGAACGCCGAATTTAATCTCTACAATATAGCCACCGAAATCATTAAGAAGCGTCAGGAGCAGGCTGCGGAGTATTACAGGGAGGCGATAAGCGGCTCATTCGATTTTTCCGTGAATGAGTTTATACAGACCAATCCCGATTCTGCCGACTACGCCGTAGATGATGCCGCTCTCCGCGACAATTGGCGCAAGATAACCAAACTCGCCGTACTCGAAAAAATATCTGACGAACTCACGGCGCAGGAGAAGGCCATCAAGGACAAGGACACCTCTTATAAAGTAAAGACGATGGACACCATCCAGGCCAATGCGGTAAAGAGGGTAAAGGAGAGCTACGACGCATGGATGAAACGCCTTGCAGGCATCAAGGACGTAGATTGGATGTCGATGTTTCTCAATTCGATAATAGCCGCCTGCGACCCACACTCCGAGTATTTTCCGCCGGAGGAGAAGACCAACTTCGATATTTCGATGTCGGGCAAGTTTGAGGGCATTGGCGCAACCCTCCAAAACCGCAACGGTCAGACCAAGGTAACGGACATCATACCGGGCAGCGCAAGTTGGAGGCAGGGCGAGTTGCAGGTCAACGACATTATATTAAAGGTGGGGCAGGGCGATGCCGAGCCTGTGGACATCTCCAATATGGAGCTCGACGACGCCGTAAAACTCATCCGTGGCAAGAAGGGCACCATCGTAAAACTCACTGTCAAGAAGATAGACGGCACCATCAAGATAATACCGATAGAGCGTGATGTGGTAATCATCGAGGAGACATACGCCAAATCGTCGATATTGACATCCAAAGACGGCAAGACCCGTGTGGGCTACATCTACCTGCCCAAATTCTACGCCGACTTCAACGACAAGACCGGACGCTTCTGCAGCAAGGACGTGAAGAAGGAGCTCGAAAAACTCGCGGGCGAACACGTGGACGGCGTTGTGCTCGACCTCCGCAACAATGGCGGCGGCAGCCTGAGCGACGTTGTGGATATGTCGGGATTGTTCATTGGCAACGGCCCGATAGTGCAGGTGAAGACCCGCGACGGCGCAATCCGCCACTACGACGACCCCGACCCCGAAATATCTTACAAAGGCCCGATGGTGGTGATGGTCAACAATTTCAGTGCGTCGGCATCGGAGATTCTCGCGGCGGCATTGCAGGATTACGACCGTGCCATCATTATGGGCAGCCAGTCGTCGTTTGGCAAGGGAACGGTGCAGAGCGTCATCGACTTCGACCGCTATGTGCAGGGCAACCAGTCGATAAAGCCGCTTGGGGCAATCAAGCTCACAATCCAAAAATTCTACCGCATCAACGGCGGCACCACGCAGCTCAAGGGCGTAATACCCGACATTGTGCTGCCCGATTCATACGCATACATGAATGTAGGGGAGAAGGAGTCGCACAACGCGCTCCCATTCGACGAGATTCCCAATGCTTCGTACCAACTTTGGATGCACCCATACGACAAGAAAAAGGTCGTAAATGCAAGCCGCGCCCGCATAGCCAGCAATCCGGTGTTCAAGCAGATAGACGACAACGCACGCCGTCTCAAGGTTCGCAGCGACGAGTCGTCGTACCCGCTCAATCTCGAGGCGTACAGGAAGCATCAGAAGGAGATTCAAGACGAATCCGAAAGGATAGGCAAGATTGGCGACGAAAAGACCGGCGTAACGTCCTCCTTCCTCGCCATCGACAAGGCTGCCGTAGCAGGCGACACCATCAAGACCAAAAAGTTCACCACTTGGTTTGAGGCATTGGAGAAGGATTTGTACATCTCCGAGGCTGTCAATGTGATTGGCGATATGAGATAAATAGGAAATAATTATTTGTAAAAACAATATGAAAGTTCAGAAACTTACGAAGATTGTTGCGACGATTTCAGACCGCCGCTGTGATGTGGATTTTATCCGCAGCCTCTATGATGCCGGCATGAATGTGGCCCGCATCAATACCGCCCACGCCGATTTTGACGCGACGCGGCAGATGATAGCCAACATCAGGAGTGTATCCAATTCGATTGCGATACTCATCGACACCAAGGGTCCAGAAATACGCACCACGCAGGCGGGCGACGGATTTGCTGTCAACGAGGGCGACACCGTGTATTTTGCCGGAAGCCTCGACAAGGAGTGCGGCGACGGTCATATCTACGTCAACCGCATCGGTTTTGAAAACGACGTTCCCTTTGGCAAACGAATCCTCATCGACGATGGCGACATTGCTTTTGAGACTGTGGATCGCGATGAAAACGGTCTCAAATGCAAAGTGCTCAATTCGGGCGTTGTGAAGTCGCGCAAATCGGTGAATGTGCCGGGCGTGCCTATCAAGTTGCCGTCATTGAGCGAAAAAGACAAAAAATTCATCCAGCTCGCCATCGAGGAGGACATAACATTCATCGCACATTCGTTTGTACGATGCAAAGAAGATGTGATTTGCATACAGCAAATTCTCGACGAGGCAAAATCTAAGATAAAGATCATCGCAAAGATTGAAAATCAGCAGGGTGTGGACAATATCGACGAAATCCTCGACCACGCATACGGCATTATGATAGCCCGTGGCGACCTTGGCATCGAGATTGAGGCAGAGCGCATTCCGGCGATTCAGAAGGAGCTCAATAAGAAGGCAATCGACCATCTGAAGCCCGTAATTGTGGCTACACAGATGCTCCACACGATGATTAATAATCCCCGTCCGACACGTGCCGAGGTTTCGGACGTTGCCAATGCAATCTACGATGGCGCGGATGCTGTGATGCTTTCGGGCGAGACAGCTTCGGGACAATACCCCGTGGAAGCTGTCAAGACCATGAGCAAAATCGCTATCGAAGTGGAGGCTATCAAGGAAAAACTCAAGGAAAACACCCATCCTGTACACGTAAAGAGCGAGATAAGCGAGTTTCTCTGCAAAAACGCCGTCCATGCCTCCGTGGAATTGGACGCACGTTGCATCATCGCCGATTCGTTCTCCGGCACCACCATCCGCAATCTCGCCGCCTACCGTGGCGCAAAGCCTATTTACGCCATGTGTTACAATGAAAACGTAGTTCGCGAACTTGCGCTTTCGTATGGCGTTGTGGCTCACAGCGTAAGGCTCAACCGTTCCGCCGACGATTTCATCCAGAGCTCCGTGTCATTCGTCTTGAACAAGCAGTTTGCGGAGATTGACGACAAGGTGGTCTTGCTCGCCGGCAGCTTTGGCAAGGGCAATTCTGCGACACTCATCGAGGTCAACTACTGCTGCAATTTGGTGAAGAGATATTAAGTGCGAATTTACTTCCCTAACAATGCGATATTTCAAGTTATGTTAAATACGGCACTTAATATTTATTGTTATGTTAAGTACAATTCAGAATATCGATTGTTATGTTAAATAAGATTTTGTTGTAGCACTCACTTCACGACTGACAACCGCCCAGAGGTTTTTCTTTCGGGCGGTTGTTTGCAAATACACAAAATCCGCCCCAATTCCATCTCCGGCTCGCATAGTCTCCAACTCTCCACTGGAAAAAAATCCAAATTTTTGCACAAAAAAGCACCGCTCAAAACTAAGTTTCGAGCGGTGCTTTTTTGTAGTCCCATGGAGAATCGAACTCCAATTCCAAGATTGAGAATCTTGTTTCCTAACCGTTAGAAGATGGGACCAATCAACACAATATTTAACTATCCAAAAAAAAATCGTAGTCCCATGGAGAATCGAACTCCAATTCCAAGATTGAGAATCTTGTTTCCTAACCGTTAGAAGATGGGACCGTCAAATATCTTTGCAGCGGAGGGCGTTTCCCTCAATTGCGCTGCAAAGATAAAAACAATTTTTTAATTCTCCAAATTTATTCCGCGCAAAAATTCAACAATTTTCATTCTTTTTTTGCCTTCTAACTGTACGTCAGTGAGATAGAGCCATCCATTTTGACAAGAAATCTTTAAAAAATTCTTATTGTCGGTCTCCAATGAGCCTGGTGCGGGGTGGTTGTCGGTGGTTTCGACGTTGGCGGCAAACACTTTCAGCGACATTTCTTTGCCTTTTACCTTGATTGTGGTGAAGGCGGCGGGGTAGGGGCTGAGGCCTCGGATGAGGTTGCGGATGGTTGTGGCGTCGTTGTTGAAATCGAGGCGGCAGTCTTCCTTGAATATCTTTGGCGCGGGTTTCAGGACGGTGCCCGGCTTGATGAGGCTTTCTTGCTCGATGGGCTTCATGTCGTTGGCGATGAGGCGGTCAACGGTCTCCACAACGAGTGCGCTGCCGGTTTCCATGAGTTTGTCGTGTATTGTGCCGCAATTGTCGGAGTCCGTGATTGGCACTTCGCGTTGCAGCATTATGCGGCCTGTGTCGATGTCCTTGTCGATGAAAAATGTTGTAACGCCGGTCATGGTCTCGCCGTTGATGACAGCCCAATTGATTGGAGCTGCGCCACGGTATTGTGGCAGGAGCGCGGCGTGGAGATTGAAAGTGCCGAGCTTCGGCATCGCCCATACGATTTCTGGCAGCATCCTGAACGCCACCACAATTTGAAGGTCGGCTTTATAAGAGCGCAATTGCTCTACAAAGGCTGGATCTTTGAGTTTTTCGGGTTGCAGGACGGGGATTCCCTGCTCCACGGCAAATTCCTTGACGGGAGTCGGGATTATTTTTCTGCCGCGTCCCTGCGGCTTGTCTGCGCCGGTAGCGACGGCTACGATGTTGAATCCGTTGTCTATTAATGCTTTCAATGGGCTTACAGCGAAGTCGGGCGTGCCCATGTATATGATTCTTAGGTCTTGTTTAGTCATTGATTATATGTGAATGGTTGGTAGATATTTTGCACAAATGTATGAAAACATTTTTGAAATGAGGGGCTCAAATCCGCGTCTTAACAAATTTTTAATGTTTTTTAAAAAAAGATTTAATGTTTCATGTCTGAAAAAACATTACTTTTGCCATGAACATTTTTCATAAATCTAAACCCTTTATAACATGATTAAAAAATTTTTCATGGCACTTGCATTGGTATTCATTTGCAGTGCAGCAAGTTACGCTCAGCAAGGCACAATCAGGCTTGTAAACCAGAGCGGCATCGATTTCTATGGCGTGATGATGTCGGCATCCGAAGATGACGAATGGGAAGACATCATGGGCGACGAGACCTTGGACAACGGCGACGCTGTAAGGGTCACAGTAACAAACAAGAACGCAGCATGGGACATCCGTTTCTTCGTAAATCCTGACGAGGAGGATGGCTATGTTGAGTTCCAGGGCATTACATTCGGCCGCTACACCACATTGACGCTGTTCATTGATGATGACGGCGACTTGGCTTACTCATTGGAGTAAGGGAGCAATCTGAAAAAAAAAATCATAAAAAAACGGGCAGTGATTATTCGTTGCCCGTTTTTTTATGCAACAATATATGAGTATTTTCATGCGTTTTATGATTGAAGATTTTTTAAGACTGACATTAATATAACAAACCAATTAAATAAATCTGAACATGAAAAGAATCTTTACGATTTTGACCTCAGCGGCGATGATGCTCGCCACGGCGGGAGACGCAAACGCGCAGTTCGGCAAAAACCTTCTCAACAAGGCTAAGGAAGCCGCTACAAACGCTGTGAATGGCAATTCGGGCAGCACCTCATCTTCAAGCAGCAGCTCTTCTTCGAGCTCCACACAGCAGAATGCACAGCCGTCCTCTTCAAATTCGGCTCGTCCTAACTCCGCAAAGGGAACGACCTACTATGTGAGCGTCACGACCGGCGGCGCACGCAACGACGGCAAATCTCCGTCAACACCTCTTAAAGACCTCCAGAAAGCCATCGACCTCGCGCAGGACAACGACGTTATCCTTGTAGCTGAGGGCAACTACCTCGGCAACCTCGACCGTGGCTACATAGAAATCGGACGTTTCGGAAACTCATCCACGGAGCGTGGCAAATACCTCAGCCTCTACGGCGGATATTCCACCGACTTCTCGGAGCGCGACGTCATCAAGCACGTCACCAAATTCCAGCCAAAGGAGCAGAAGTTTATCGCGCCGCTATTCAACTGGAATGCGCGTAGGGCATACGGCTACACAGGACCGGACGGCGACGTGGTAATCGACGGCTTCGTGTTTGACCTTGGCGAAAACAATCTCTACTGCGTCAAGAATGTGAACGACCCCGTTACCTCAACTCCGAATGACGGCGTTTTGACCGGTCGTTTCATCGGCCTCGGCGAATCCCCAACATGCGCCAAGGAAGGCTACCACAATGGTGACCAGTACGCGCTGCACATGGATGTAGAGGGCAACGTCAAGATTGCAAACTGCATTTTTGTCAACTGCCGCGACTACGGCATCGCCGCCCTCGTCGGCAAGGGGCATGTGGAGGTTTATAACAACATCTTCATCGCCTGCCGTTACGCATCATGCCAAATCAAAGGCAACGTGAGGGATGCGGACATCGACAAGGTTTCGTTGGATTTCCACCACAACACCGTCCTCTTCTCGTGGACACGCACCAAGGTTTTGGACGAAATGGGACAGGGCTTCCGCTTCATGAATGGCATCCGCACAATCGACGTCCACAACAACATTTTCGGTTGCAGCAGCAACTGTGGTGTGGAGCGTGTTTATTATGAAACCAACAAGCAAATGGAGGCTCTCAAACAGAGCAACCTGTACAACAACTATTTCTTCGCCAACAAACGCGACCTCGAAATTGCTTCGGCAGGCGTCGCTTCAATTTCTGTATCCGCCGACCGCATCGAGGAGGCAGAGCAGATTGGTCCTAAATATGAAGGCAACAAGGAATTGCCGTCTTCTGAATCGGCATTTGTGGACGCCATCGACCAGAGTTACCTCAAAGGCTTCCTCAGCCTCCAAATCATGGCTTCACAGTCCTACAACGCCAATTCCGCCGCCAATCAGGTGAACCGCGCATTTGGTCTCAACCAGCAGGGCACAGAGATTGTACGCCCCACGATGTATTGCAACAAATATCCGTGGGAGAAGGCAAAGGATCTCTTTGGCAAGGTGAATGGCTACGGCGCACAGAAGCCTGACAACAAGATGGTGAAGTAAAAAAAGTTGTAAACAATAAGTATAATAGCAATGAAAAAAATTCTATTTGGCGCATTGTGCGCAAGTGTGCTACTTGCAAGTTGCAGCAGCAAGGAGGAAGGCACAATCAACGGTGTGTTTTCGGTAAGCGAGACACAGAAAGTGAAGTTTTCGAGCGGAAACTTCCAGTATGAAAAGGCGACCAAGACCTGCAAATTCGCAGACCATCAGTGGGACGTTGTGCTTGGCGACAAAGGTTATGGCTCTGACACGTATGAAAAGGCAGAAGTCCTTGATATGTTCAGTTGGGGTACTGGCGACAATCCGAGAATCGAAAGTCTCAAACCCGAATCAACCTTCACCGACTGGGGCACCAACAAAATCGTCAATGGCGGCAATGACCCGTGGCGCACACTGACATCGGAGGAGTGGGTATTCCTATTGCAAAAACGCGCCAATGCTCTCTCCCTTCTGGCATACGGTATGGTTGATAATTCACAAGGAATTATCCTCTTGCCTGACGATTGGAAGTTGCCCGAAGGTGCAAAATTCGCGTCGCTTGCCGACACCGCTAAAAATGTTGGCGGTGATATAAAAATCAATAAGATGCCACGCGAAGCCGACCTCACTAAACTCAATGCCTACTCCGTTGCAGACTGGGCTAAGATGGAAAACGCTGGTGCGGTGTTCATTCCGTTCACAAGGTGGTACTCCAACAATGAAACCCCTGTTTATGGCTACTACTGGACAGCAGACGGAAAACAAATGTATTTCCAGCACAACACCATCTATGCCAAAGGAACAAGCGACTGCACAGGCAGGCAGAGGGGTGATTATTACTACAAGGCTGTCCGTCTCGTTAAGGACGTGAAGTAATCCACATTGCAGTTTTGTAAACCATCAGACAATCTTTTCAGTGCCGCAGAGCCGATTTTTCCATAAAATCGCCCTGCGGCATTTTTTGTGTCAGATGGTCGAGATATTTATTATTATGTTAATTAATTTTTTGATGTGCCCAAAGTCTGGAAGCCTTTTATGCGCTTTTGCAAACGTTGCCGGATTTTTTTATGGAGTTTTCATTGTTTTTTTGTTGGCGTTTGGAAAAATGTTGTTATATTTGGGGTCGTATTAGTATGGACAACATTGATTAACAAAATAACTGTAATGAAAGACTTAACACTTGACATTTCAAAGGCGTTTGGTTTCGTTTCTGAAAACGACTACAAGGCCTTGCAGGGCAAAGCGTTGGAATCAAACGCCGCCCTTTATGACAAAACCCTCCCCGGCAACGATTTCCTCGGTTGGGTGGACGTAAAAAACATCATCTCCGAAGAGGAACTTTCTGAAATCGAGAAGAAGGCGGCAGAACTCCGCGAGAAGATTGACGTGCTCGTTGTCATCGGCATTGGCGGCAGTTACCTCGGCGCAAAGGCTGTCATCGAGGCATTGAGCAATTCATTTGCGCAGATGTGTCCCAAGAAGGGCAGCCCGCTCATCCTCTTTGCCGGTCAAAACATTGGCGAGGACTACATCGCCGAACTTATGGACGCAATCGCCGACAAGTCGTATGCATTGTGCGTGATTTCAAAGTCGGGCACAACGACCGAACCCGCCATTGCATTCCGTCTCCTCAAAGCCAAAATCGAAGAAAAATATGGCAAGAAGGAAGCCGCCGACCGCATTGTTGCCATCACCGACAAAAAGCGCGGCGCTTTGAGAACTCTCGCTAATTCAGAGGGTTACAAGACATTTGTAATTGGCGACACAGTTGGCGGCAGGTTCTCGGTATTGACTCCCGTGGGACTGTTCCCGATTGCTGTGGCTGGTTTCGATGTACGTCAATTGTTGCAAGGCGCGTACAGGGTTGAGGAAATGACGCAGAAGGGCAAGAGTTTCGATGAGAATGTCGCCGCTCATTACGCCGTTGTCCGCAATCTTTTGTACAAGAAATTCTCCACTGAAATCCTCGTCAATTTCCACCCGAAACTCCACTATTTCTCCGAGTGGTGGAAGCAACTCTACGGCGAATCCGAAGGCAAGGACGGCAAGGGCATTTTCCCGGCGTCGGTGGATTTCACGTCAGACCTCCATTCTATGGGTCAATACATTCAGGAAGGTGTTCGCCTGATGTACGAAACTGTGTTGTCAATCGCCGAACCCGACCGCAAGGTTGAGATTCCGTCTGACGCTCAGAACCTCGACCAACTCAATTTCCTCGCCGGAAAGCGTGTTGATTTCGTCAACAAACAGGCAGAACTCGGCACTCAACTCGCACACCTCGACGGCGGCGTTCCGCAGATTCGCATCGAGATTCCCAAACTCAACGAATACTACCTCGGCCAATTGATTTACTTCTTTGAGAAGGCGTGTGGCATCAGTGGTTACATTTTAGGTGTCAATCCGTTCAATCAGCCCGGTGTTGAGGCATACAAGAAAAACATGTTTGCCCTCCTCGACAAGCCCGGCTACGAAGAGGCGTCGAAGGCAATACGTCAGCGTTTGGCGTAATCGAGCCGTCATAATCAACATTATGTAAAATAAAAATCCTCCGTGTGCAAGTATGTGCGCGGAGGATTTTTTTGTGGTTTATTAATTCAAATTTTACGCTCAGAGGTGATTTCGGGCAAAAAAATTTTACGCTCAGAGTATTTTTTGAGTAAAAAGATTTTACGCTCAGAGATTTTTTTGAGCAAAAAGATTTTACGCTCAGAGAATTTTCCACGTTGTCTCGGTAACGGTTTCTTCATTTTTCATTGCCTTGGCGTAATCCAAAAAACTGTTGGCTTCGTGGTTGACTGTCATTCCGTAAATATTCATTGTGCCGCCAACGCCGTTTAAGTTTTTTGGGGTGA
>DGIK01000161.1 GCA_002393195.1 Bacteroidales bacterium UBA3824 | reverse complement strand
GGGCAGGAGCATCCTGATACAGCCACATCTTACAACAACATAGGAGCTGTCTATGACAGCCAAGGTGATTATCCGAAGGCTTTGGAGTATTATACCAAGGCTTTGGTTATTTTTGAAAACATGTTTGGCAAAGACCATCCAAGTACACAGACTGTCTGGGATAATATTGAAATAATAAAGTCGAAGATGGATTCACAGGACTAAGAACATAATCAGGCACTTATACTAAAGTGCTGCGGAATTAAGGTATAAAAAAAAGTGTGCATTATTTTGCGTCTCTACCTGAAATCTTGTCTTGTCAAATCATTTATCACACGGTCGAATGTCAGAGAATTTGTTTTATTGTTGTTGATAAAAACGTTGACAGTACCAGACCAAAACTTGGGTACGCATAATGTATAATTGCCATTTTCGTCTGTCGTGGCGAAAGTTTCGTCTACACCCCAGATTTTATAGAAATAATCGTTTTCGCCGAATGCACCGCAGACATAGTAACTAACGTGAGTTCGACGAAATTAGAACAAAGTTAATTGATTGTCATAATATCTTTCACATGTAATGCATGGTTTCTTCGGGAAAAAGCAATAAGCAGCAATGCCTCCAAACATGTTGACCATGAAGTTGTTTAAAGACCGATGTCGTGAGTGTTCCACTTGCGCGATGTTTTTTAGTTCGTCGTTGATAGTCTCTATAAGAGGCTTGCGGTCGTCGACATCACCAGGCGTGATCATGAAGTTGAGCAGCTCGCCCTTCTCATTGCATATCAGATGCAGTTTGAATCCGAAGAACCAGCCCATGGAGCATTTTCCCCTCTGCGCAACGCCCTTGAAAACCTTGTGCATGTGGATGCGTTGGTTTTTGCAGACCCTCAGCGGCGTACTGTCAACGAAACTGATGCCTGTACACTTACCCAGCAGTACGTTCTTGATGAAGATGGCAAGCGGTATGGCGACTTCTTTTTCAAGTTCCACGAAACGGTTGTACGACACAAGCTTTGGAAACAAGTGGCGCAGGTGCTTTGACACATGTTCCAGATAGAAATGTTTCAGGCAACGATATCCCGAACTATGAAACAAGATGATGATTACCATCACTTCCGCCTTAGAGAGCGTACCGTCTCGATGGTAGTTCCTTTTTGTAGCCTTGGGCAGAATATATTTTTTCATTTTTGCATCAAAAAAATTACAAAAATCATCCGCCATACAGAAAATTTCACTAACTTTATTCTCGGTAAATATTAGCGATATTATTTGGTTTAACTTTTTTTTTAACACTTTAAAGTTACTAAATATATCGCTAATTTCCTAATTTTAAGACGATTATTTTTTTAATATTTTCGTCGAACTCACGTTATAATAGACGTGGGTGAGAACCCACGGTAATAGAATACACAAAAAAATACCGGCGTTATAGCAGCAATCTATAACGCCGGTATTTCATATTAAAAACAATTCGTTACATTATTTCATTCCAAATGCGTAGTATCCGGGTCTGCCGTTGGGATATTCGCCTTCGATATATACGCCGCCTTTGGCGTTGTTGATGATTTTTTCAATATCGTCGGTGGTTTTGATGGGAGTGTTGTTGATGCTTGTGATGATGAATCCCTTGCGGACTCCTGCGCTCATCAGTTTGCCCGATTGGAGGTCGGTAACTTGTACACCGTAACGGAGGTCGTAGTTTTCGAGTTCTTCCTTCGAGAGTGGCTCAAATGATGCGCCGAGCAAGTCCATTGCCTTGCGTGTGGTTACATTGGTATTGTTGTCCTGATTCTTGAATGTAACCTGCGCTGTGCGGATGTCGCCGTTGCGTGAATACTTGACTGTGGCAGTGTTGCCCGGACGGAATTGAGATACCGACTCTTGGAGTTCGGCGATTGTGTTGGTGTTTTTGTCGTTGATGGCGAGGATGATGTCGCCCTTCTCGATGCCAGCGTCGGCTGCGGCAGAATTGTCGTTAACACCCTCCACATATACGCCGTTGATTTTGTCGAGATTGTTTTCCTTTGCAATTTCGGGGGTGATGTCAGAAATCATAACGCCGAGCATAGCCCTCTGTACCGTGCCAAATTCCATAAGGTCGGAGATTACCTTCTTGACGATGCTTGTGGGCACTGCAAATGCGTAGCCAGCAAAATTGCCTGTCTGAGAGTAGATGGCGGTGTTGATGCCTACCAATTGGCCGTCGGTATTCACTAACGCGCCGCCCGAGTTGCCGGGGTTGACAGCCGCATCGGTCTGTATGAACGATTCTATCGCGCCCTTGCGTTCGAGGATGTTGAGGTTGCGCGCCTTTGCGCTCACGATGCCCGATGTTACGGTGGAGGTCAGGTTGAAGGGATTGCCTATAGCCATTACCCATTCGCCTACTTTGAGGTTGTCGCTGTCGCCGAATGGGATTACGGTGAGATTGTCGGCGTCTATCTTGAGGAGCGCGAGGTCGGTCTGCGGGTCGCGGCCTATGAGTGTAGCCTCGTAGGTGCGGCGGTCGTTGAGCACTACCTCGATTGATGTTGAGTTTTCAATTACGTGGTTGTTGGTGACTATATAGCCGTCTTTGCTGATGATGACGCCTGAGCCAGATGCCTGTTGCGGCTGCATCTGCATCGGTTGGTCAGGAATGCCAAAGAAGTATTGGAACAGGTCGGTGTATCCTTGATTGCTGCTTTGCTGTTGGTACATTGTCTTTACGTGCACCACGCCGTCGATGCATTTCTCTGCCGCCGTGGTAAACTCCGTTGGAGTTGCCGATGTGAAGTATGTGGGCATATTGGACGCAAACTGAGCATGTGCGCCGGTGTCTTGGCTTATTGCCTGTGCGTCGTTTTTGTCTGTCTTGTTGCTGATGGCGCCCGTGAGCGCGTAGCCTGCCATGCCGCCGGCAAGTCCGAGGGCGAGCATGATTGCCATTGTCTTGATGTTCATATTATCTTTCATGGTTTTTGTTTATTTAGATTGTTGAACACATTTGTTTCTGTTTCTTGTTTTCAATTGCAAAATTATACAGTGTTTTCTTATTAAAAAAATTTCTTAACGCGGTTTAACAATATTTGGACGCGGTTAAACATTGGGGATTATTTTTATAAATTTGTTAAAAAAAAGGCTGTCGTTTTGTTTGACAGCCTTCCTCGAAGTAGGTTAGATAGTGTCGTGCAATGTTACAGAGTTGCGTTGGTTTCGGCATTGATTACTGAGTCCTTCACGTGTTTTGCCCAAAAGCATGGGTTGTTGGACGTGTCTGCCGGTTTTACTTCGCATGATGATAATGCAAATACCAACACCGCCGATGTTGTCGCAAGCAGCGCGATTGTGATTTTCTTTTTCATTTTTCAGTCGGCTTTGTGGTTTTATAAACTAATGTAAATTATATAACTTTTACAAGTTAACGCAAACTTGTAATTATTATCGCCCAAATGTAAAAATTAAAAATGTAGTTGACAAATTTTTCTGTGTAAAAATTTATTAAAACTTGTTATTTTTTAGATAATCCCTCCATAATCTTGCCCAATTCGGTGTCTGATTTGCTATCGAGTTCTTTTTTTGTGAGAAAAAACAAAAAAATCATATAATATGCACGGTATTTGTTTCGTTACAATAGTGATACGTAAAACAAATTAATGATAATTGAACAAATGAAGAAATTAAATTTGATAGTTGTCTTCATGCTCATTGCTACGGTAATGTGGGCACAAGAAGACGAGAGGGAGAAGGAGCATTTGCAGGTGGACCTTGGTCTTCCGTCGGGTACGCTCTGGGCTTTTACCAACATTGGTGCGTCTGTGCCCGAAGATAGTGGCGACTATTTTGCCTGGGGCGAGGTCGATTACAAATCTGAGTACAGCTGGAAAACCTACAAGTATGTAAAAGGTGGCGACGCTACCAAGTTTATCAAATATTGTGCTCAGGCGGCTCTCGGCAGTGGCAAATATACCGACACGTTGGCAACATTGGAGACTGCTGACGACGTAGCCTCCCAAAGGTGGGGCGATGGTTGGTGTATGCCGACTAAGGAACAATTTGAAGAACTCAAAAAGGAATGTACCTGGAAGTGGACTGTTCGCAATGGCAAAAACATCATCGAAATCACTGGCAAAAACGGCAGCAAATTGTTTATGCCGGCTGCTGGCTTCTTTTCCAACAGGTCGAAGGCTCTTGTAAGCACCAACGGCTACTATTGGTCGTGCACTCTCAGCGACAAGGCATCTAACAAAGCCCAGTGCTTCACGTTTAGCCAGAATGACACGGATGTAGCACTTCGCACCCGCAACCTCGGACTCACTATCCGCCCCGTGCGCAGCCCCAATTATGTGCGCGAAGAGTAAAATGTGTTGATATTTGTGAGTGTCCTGACGGACAGAAATCTTACAAATCATAAAATAATTGTACAAATAGATATTTGTTTGATTTGTAAAAATTTGTCAGATTTCTCGCGTAGCGACCCATAAATACGTAAAGGAAAAGAATCAAACGCAGTGCTTGTTTTAAGGCACTGCGTTTTTTTATTTTTTTCTATCCGAAATTATTTTTATCTTTACGCTCTCAAATTATTGAAAAACTTTAACGTAATTCTAATATAAATGAAAAAGGGATTCAAAATCATTGTATTGGCAAAGCAAGTGCCTGACACTCATAATGTTGGCAAGGATGCTATGAAGGAGGACGGTACTATGAACCGTGCCGCCCTGCCGGCTATCTTCAATCCTGAGGATCTCAACGCGCTCGAACAGGCGTTGAGAATCAAGGATCAATTCCCCGAGACTACAATCACCGTATTGTCGATGGGTCTGCCCAAGGCGGCGGACGTCATCAGGGAGGCTATTTTCAGGGGTGCTGACAACGGCATCCTCCTCACCGACCGCAAACTCGGCGGTTCTGACACTCTCGCCACAAGTTACGCCATCGCTCAGGCTATCAAGACGATAGGCAACTACGACATCGTGATGTGCGGTCGTCAGGCTATCGACGGCGACACCGCTCAGGTAGGCCCGCAGGCTGCCGAAAAACTCGAAATTCCGCAGGTAACTTACGCCGAGGAAATAGTTGACATCAACGAAAAAGACATCACCATCCGCCGCCGCTTGGAGCACGGTGTGGAGACCGTCAACGCGCCATTCCCGGTACTCATAACGGTAACTGGCTCAGCCGCTCCCTGCCGCTCGCGCAATGCTAAGCGCGTGATGAAGTTTAAGAACGCAATGACCGCAATGGAAATCGAAGCCGCCAACGCCGACAAGGCTCTCTACGAGGCTCGTCCTTACCTCAACATCACCACTTGGGGCGCAGACGACGTGAATATCGACGCCAACCGCACCGGCAAGGCAGGCAGCCCGACTTTCGTCAAGGAGATTCAGTCGGTGGTGTTGACAGCCAAGGAATCCAAAAAACTCACCGGTTCCGACGCTGACATCAACGAATTTGTAAAGGATATTATTGATAACCACATTTTAGGATAGAGGAGTGCTCTCAACAAATCTTTCCTCATAAAATCATCAAATTGAACATGAACAATTTATTCGTATATTGCGAGATTGAGGACAGCGTTGTTGCTGACGTGAGCCTCGAACTCCTCACCAAGGGTCGAAAACTTGCCAACGAACTCGGATGCAAGTTGGAGGCCATTGCAATCGACAAGAACATCTCCAACATTGGCGAGCAGATTTTCAAGTATGGCGTTGACGTAATCCACGTTTGCGACGATGCCAAACTCGCTCCGTATCAGACAATTCCGCATCAGAAGATTGTTTGCGACATCATCCGTCAGGAGCAGCCGCAGATCATCCTCTTTGGCGCGTCGTCTGTGGGCAGGGACTTGGCTCCCCGCGTGGCTTCGGCTTTGAAATGCGGTCTTACAGCCGACTGTACGAGCCTCCAAATCGGCGATTATTTGGAGAAAAAAGTTACCAAGAATCCCGAAACCGGCGAACTCGTTACCACCGAGACCCCTTACAAGAACCTCTTGTTGCAGATTCGTCCGGCATTTGGCGGCAACATCATCGCCACAATCGTAAACCTCCACGCACGTCCTCAGATGGCTACCGTCCGCGAAGGCGTGATGAAGAAGGAGGTTTACGATGCCAACTACAAGGGCGAAATCAAGCCGTTTGACTTCAAGAAGTCGCTCTCCGACGTTGACTTCGTGGTGAAAATCATCAGCCGCGAAATCGAAAAATCCAAAATCAACCTCAAATCCGCACCGGTAATCGTTGCCGGCGGCTACGGCGTGGGCAGCAAGGACAATTTCCGCCTTCTCCACGAACTCGCTGACCTCCTCGGCGGCGAAGTGGGAGCATCGCGTGCAGCCGTCGATGCTGGATTCACCGAGCATGAGCGTCAGATTGGTCAGACCGGCGTTACCGTTCGTCCCAAACTCTACATCGCTTGTGGCATTTCGGGTCAGGTGCAGCACCGCGCTGGTATGCAGGAATCGGCCATCATCGTCTCCATCAACACCGACGAAAACGCGCCCATCAATTCAATCGCCGATTACGTAATCACCGGCGACGTGGCGGAAGTGCTTCCCAAAATCATTAAATCTTACAAGGCTAATTCGAAATAATCATGGCAAATTTCTATAATGACAATGAGGATCTGAAATTCCACCTCAACCATCCGTTGATGAAGCGCATCATCGAACTCCGCGAGAGGAATTATTCAGACTATGAAAAATACGACTACGCGCCCAAAAACTACGAGGACGCCATCGACAGTTACGAGAAGGTGATGGAACTCGCCGGCGAAATTTGCGCCGACGTTATCGCCCCCAACGCCGAACAGAACGACCTCCAAGGCCATTCTATCGAAAACGACCACCTCAAATACAATCCTTACGCCGCCGAAGATTACGAGGCTCTGCGCAAGGCTTCTTGTTGGGGTATGACAATGGAGCGCAAGTACGGCGGTCTCAATTTTGGCAACGTGCCTTACATCATGGTTGGCGAAATGGTGTCGCGTGGCGATGGCGGTTTTGCCAACTTTTGGGGCTTGCAGGACTGCGCCGAGACATTGGCGGAGTTTGCATCCGACGAATTGAAGGCTGAATACTTGCCCAAGGCTTGCAACGGCGCAACTCTCTCGATGGTGCTCACCGAGCCGGACGCTGGTTCCGACCTCCAGAGCGTCCAGCTCAAAGCACGTCAGGACGAGAATGGTCAGTGGTACTTGAATGGTGTCAAGAGGTTCATCACCAATGGCGATGCCGACATCCAGCTCGTACTCGCCCGCAGCGAGGAAGGCACAACCGACGGTCGCGGTCTGTCGCTCTTTGTCTATGACAAGGACAAGAATTGCGAAGTGGTTCGCCGCGTGGAAAACAAACTCGGTATCCACGGTTCGCCGACCTGCGAAATGGTTTACAAGGACGCTCCCGCACGTCTCGTAGGCGACCGCAAGATGGGTCTTATTAAATATGTGATGTCCTTGATGTACGGTGCGCGTCTTGGCGTGGGCGGACAGTCGGTCGGCATTGCAGAGGCGGCCTACCGCGAGGCTTACAAGTATGCACAGGAGCGCGAACAATTCAAGAAACCCATCATCAAGTTCCCGGCTGTATATCAGCTCCTTGGCAATATGAACGCCAAGGTGAAGGGTATGCGTTCGTTGTTGTACGAAACAGCACGTTTCGTTGATATGAGCAAAATCCTCCAAGAGATTCAGAAGGAGCGCACCCTCACTCCCGAAGAGCGCAAGGAACTCAAATACTACAAGAAGATGGCTGACGCTTACACGCCGCTCTTGAAGTTGTTCTCCTCCGAATGGTGCAACCAAATCACCTACGATTCGTTGCAGATTCACGGCGGTTCGGGCTTTATGAAGGATTTCCCGATTGAGCGTATGGTTCGCGACGCACGTATCACCACGATCTACGAAGGCACATCGCAGTTGCAGGTTGTAGCGTCCATCAAGGCTGTTACAACAGGCGTATTTGCCGAGAAGATGGCAGAATACGATGCCGTACTCGCCGATGCCGCTAACCTTGCCGCCCAAAAGGCAAAACTCCTCGCTATGACCGAGGATTACAAGAAGGCTGTGGAACTCGCCACCGCGCCCAAGGATCAGGATTACCTCGACTTCCAAGCACGCGCCCTCGTGGAGATGGCAGGCAATATCATCATTTCCTACCTCTTGCTCACCGACAGCCTCCGCGACGCCAAGTTCCTCCCCGTTGCCAACAACTTCCTCCAACTCGCTTACGCCGACAACAAACAGCGTTTTGAGTACGTGGCAAACGGCAAGCCGGAAGATTTGGAAGGTTACAGGTTGTAATTGATTGACAGCAATACGATAAAAATGTGATATCATATTGGTATCATATTGATAGCCCTCACGGACTATCCTTGATGATGACGCACCTTTGGTGCTATTCGTAGCGCCAAAGGCGCGTCATCGCTAAGGGTAGTCCGTGAGGGCTATCTGTTTGTGTATTTGATGTATGGTTTTAATAATTCCTCCCTTACCTCATCCCCGCCCTCTTTGCCTCGGTGTTCTTGCTCTGACGGTAAAACCTCCGTACCTTGTCGCCGCCGAATGACCACGACGCGGCGAGCGAAACGCTGTGGGGGTGGACGTAGTTGGATGCATAGACCGAATAATCGGCGTAATGACTTTCTGTGCGGGTGATGTTTTGACGAAACGGGTCGCTGACATTAAGGCTCAGGCGAAGATGGTTGTTGAAGGCGGAATATCGAAGTCGCGAATAAAACAAGACCAAACTTTTTTGCTTGGTGTTCATTTCAACATACGGAAAATAATGGGTGTAATTGACGCTTAAAACAAGTGTGTGATTGTGGTTCAAGAAAAAGTCTGTGCCGTTTTCTGATTTCCCGCTCCATAGATAAAGGTTTTTCATCGAGGTTGATTGACCTGTTGTAACGCATTGAGAATAAAAGACTTCGCCGCCCAAATTGATGCTCCACCAATCGAATATATTTTTCTGCCACGAAACGTAAAGCCCCGCCTTGTCCGACGAAAAACAGTTTTCAATCGTTGTGCATTGAACGCCGTCTGACGAAAACGATGTCGTGGTGCCTTGCGCATCTTTTTGATGACTTTCGTAAATGACGGCATACAAGCCGCGACCGTTGTTGAAATTGATTTCAAGATTGTCGGTGGCTCCGGGCGTCAGATATGGATTGCCTGCAAAATAATTGTTGGGCGTCATATAATAACGGAACGGGTTAAGATTCTGAAAATCAGGTCTTGAAATGCCTTTGGAATACGCCGAGCCAAGATGTATTTTGTCCGTTGCTTGCCATCCGAAATGAATCGACGGAAATAGGTAAATGTAATTGTCGCTATTGGATTCGTCGATGGAAACCTGCCGCCCCGAAGTCCAAGTTTTTTCTATGCGAAGTCCCGCTTTTATAGAAATTTTCTTTGACAATTGCCGCCAGGCCGATACGTATGCCGCCGCCGTCTGTTCGGTATAGTCGTATTCATTTGACAAATTATCGTCTTGACTTTTCATAATATTTACATCGGAATTGTTGCTGATTTGGGTGTAATGCAGACCCGTCTCTATGAAAATCGACGAAAACGGCAATCCAAAATCCACCTTCCAACCGTCGATGCGATAACGACACGCGCCTGTCGTCGTTATGTTTTGATTTTCAGATGTCAACCGCTCGTCCTGACAAGCGTAATTATTGAGATAATCGTATGTCAGCGACATCATTTTGCCCGTTGAATCAAGCATTAGGTCATAAAACAATTCGGCGGAAAGGTTGTAATTGTCGGGTTTGGGCGAGGTCATATCGGTGATGGTTTCTATATTTTTTTCGCGTGTTACGTCGTGCTGATTGATTCGGATGCGGCTCGTGGACAGCGCACCCAAAAGTCCAAAATTTGAACGGTCGGTCAACTGATATTTTGCCAAAATATTTGCGTTATAGATTCCCCAATCAAACTTCCTGACGTATTCGGAGAGGCGTTCGTGGGTCTTGAAAACTGTGGTCTGAGTGTGGTCGTTGCTGCCTTTTGTGTTGCTCATCCCGCCCGAAAACGACAAGTCTAATTTCCGTGTTGCGTAGTTCAACGACGACGTTAAGTTGCTGTTTATGTGTTCTTTGAAATATACGGCTTCCGTCAAATCGCCCCGCAGCCCTAACGTTTGGTCTTTGCGGAGGACGATGTTGACATATCCGGCGTTTGCCTCGGCTTTGAATTTCGCGGGTGGAATGGTGATTACTTCAATGCGCTCTATGTCTTCGGATTTCAGGGTGATAAGTTTTGACGTCGCCATTTCGTCGGGCAGCAATCGTCCGTCCAATAGAAAATGTGTCGCACTTTTGCCGACAATGCTCACGTTGTTTTCCGAAACTGTAAGCATCGGCACTCGCCGCGCCAATTCTTTGGCTGTCAATCCATTGGCAAATTTATCTGCCGACACAATATATTGAAGGCGGTCGGTTTCGTTTTTGATGACATCGCGCCTGCCCGTTATCACTACGCCGTCTATAACAACTATCTCAGGCACAAGGCGTACAGTGCCCAAATCGTTGTCGTCCGTCAATTGAAAAAGTGTTTTGTAGCCGATGAACGAAATTTTCACGACCACTTCGCCGCCCGAATATGGAATCGCAAAATGTCCGCTTTCGTTACTGATGCCGCCCGCCGTCAGCGTTGAATCGCCGACCGACAACAACGCAACATTGGCGTACGCTATCGGCAGGTTGTTTTCGTCAATGATTAATCCCGTAAGTTTGCAACTCGATTTTTGGATACACTCCACATAGATTTCGTTGTCGTCGTTGACGGTCATCCTTATCGGATAAAACGCAATCATCTGACTAATTGCTTCCGGCACAGATTTGCGGTTGATTGTGGTTGAAATCCTGAAATCTTCGAGGTCGTCATATAGAAAATTGATTGCGTATTCCGATTGTTTGCCGTTGATTATCCGTAGAGCCTCGCTGAGATTCGTGTCGTCGAAAGTGATGCTGATGTGTTGCGCGTATAGGGTGTCAATGGTGATGATTATCATTGATAACAAGATACTTACACGTTTCATTTTACAATGATTTTGTTGTTTTTGATTGTGATATTGATGGCGTTGAAAGTATTGAGTTTTTCCACAACGCGAATGAGATTGTCCTCGCTTTTCCATACGAAATGAAGGCGCAACGTGCGTTTGGCGTCGTCCTGAAATTCTACTTCGGCATTGTAGGCAACAGCTATTTCCGCGAGTATTTCTTCAAGCGGAACGTTGTCAAAAATGCGTTTTGTAACCGGAATTTCTGTATTGTTTTCCGTTGGAGTGGATTGTTTTTTCGGAGTGTTAATTATATCCTGTTCGGGGCTGACGCTCTGATGGTCCTCTGCATAATTTTGCACGTAATGTATTGCTGCAAAGGCGATTCCCGATATGAGGACAATGCCGACAAATACCGCCGCAATTTTGCACAACACGGGGAACAACACCACTTTTGCCTGTTTGGGTTGATGGTCGAGTTTGGAAAGTTCGTTGGCGTATTTGTCGGCGAATTTGTCCCACTCGGCATCCACCGACGGCGTTTCAGATGCCGCCTCTTGGTTAGCGAAAGCACGTTTCGCAAAGGCAAGTTGCTCTATCAGAAGGCGCATTTCTTTGTCTTCCATCAATTGTTGCAACTCTTGTTCGGTCATCCTTTCGGGATTCTCCTGCAATTCGAGGAGGTCGTCTATACGTTGTTTTTCGGTCATCATAATTATTATGTGTTAGATGTGAAAAATGCTCTTATTTTCTCAATTGTCTGTTTCAAATGAGTGTGTATTGATTGACGGCTGATACACAAGGTTTTAGCTATTTCGTCAAAAGTCATTTCCTGCAAATACCGCAGCCTGAAAATATTGCGGTCCATTGGCGGCAAATTGTTTTCGATATAACGCATAAGTTCCTGATATTGCAACTGTTGGTCAATCGAATTGCCGCCTTCCGAACCGCGGACTGTAAGACAATCTTTGTCGGTATATAGGTGTACTAACTTTTCTTTTATTTTTTTGTGAGCGATAATGTTCAGGCAGCGGTTGCGCACGCTCGACATCAGGTAATGCTCCTCCGTATCGGCTTGTAGCACAGTCTGATTGTTGATAATCGTTGCAAACACGTCGCTCACCACATCTTTCGCCGCGTCCTCGTCGTAGATGATAGCCCGCGCCACGCGGTACATTTTTGTGTAGTAAGTCTTGAACAATGTTTCTATTTCGCTTCGTGTCATTTCCTATTGTTTTTCGCTAATAATACAGTTGATGCGAGGAAAATGTAAAGCAAAGAAAGGAAAAAAATAATTCCGTCACCTTTGTTTTTGTAAAAAAACATTTTACCTTTGCAGTGTCAATCGTAAAAAAGCATAGCGTTATGTCAAAGTATCTCAATCCAAAAATTGACCTTACATTCAAGAAGGTCTTCGGGCTACATTCCAACCTTGTGATGAGCCTGCTCAATGCGTTGTTGCCGTTGCCGGAAGGTATGACGATAGTGAGCGTCGAGTATATCACCAACGAAACCGTGCCAGAAAACCCCGCCAAGAAAAATTCCATTGTTGATGTCAGGTGCAAGGACAATTACGGACGCGGCTTCATCGTAGAGATGCAGAATTATTGGAACAATGAGTTTTTTCAACGGACATTGTACAACGCAACGGCTATGTACTCACAGCAACTTGCGATGGGCAATCCATTCGATAATTTGAAGGACGTCTATGCGCTCGCCATCGTCAACGACAAAGCCTTCGATTATGAGGGCGACAACGGTTACATTCAGGAATTTTACATCACCAACAAGAATCATCCCGACGACCGCCGCCACGATTTGTCGTTGATATTCGTTGAACTCAAAAAATACAAACCCGTCGATAAAGGTAGTCGTGCATTGAAGGATCTTTGGCTAAAATTTCTCACAGAAATCGACGAGACCACCCAATATGTGGAGGAGGATATGTTGGCCAATCCCGACATCAAGCAGGCGTTGGAGATTGTGGAACGTTCCGCAATGACTGAGGCTGAGTTGTATGCATACAACGATTGCATCCTCAATTTGAAGGCTGAACACGATTCTATTGTGGAGGCCACCGACAAAGGACGTGCCGAAGGTCGCGCGGAGGGACACGCAGAAGGCCTTGCCGAGGGACGCGCCGAGGGTCTTGTAGAAGGGGCAAAACAGCAAGCCATTGCCACCGCCCGCTCCGCCAAGTCAATGGGGCTTCCCATCGACAAAATCGTTCTACTCACCAATCTTACACCAGACGAAATCACAGCATTGTAACACACATTCTATCGCAACATCAAAGCGTTGAGTTCCGCAAGAGATTATGTGTTTGAAAAATATGCTGAGTATAAGGAAGAATTGGAAAATGAGTAATCATTGTTCAATGCAGAACGTCATAAACTCAGGCTTTCTCAAAAAAAGGGAGAGCCTGTTTTTTTAGACCCTCCCTAATGGAAAAAATTTACAAGTTATTTATCTTTTGTTGCCGTGATGGTAGGCGTGATGAATTGCCCACTTGATAAGCAAAAATGCTGCTGCCACCTCTGCGGCTACTCCAAACCAGTTGAAATCCAAATAATAGTTCATAATCTTTTTGTTTTTTAATTGTTAAACATTCTGTTTCTTTTTACACTGCAAAATTAGCCAATGCGCAGGGCGTGGACAAAGGTTTTGCACGTTTTTTTCTAATTGTTGGATATTGCAAAAAAGCAAGTGCAACTATAAGTTTTACTAATGATTGTTTTTTTGTCGTGTAGAGATTTTTGTGTAATTTTGCGGCGTAAAAACATTGTAATGGAACTCAGACAACTCAAATACTTTATCAAAGTAGCCGAAACTCTCAATTTTTCGGCTGCGGCTAAGGAACTTTTTGTAACGCAAAGCGCAATTGCTCAGCAGATTATGCGCTTGGAACAAGAATTGGAGCAGCCTCTTTTTGAGCGCAGCAGCCGTCAAGTGTTGCTCACCGAGGCGGGACGATTGTTGCTGCCCCTCGCCATAAAGACCGTCAACAATTCGCAGGAGTGCAAGCAGCAACTCATCGACCTGAAGGATATGAAGACTGGCGAACTTAATATTGGCGTTACATATTCTTTTAGCAGCGTGGTGAGCGAGACGATGCTCGATTTTTTCAAGATGTATCCCGGCATCAAAATCAACGTGATGTACACCCACATGTCGCGGCTCATCGACGAACTCCTGAAACACAATCTCGACATTGCGCTTGCTTTCAGACCATCGGACACCAATCCAAGCATCGACAGCCAAATCCTATTCAACAGCCATCTCGCCGCCATAGTCAACGAATACCATCCTTTGGCAGACAAAAAGTCGGTAACGCTTTCAGAATTAAGCCGTTACAACCTTGCATTGCCGTCGCGTGGGCTTCAAGCCCGCAACGCCTTTGAGGATATTGTGGCGGGCAAGGATTATTCGTTTCATATCAAGGTGGAAATCAACAACATCCACATGCTTTTCCGCTTGATACGCAATACGCAGTTTGCCACGGTATTGAGCGAGAGCACCGTCGTCAACGAACAGGGCGTCAAGGCGGTAAAAATCGACGAGCCGGGCAACGTGATGGTTGGTTGCATCCATACATTGAAGGACGCCTACCTCAAAGAATCCGCCAAAGAGTTTATCCGTATGCTGCGCCATTCCGCTGCATTGTTGCACAATGCGATTTAGACGGATTGCTATATTTTTTGCGGATTGTAAAATTTTCTTGCGTACCTTGCGAATCTTTTGTACATTTGTCCCTGAAAAGTGATTAACACTAATCAGAGATTTATTTATGCTACAACTGAATCACATCACCAAAAATTATGGCGACTTCCGTGCTGTCGATGACCTCTCTTTCACAGCCGAGGAGGGCAAGATAATTGGCATCATCGGTCCTAATGGCGCGGGCAAATCGACCACCATCAGGATGATTATGAACATCCTGCAACCCGACAGCGGCGAAATCCTCATCAACGGCAAGCCTTACAGCGACGAAGACAGCGACCAAATCGGCTATCTCCCCGAAGAACGCGGACTATATAAAAAGCAGAAAGTAAGCGAAATGCTGCATTACCTCGGTGCGCTCAAAGGTATGACAAAGGACGACTGCGAGCGTCAGATAGACCATTGGCTCAGTCGGTTTGGGCTTTCGGAATGGAAGGACAAGAAGGTGGAGGCACTTTCCAAGGGGATGTCGCAGAAGATACAGTTTATTTCGGCTGTGATGCACTCGCCAAATATCCTATTTTTGGACGAACCTTTTTCGGGTCTCGACCCCGTGAGCAGCGACCAACTCCTCGCCGTCATCAAGGAGATGAAGGAGCAGGGGCGCATCATCCTATTTTCTACACACGTGATGGAGACCGCCGAAATCATCTGCGACCACATCATTATGCTCAATCACGGCAAAAAAATCCTCGACGGCACCATCCACGACATCCGCCGCGAATTTGGCAGCGATACGCTCACTTTGGACATCACCGGCGACCATAATTTCCTGAAAGGCATTCCCGCCGTTGTGGATGTGAGCGAGCGGGGCAATTCTCTCAACATCGCCTTCCAAAAAGGCACGGACATCAATGCCCTCATCGTTGAGATTGTCAACAAAGCCTTCCAAAACGGTTGCGCAATCAGCAGTTTCAAAGTCGATGAGCCGTCGCTCCATTCGATATTTGTGAGCATTGCCGGCAACAATGAATCCGAACCTAAAAATTAAGTATTCCAACTATGAAATCCAAGATAAAACATATCATCAAATTTGAATTTCTCCGGGCAGCCAAGACCAAGGGATTCATCATTGGCATCATATTGGTGCCGGTGATGTTTATAGGAATGATTGCCATTACCAAAATCCTCGCCGAAAAAAGTACCGACCATTCCGAAGACAAAATCAGCGTAGGCGTATGCACCGCCGTCCAAGATTCCACCTTCGCCGAGATTGTACAAAGCATCAAGTCTATGAATTGGGAAATCGTAGAAAGCCCCGACAAGGACGCCCTCCGCGCGATGACTTTCGAGAAGAAGATTAAGGGTTACATCGAGTATGACAGCGTGGCGGGTTACAATTTCTACGCCGACAATTATACCGACCTTTATGTCTCCAATACCATAAGTGGCATTGTGTACAACATCAACCGCCGCAACGAGATTTTGCGCAGCGGCCTCAGCAGCGAACAGATTGAAAAAATACTCCACCCCGCCTCCGTCAACACGTTGAAACTGAGCGAGGACAATCCCGAAACGGCAGAAACTTCCAACGTACACGCAGAAGTGTTCAAAAGGCAGATGTGTGGTTATGTGTTTGCCTTTTTGATAATGATGTCGGTGATGATGTTTGCGCAGGCCATCGGTATGTCGGTGCTCGAAGACAAGACCACCAAAATAGTTGACGTACTCCTTACTTCCGTAAACCCCACGCAACTGCTCACCGGCAAAATTTTGGGCGTTGGCAGTGCGGGCTTGTTGCAATTTTTGGTTTGGGTGTTGATTGCAATAATTGCCACCACCAATTCCGACGAGCTGTCTATCGGCAGCCTGTCGGAATACCTTACACCGCAACTTTTTATTTTGGCGGCAGTGTATTTCGTGTTGGGATTTATAATGGTGATGACATTGTACGCCGCATTTGGCTCTATGGCGGAGACACAGCAACATTACAACCAATTAGTATCGGGAGTGAGCATCTTCCTGAGCTTGCCTTTCATTGCGATAACGCCCGTTACGATGTCGCCCGATTCCACATTTTCGGTTGTAATGTCGATGATACCAATATTCTCGTCGTCATTGATGCCAGTGAGAATCATTGCAGGCGATGTGCCTGTATGGCAAGTGATTGCAAGTCTTGCAATACTCGTTGGCACGGGTTTCTTGGTCATCAAAGCCGCCGCCCGCATCTACCGCAACGGCATTATGCAGCAGGGCAAGGATTTGAAGTTTAAGGATATATTTAAGTTAATGCATAATTCATAATGCATAATGCATTGAAAAATCACTTCCAAAACACCAATCCTACCGCTGCGACGAGTAGCACGAAGGCGAGGGCGTGGTTCCATTGGAGGTTGAGCGAGCCAAATAGTATGCCCGATACGATGGTGAAGACGATGAGCGACAACGCCTCTTGAATCACCTTCAATTGTATCAGCGAAAACGGGCCGCCGTTGTCGATGAAGCCGAGGCGGTTGGCGGGTACTTGGCAGCAATACTCAAAGAGCGCGATGAGCCAGCTCAGGAGTATAACGCCATAGAGCGGCAGGTTGGAATACTTCGGTATCTGTGCGAGACGAAGGTGTCCGTACCAAGCCAAAGTCATAAAAGTGTTGCTCACAACGAGCAGCAAAATACTGAAGATGCCTTTTTGTAGCATAATTTTTGTACTTAATAATAGGGTTAAGAGTGTTAAACGTGTTATAATTATAAGCATCTAAGTTACGTAAAATAACATTGAAATGACATTAACAAATACTAAAATAGTTTTTATATTATTGTTAACAACATCGTTGTCGTTGTCGGCATGCAGCAGCATGGACGATGAAGACTCTTTGCCAGCAAACACTGATGGCAATGCACTTACAGAAGTGTTGGCGAAGAATTGCATTGTATTGCCCGGCAATAGCGACCCGTCTAACGGTCTCGACACTCTCAGCAACGACACTCTTAAAATTTTCCCCGACGATGCGGCGTTTCATAAGTTGTTGATGCAGTGCCTTTTGTCGTCGCAGGGAATGGTGCAGATAATTACAAGATCCATTGATGCCACTGTCTTTTCCAATGGCGGCAACAATTGGATGAGTTATTATGAACCGTATCTCGGCGTGTATTCCTCTTTCAACGATTCGCGCTCCAAGCAGTGGAATCTTGAACAAGATGTTTTTTACGAAGGCAAGACATGGAATTATCACCTGTCTATACTTGACCTGCCAGAGGGTGTCTCTATCGACAAAAAGGGCGAGCGCGCCGTGGAGGTCTTTTACGACTATGGTTTCAAATATGGCATAATGACTTTTTCACCGACAGATTTTGACGCCGTAAGATTTCCCAAAAAGATTTTCGGACCCGACATTAGGGGGTCTTTTACGTTCATACGCGAAAGCGGCATCACAGCCAACGAATTGTACCTCACTAACATCGGCGTCAACAACAATGTAAAGTACATCCGCAACGTGTATCTGCGCACCGAATCTTTTGACAACGGTTATGTATCCATCAAGGCCATGATCGATTTTCCCGCTTTGTGGTTTGACAACAAGAGCAACAGTGGCTTTACGGTATCCGTAGTGGGAGCTTACGACATTACCACGCATGGTGCTGTGCTGTATTCGGGCATCGTGCGCAATAGCAGCAACGAAAAGTCGGTAAATTCTCTTGTATTGGAACACCCCTCCGACGAGGTGCTTGGCTATTATTATCCGTTGTGGCAAAATATGATGGCGAAGAGTGAAAATAATTTTTCACCTGAAGCCCCCGGCGACAACAATGAAACTGACAGCAATCAGGAATCTGACGACAATGAAGACAACGGAAATACAGGCGACAATCAAAAAATTGGCTCCGTGGTGATGTCGGTAGGTTCCAAAGACGCAGGTACGGCGGTAGTGGAAGGTGAGGTAGAATATGGCAAGCCAGGGTTTTATATGAATGGCGAATATGTGCCGGCCTCCGCAGTAAGCGACAAGACGCCTTATCTCAAAGCCCTCAATAAGTGCCTTGATATGATGGACGACGATTTCCCAATCTCGCCCTACAAAAATTCTGTCAACCAAGTGGAATGGATGGTTGTGGAAAAATCGAGGTGATTTATACAACATTATTTGTCATTTTGCGTTTATAATAAGAAAAAATCATAGGAATAAACAAAATAAATATAAAAAGATGAAAAGACTTTCAATTTTAATCGCAGCGATACTGAGCATCCCAATCGCGGTGTCTGCCCAGACCAAGCCCGACATGGTGCTGGTGGATGGCGGCTCGTTTAAGATGGGTAATGCGGGTACTGTAGCCCCAAAAGGCGACCCCGACGAAAGGCCCGTGCATGCTGTTTCTGTCAAGTCCTTTTACATCGCTAAGTACGAATTGACTGTAAAGGAATACAAACAGTTTATAGATGACGCGTCAGCCTCTTATTTTTCGAGCAAGAGAGACCACAAGATGCCCGACGAACCCAATGCAGATTGGTATGCAGAGCATCCCGACACCAAGAAATTTTACCCGTTGCCCACGCATCCATGGTGGGGCTGGGTGGACGATATGCCGATGCAGCGCATTTCGTGGTACGACGCTGTGGCTTATTGCAACTGGCTCTCCGACAAGGAAGGCTTGCAAAAATGCTATGTGGAAAATGAAGACGGCGGCATAGACCTCGACCGCTCCAAAAACGGCTACCGCTTGCCCACCGAGGCAGAATGGGAGTTTGCGGCAAGGGGCGGCAACAAGTCAAAAAACACCATGTTCTCCGGCAGTGCTAATGCGGCTGATGTATGTTGGTACGACGATTCATCGCAGCTCAAAGGCCCGCAGAAGGTAGGAACCAAAAAGCCCAACGAACTCGGCATCTACGATATGAGCGGCAATGTATGGGAGTGGTG
>DGIK01000105.1:62125-82601 GCA_002393195.1 Bacteroidales bacterium UBA3824 | reverse complement strand
TGAACGGGTCGCCAACGGTGTCGCCGATTACCGCTGCCTTGTGAGTGTCGGAGCCTTTGCCGCCGTAGTTGCCTTTTTCGACAAACTTCTTGGCATTGTCCCACGCGCCGCCGGCGTTGTTGAGCATTACCGCCAACGTGAATCCTGCGGACAGACCGCCTACCAACAGACCAATTACGCCCGAAACTCCGAGTATCAAGCCTGTTGCCACGGGAACTACAATGGCAATTATCGACGGTATCACCATTTCCTTCTGAGCACCGGCGGTACTGATTTCCACGCACTTGGCGTATTCGGGAGTAGCCTTGCCATCGAGGATGCCCTTGATTTCGCGGAATTGACGGCGAACTTCCTCCACCATCTTTCCGGCGGCGCGTCCTACGGCTTTCATCGTCATTGCACAAAATACAAACGCCATCATCGCGCCAATGAAAACGCCGCCGAGCAACATCGGGTTGAAGATGTTGAGTTGGAAATATTGGATGAAATGATCCATTGTGGCATCATTAAGGTTTTGCAAATGTGTTGCGGAAAGGAAGTCGGCGAGTTTTTCGGGAGTCTTGCCAATCCACATTTTGATTTCTTCCATGTAAGCGGCGAGGAGAGCCATTGCTGTCAATGCAGCCGAACCGATAGCAAAGCCCTTGCCCGTGGCGGCAGTGGTGTTGCCGAGGCCGTCGAGGGCGTCGGTACGTTTGCGCACTTCGGGGTCGAGACCGCTCATCTCGGCGTTGCCACCGGCATTGTCGGCGATAGGACCAAATGCGTCGGTTGCGAGGGTGATGCCCAATGTTGACAACATTCCGACGGCGGCAAAACCGATGCCGTAAACGCCTTTTGCAAATCCGCCAGCCTCAAAACCGCCAGCGCAAGCAAATGCAATCACGATGCCTGCCACGATTGTTACAACGGGCAACCACGTGGAAAACATTCCGACCGCGATGCCGTCGATGATGGTGGTTGCAGGGCCTTGCTGAGCCTGATTAGCAATGCCTTTGGTAGGCTTGTATTCGTCGGAGGTGTAATACTCCGTGCCTTGACCGATGATGACGCCGGCGGCGAGACCTGCCACCGCGCTGCCAAATATGCCCCACGAAATCCATCCCAAAGCCGCCATGCCAGCAATCACTACAAGGATGAACGCCGAACTGCCGCCCGTGCCGAGCAAGAGTGCGTGGAGAAGGTTTTTCTGAGTTGCGCCTTCCTTGGTGCGCACCAAGAAAATGCCCGCGATGGAGAGTATGATGCCCACAGCGGCAACAATCATCGGCGCAATGACGGCGTTGCTCTGTGCCGTGGCGTCCACGCCGGGGAGTGCCGCGCCGAGTGCCGCCGTAGCGAGTATCGAGCCGCAGTAAGATTCGTAAAGGTCTGCACCCATACCGGCAACGTCGCCCACATTGTCGCCCACATTGTCGGCGATGGTGGCGGGGTTGCGGGGGTCGTCTTCGGGGATTCCGGCTTCGGTTTTGCCCACGAGGTCGGCTCCCACGTCGGCAGCTTTGGTGTAGATGCCGCCGCCCACACGTGCAAAGAGTGCCTGAGTGGATGCGCCCATGCCGAATGTGAGCATAGTGGCGGTGATTTCGATGAGTTTTTGATGCTCCGTGGTGCCGGGATGCACGAATGTGAGACCGAAGATTTCAAGTCCGTTCTGCATATTTTCGGGCGTGAAAATCACCTCCTTCAATAGCAAAAACCACAGCGCAATGTCCAAGAGTCCAAATCCAACGACCACCAGTCCCATCACCGCGCCGGAGCGGAATGCCACTTGGAGACCACGGTTGAGACTTTCGCTCGCGCCCTGAGCCGTGCGAGAAGATGCGTTTGTGGCGGTCTTCATACCGAGATAGCCGCACAATCCGCTGAAAAATCCGCCCGTCAGGAACGCTATCGGCACAAATGGGTTTTGCACGCCCATATACGCCAATACGAGCAACAGCACCGCAAGGACGATGAACACTTTGATAACTACTTTGTACTGCCGCGCAAGGTACGCCATCGCGCCCTCGCGGACATAACCAGCAATCTCCACCATGCGTGGGTTGCCCTCGTTTGCCGCCATCATCTTCTTGTAGAATAGCCAGGCAAACAATAGTGCGATGACCGATGACACCGGCACTATCCATAGTAATGATGATATGTCTTGCATAATTGGTTAAGAATTAAGTTGTGATAAAAATTAGTGCCGCAATTTAAGACATTTTTAACATACGGCAAAATAAAATGTGTGGATTTTTTTCGCTAATCATTTATTTTTTCCAAAAAAAACTACAACTGCACACCTTTTTTGTTATTTTTGCAACCGCAATCATTAACGATCAATTATACACATTATGAGAAAAACAATTACGATATTGTTGGTGGCGATAATGGCGATGCTCCTGATGCCCGCCAAATCTGACGCTCAGTACAGAAGCTCGGAGTTTGAGGAGGCCGTGTCGCTCAAAGGCACGCGCACCAATACCGGCAAGCCCGGCAAGAATTACAAAAACAATTTTGCCGAGTACAAGATAGACGCATCATTTGACCCCGATACGCAGATGTTGGAGGGCGACGAGACTGTTACCTTCCATTATAATATGCCCGGGCGAGGCCTCTTCCAAGTGGTATTCAATCTCTACCGCAACATCTACAAGAAAGGCATCTCGCGCCATCGCAATTGCGACCCCGACGACATCACCGACGAAGGTATGGAAATCGTGGAAGTTTCTATTGTGGATGGCACTGAGGAAAATTCTGCGAACTATCAAACTTCCGACACCAAACTCGTCGTGAAACTCTCGCAAAGTCTAATGCCCGGCGACAAGGTAACTCTCCGCGTCAAATGGCGCAATAAGATAGCCGCCGAGACGCATCACCGTGGCGGCAGGTATTACAATAATTCGTGGTTTGTGCCGTATTGGTATCCGCAAGTAGCCGTCTATGACGACCTCTACGGCTGGGACGACATCCAACATTCGGGCAACGAGGAGTTTCTCTTGGAATTTGCCAATTATGACGTAAATTTGCACATCGGTGGCCGTATGGTAACGTGGGCTACGGGCAGCCTCGTTGACCCCAAGTCGGTGTTTACCAACGATTTCATCATCAAATACAACAAGGCTATGGCGTCCAACGAACCTATAACTCTCTTTGCGCCGGGTGGTGCTGGCAGGGTATTGAAAAAGGAGGTCAACGATTGGCATTTCAAGGCTGACAGTGTGCCCGACTTCGTGTTTGCTTGCAGCAACGAGATGGGTTGGGTGGGACTTTCTACGCCAATCAGGAAGGGCAAGCCGAGGACGTTTGTATCGGCGGTTTACAAGGCTGATGGTTTCAAAAACACCGCGCCCATCACCACCAAAAAGACCCTCGAATATCTCAGCACGCAGCGTCCGGGCGTTCCTTATCCGTATGCGCACATGACATTGTTCCAAGGCAGCGGCGGCATGGAGTTTCCGATGATGATTAATGAGGATTTTGATAATAATTACGATTCCGATTTCTTCACCACGTCGCACGAGGTTACGCACTCATATTTCCCGTTCATTACCGGTATGTACCAAAATAGGTTTGCCTTTATGGACGAGGGATTGACGCAGTATGTGCCGCAATATTTTCAGAACGACAATTTCAAGACCAAAGACATCATTCACGACGCCTACCGCTACACGGGTTATACGATGTGCAGCGACGACAATGTGCCGATGGCCACGCCGTCGTATTCGCAGACCAATTTGCTTGTCTATACCGTCAATTCGTATTACAAGCCGCAAACGATGTACACGGTGCTCGAAGACGTTGTTGGCAAGGATGTTATGACCAAAATTTTGCGCGAATTTGTATTGACGTGGAAGGGCAAACACCCGCATCCATTCGATTTCTACAATATGTGCAGCACGATTTCGGGCAAGGATTTGAAAGAATTTTTCCATTCGTGGATGTACACCGACGATTACTCCGACCTCGCAATCGTTAATGTAGATGGCAACAAGGTAACTATCCGCAATGTCGGCAGGCTGATGGTGCCGGTGGATTTGATGGTAAGTTATGACGACGGCACTGTGGCGCGTGAACGCCGCGATGCTCTCGTATGGGGCAATGGCACACGCGAAATCACCATCGAAATGCCCAAGAATGTAAAGACGGCGGTGGTTGGCGATGCTTATTTTCCCGATGTTGATGAGAGCAACAATAGCAATTAGTGGATTTTTTATTGACAATCCGTAAAAAATGTTTAATTTTGCGCTGTTTTACAATCACGACTAAGCGAAAATGTCTCTTGTCAACACATTAACTTCCCTGTACCTGCGGGGCAACCTCAATAGGACTGAACTCTACCTGAAATACCCGGACGAGACTCAGTTCAAGGTTTTCAGCACTTTGGTCAAGAAGGCGGCTAAGACAGAATTTGGCCGTCAGTATGGCTTTGACGAAATATTGAAGGTGGGGCCCTCCGAATTTGCCGCCCGTGTGCCGCTCAACCCCTACGAATCGCTCAAACCATACATAATGCGTGTGGCGCAGGGCGAAAACAATGTATTGTGGCCCACCAAGACCAAATGGTTTGCAATGAGTAGCGGCACCACCGACGACCGTTCCAAATATATACCCATCACCGACGAAAGCCTCCGCAAATGCCATTTTGCGGGCGGCGAGGACGTATTGTCGGTGTATCTCAATAGTTTTCCCGATACCAAGGCGTTCACCGGCAAGGCGTTGGTCATTGGCGGCTCTCGTCAGGTAAACAGGATGGGCAGCGAGGCATTTTGCGGCGACCTTTCGGCGGTATTGATTAGCAACCTGCCGCGTTGGGTGCGCGGACACAGGACTCCAGACATCTCCATAGCCCTGATGGAAAATTGGGACAAGAAAATCGAGGCTATGGCTCAGGCGGTCTGCAAGGAGGACGTTACTTCTATGTCGGGCGTGCCGTCGTGGACGCTTGTGCTCTTGCGCAAAATCCTCGAAATCACCGGCAAGAGCAACATCACGGAAGTATGGCCAAATCTCTGCCTATTTATGCATGGCGGAGTAAGTTTTAAGCCGTACCGCGCTCAATATGAAAAACTTATCCCCTCCGACAAGATGACTTATCTCGAAACTTACAATGCCTCGGAGGGTTTCTTCGCGTTCCAAAACGACCAACAGACCGACGATATGCTCCTGATGTTGGACAATGGGATTTATTACGAATTTATCCCGATGTCGGATTTCAACAACGCCGACCGTGCCGCAATCCCGCTGTGCGATGTCAAGACGGGCGTCAATTATGCCGTTGTCATCAGTACCAACGGCGGTCTGTGGCGTTACATCATCGGCGACACGGTGGAATTTACGTCTGTTCGCCCTTACAAAATCCGCATCACGGGTCGCACAAAGCATTTCATCAACGCTTTTGGCGAGGAGTTGGTGGAAGACAATGCCTCACGCGCCATCCGCGCCGCCTGCAACGCCACCGGTGCCGACATCCGCGACTACACCGCTGCCCCGGTCTATATGCAGACCAACAAGCGCGGTTGTCATCAGTGGTTGATAGAATTTAATGTGCAGCCCAACGACTTGCAGGCGTTTGCAAATACGTTGGATTTTGAGTTGCGCCGCCTCAATTCCGATTACGACGCCAAGCGTTACAAGGATCTTTCGCTCACCGCTCCCGAAATCACCCTTGCCCGCGAAAATCTCTTTGAGGATTGGCTCCGCAGCAAAGGTCGCGTAGGCGGTCAAAACAAAATCCCGCGCTTGGAGAATAATCGGACGATCATAGAGGAGATGTTGGAGATGAATAAATGAAAAAAGATTATGCCACAGTCGCTCTGTAAAAATTATATCCATTTGGTATTCAGCACCAAAAGACGGCAAGATTTGATTCCGACGGATTCGTTGGGAGGATTTTTCCATTATATTGGTGGCGTTGTCAATGGCATTGGGTGTCAGACGGTGGTGGTTGGTGGCATAGAAAATCACGTGCATATTCTCTTTGAACTTTCGCGTACAATGGCGTTGTCCGCCGCCGTCAACAAGATAAAATCCAATTCGTCAAAATGGATTCGCAGCGAAAAAGAGGTTTTTGATTTTGATTGGCAGGACGGCTACGCGGCATTTTCGGTGGCACAATCCAACGTAGAAGCCGTCAGAAAATATATCGACAATCAACGCGTACATCATCAAAAAGAAGATTATCAAGCCGAATTTAGGAGATATTGTCAAATATATAAAGTAAATTATGATGAGAGGTATGTGTGGGATTGATGATGCACGGAATGGGGGCGTGCGGATGGGGGGCGCACGGAATGTTGGCGCACGTATTGGTGTCGCGCGGTTTGTAGCCCTCACGGACTACCCTTGGCGTTGTCGCGCCGTTGGCGCTAATTGGAATGGAAATATGCGGAAATGTAATTCAATCGCTGCGAATAGCGCCAAGGGCGCGACATCACAAAGGGTGGTCCGTGAGGGCTACCATACGTGGCGAACGCATACGTGGCGAACGCATACGTGGCGAACGCATACGTGGCGAACGCATACGTGGCGAACACATACGTGGCGAATACATACGTGGCGCCCCCATACGTGGCGAACACATATCTCCCACATTTTATTTTTTTTTCTAACCCTCCTCACCCTTCCCGCCGCCGCGCAAATCCGCGACGATTGCGATTCTCAAAAAATGCCGACCGACAGCTCTGTTATTGCGGCGTTGCAGGGAAAGCTCATAGACCCTGTTTATGTCGCCCAAATCCGCGACGATTACGATTACCTCAAAGTCCCGACGTTGTTGTCCGACATTGCCACCACTGATGCCGCGCACCATAAATTTGCCGCACGGTTTTATTGCCATACGTTTTTCAAAAACAACGAATATTTTGGCGATTTCGTGAAGGGATATACGCTGACGGGGTATCATTTGCAGCCCGAATTTTCGTACAGTCCAAATCGCAAACTCTGGGTGCAGGCTCTGTGGGACGTTTTGAAATATCATGGTTACGACAAATTTTCCAAAAACAAACCATATTTCCGCATTGTTTTTCAGCCGACGGAGAGTTTCAGGCTGATTTGTGGTTATCTTGATGGCAATGTGCGGCACGGATTGATAGAGCCAATCTACGACCCGGAGCGTTACCTCACCGCCGAGATGGAAAACGGGTTGCAAATCAATCTTCTGCGCCCGCATTATGACGGAGATTTGTGGTTGAATTGGGAAAAAATGATACTTTGGGGCGACCCGTGGCAGGAGCGGCTTGTGGTGGGACATTTGTCAAAATTCCACGTGGCTGATAGAGAACGTTTTAAGGCGGATATTTTGGGTGAATTTCTCGTGGCGCACCGTGGCGGTCAGATAGATTCGTGCGATGGTCAGGTGCAGAGCCTCTCAAACGCCGCCGCCGGTATGGATTTTTATTGGATTGGCAATGGCGGATGTTTCCGACAATTGAGCGTCAGGGCGATGGCTGTTGGTTATCACGCCATAGACGAGACGCCCGACCTGCCCTGGACTGACGGCTGCGGCACATTTGTAAAGGCGCATTTGAGGTTGTCTGATTTTGGATTGACGGCGGGGCATTGGTTTGGCTATCAGTTTGTTAACTTCCGTGGCGACCTTCTTTACACGTGTTGGGCTATCGACCCCGAAAACAACCGCAAACATCGTTACGTTACATTTTTCGGCGGTTATTATTCCAAACGTTATTTTAATGACACCTTCGTCCTCCGCACCGGCGTTGACGCTTGGTACGACCTCGCAGCTGGCAACGTAGAATATTCCTATATGTTGAGCATGGCGGTTAATTTCAGAAAATTTTGGCGATAATCAACGGAATCTACCTAAAAAAAAGTGCGATTCCGTTAATTATCCATCAAAAAACGCCGTTTTTCGCAAGATAGTCAACGGAATCTACCTAAAAAAAGTGCGATTCCGTTGATTATCTCAAAAATGTTTTGTAATTTTGCCCCGTAACCAAATACAAAACATTATGCTCATTGGACGTAAAAAAGAACAAAAGACGCTCAAAAGCCTCCTGAAAAGTGACAAATCGGAGTTTGTGGCTATTTATGGGCGGCGACGTGTAGGCAAGACATATCTCGTAAGGGAGACCTTCAATTACGATTTTGCCTTCCAACATACTGGCACTCAAAACGGTAGTAAAACCGTTCAGATGGAAGAGTTCACCAAGTCGCTCCGCATTGCAGGTATGAAAGAAGTGCCGGTGATGAAGGATTGGTATGACGCGTTTTTTGTGTTGGGCAATTTCTTGGCGCAGTTGCCCGATGGCAAAAAGGTGATTTTCATAGACGAATTGCCGTGGATGGACACTCCAAAATCTGACTTCGTGCCGGCTCTCGAACATTTTTGGAACGGGTGGGCTACTATGCGTACCGATATTGTGTTGATAGTTTGCGGCAGTGCTACATCGTGGATTGTGAGCAAAATCATCAAAAACTATGGCGGACTGCACAACCGATTGACTCGCAAAATATTCCTTGAGCCTTTTTCATTGTACGAATGTGAATTACTGGTAAAAAGTCGTGAGATTGTAATGACACGGAGGCAGATTCTTGAAACTTTTATGGTGCTTGGCGGCATTCCATACTATTGGACATTCCTGTCCCCGGAATTGTCGTGGTCGCAAAATATCGACGCTATGTTTTTCGACAAGAACGCCGAACTCAAAGATGAGTTCAATGCTCTGTTTTCGTCGTTGTTCCGCAATCCCGCACCTTATATTGGTACTGTTGAAATCTTGGGAACCAAAAAAGCCGGAATGACACGCAGCGAAATTGTCAAAGCGATTGGCTCCGATACTGGCAGCACGTTTACTAAGGTGCTTGACGACTTGGAGTTATGCGGATTTATCACGGCATACAATTCGATTGGCAAATCAAAAAAAGACACTGTTTTTCAACTTACTGACAATTTCACGTTGTTTTATTTCAAATATATATTCAACAATCGCAAACAAGACAATCAGTTTTGGAGTCATTCACTCAAAAAAAACGTCTATGCGGCGTGGAGTGGGCTTGCATTTGAAAGGGTTTGTTTTCAACACATCGAACAAATCAAAAAGGCTCTCGGCATTTCGGGTGTTGTAAGTAGTGCTTATTCTTGGGTTTACCGTCCTCAAAACGAGTATGAAACAGGTGTTCAGATTGATATGCTTCTCGACCGCGATGATGATGTTATCAATCTTTGCGAGATGAAGTTTTCGTCGGACGAATACGAAATCAACAAAAGTTACGATGCCGAACTCCGCCGCAAGGCTCGCATTTTTAAGGAAAAAACATCCACCAAAAAAGCCGTAACTACTGTAATGATAACAACATACGGTCTTGTTCCCAACGCCTACGCCGGCGACATTCAAAGTCAGGTAACTATGGATGATTTGTTTGAGAAATAGGTTTTTGTGGATAAAAATAACGGACGGCAATAAATAATTTCGCCGTCCGTTTGTTCAATTAGTATAATCAAGTGGTTATTTCTTAAAACTCCACCAATCAAGCCTTACCTCGCCATTTGCATTCTGGAATGTGATGTAGAGGTCGTGGACGCCGGATGCGCCGGATACTTTGCCGGTGAAAGCCTTATACTTCTCTACGCTGCCGGTGGGTTTTACGAGTACTCTGCCGATTTCCTTGCCGGTGGGCGAATCGAGGCGGAGCGAGATTTCAACGCTGCCCGTCGCTGCCGCTGTGATCGAGAACGAAGACGCGCCGCTTGCAAAATCAACGCCGCGCAGACGGATGTATTCGCCGTTGTCGATGTCGTTTACATACATATTGCGCTTGCCGGTGGAGTAGGGCATATCCTTTACGACGCCAGTGTTGGGGATGCCGATTTTGGCGGTTTTGAGACCGTAGCCCCAAGCCATTGTTTCTGCCTCGACGCGGCGGAAAGGATTGAGCCACTGAATCTGTTTAACAGGCTCTTGGTCAAGCCAATAAGGAACTTCCTTGATAGTGCCGTCGGGATTGTATTCCATTTCCGTTACCGATACGGAACGACGCTCGTGATGCTCCTGAATGTCGATGTGCATCAGGTCGTAACTCTGTCCGAACACGTAGGTCTTGCCCTTGAAATCAGCAATGCCGGGATGGTTGCCACGGTCGCGGAATGTCGGGCGCATAATGTAGCCGGTGCTTTTCCAAGGTCCAGTAGGACTGTCGCTCATTGCATATCCGAGAGCCTCGGGGCAGCAAGTGGACGCAAAACCGAGGTAATACTTGTCGCCGCGACGATAAAACCACGGGCCTTCCTGATAATTTTCAATGTGGGGAAGTTGTACTACGCTGTCTTTCAGTGAAATCATATCGTCGTTCAAGCGAGCGTAGAATGTGTGAGGATTGCCCCAATACATATAAGCCTGTCCGTCCTTGTCGGTATATACGGAGGGGTCGATGTCGTACCAGTGATTTTGATTCCAATAGAGCGGCTTGCCGAGCGGGTCTTTGTAAGGGCCGTATGGCGAATCTGCAACCAAAACTCCGATGCCGTGTCCGTGCAGGGGGGCGTAGAGATAATATTTGCCGTTGCGCTCAACCACTTGGATAGCCCATCCGCCATTGTCGCGGCTGCGCCATTCAAAATCTTTGAGCGATGCGGGTGCGCCGTGCTCTGTCCAATTGACCATATCAGTTGTAGAATAGAGCAACCAATCATACATAAAGAATCCGGCAGAACTCCTTTCATTGGGGTCAACGATGTGTTCGGGCGATGCGTCGTGCGAACAGAACAGGAACAGCGTGTCGCCAATTACGAGCGGTGAGGGGTCGGCTGTAAACTTGGTCTGGAATATCGGCATATTGCATTGCTCGATGCCGCGCATCTGCCACCAGTCGAGGTTGAAGAGTTGCGGGCCTTTCCTGCCAACAAATGCAAAATATACGTCCCTTACGCCCTCTGCCTTGCCGATGAAGTCGGTGGAAAACTCCTTGAAATTCTCCCAGCCGCCTGTGCCGTCGATTTTGAGTTCGGCAACCTTTGCGCCGTGGAGGCTGTCTAAGTGAATCTCAATCTTGCCGCCGCGAAGTCCGCTTGCCGCCGATACGGTGAAAGTCCTTGGGAAATTTTTGCCAAAATCGACAGACTGCAATTTGATGTAGTCGCCATTGTGGATTTGCGATACATAAACACCCTGATTGTCATTCTGATAGGTCTTGACGCCCGACGAGAATGCCATTGTCTCCGCCTGAACTTTGCGGAAGGGGTTGAAGTTTGCGATTGGCTTCACGCCTTCGTCTGTCGGCATTATCTTGGGGAACGAGCCGTCGGGATTGTACTTGAACTCCTCAACAGCCACGCTCCTGCCAAATCCGCCCCCCTTGGGCAACTTGCCGGTGTGGTAGAAGAAATACGAATGACCCTTGTAGTCGATGACGCCGCAATGGTTTGTGAATGAGTTGGTTTCGCAGAGCGGCATTATTTCGCCCGCGTAAGTCCAGGGGCCGGGCAACTTGTCTGCCGTGGAGTACGAAATGTGTTCGGGAACGCCGCCCGCTGCGTAGAGCAACTGATATTTGCCGTTGCGCTTGGTGAGCCACGGGCCTTCCACGTATGAATCTTTGTATTTCTTGTTTTTGTCGCGCTCGTTCATCTTGGGCGAGCCAAATGCCTCCTCGGTCATATCGAGCCTGCCGAGGTCGCCCGAATACGAAATCATATCTTCGTTGAGTTTCAGGTAATAACACTGCGGATTGCCCCACATAAGCCACGCCTGATTGTCGTCGTCGATGAATACGGTGGGGTCGATGTGGTCCCAACTGCCGTTTTCAAAGAGCGGCTTGCCGAGTGCGTCCTTGAAACCCTTTGTGGGATTGTCGGAGACCGCCACGCCGATAGCCATGCCGCCCGAAATCTTGGAATGTGCGCACACGTACCAATAGAATTTGCCGTTGCGGTAGATGGTCTGAGCCGCCCAGGCGCGGTCGTCAGCCCAGGAGAATGTTTCGAGGGCGAGCGGCGAGCCGTGGTCGGTGTAATTGACCATATCGGTGGTGGAATACACGCGCCATTCCTGCATCCAGAAGAAGTCGGCGTTGTCCTCGTCGTGTCCTGTATAGACATAGAGGGTGTCGTTGTGAACCATCGGCGCAGGGTCGGAGGTAAACCACGTCTGCACGATGGGATTTTGGGCGTTGACGGCTGTTGCTGCCGCCGCCAATGCAAATGTAAACAGTTGCTTTTTCATACGGATTTGGTGTAGATTTTACAATGAATTTGTGGGACAAAGTTAGAGTTTTTTTCGCAAAATCATTTTTGTTTTTGTATCATAATGTTGCTGAAATGTTACGAAAATGTTTTTTTTATGTTTTTTGTTGTATTATTTTCCATTTGGCATCAATTTTTCTGAAAAAATTATTATATCTTTGACCAAAATAATATTAAAGCATATTGTATGGCGAACAAGTTGCGTATGATGTTGTTAATAATCCTGTTTGCAATGCCGTTTGGCGTGTATTCGCAGACGGATACCCTTCCTATCAACATACGCGAACTATTGGACAAGTCGAGCATCGTCTATGACACTACCACAAACGACAAACTTTTTATTTCTGTGGGTCGTGGCTCCAAAAGTGTTGATGAACTGCCTGTGACGGTGTATATTATTTCACACGACGACATCGTGCGTAATGGGTACGTTACACTTGGCGACGTACTGAAAACTGTGCCGGGCATCAGGATTTCGCAGCCTCATTCGGGCGACTTTGGCGAGGCGTTTATGCAGCGTGGTATGATTGGCAATACTTACACAAAAATCCTCCTCAACGGTGTTGACATCAAGCCGTCGGCACCAACAGGAATGCCCTTGGGCGCAAATTTGCCAATCCGTCAGGCGGTGCGCATCGAAATCATTTATGGCCCCGCAGCCGCCAACTACGGCAACGATGCTTGTGGCGGTGTCATCAACATCGTTACACAGCGCAAGTTGGACAAGACTTCCGCCTCAGCCTCCGCCATCACGGGTCCGGGCGGCTATCATTACATAGATTTTGGCATCGGCGGCAAGTTTGGCAGGGGCAAGCACGTGGCTCAATATTCAATCTACGGCACCAACCTCCGCTATGACGATATGCCTGTCAAGGATTATGACAAGGACGACATCTACAACCGTTGGAATTATTTTGAACAGCGCGAGGAAAAGTTTGTTTACAAGGATGCCGATGGCAACGTCCATTCGATGATGCCCAAGGAGATAACGTCCGAATTTCTCGGCAACTTGCGGTATATGAGCCAATTGACCCAATTCACGGAGATAGAGGGTTACAGCGCGGGCTGGCACGGCGATGCGCAGTATCCCGATATTGCCAAAATCTCGCAGGAGGCGGCGCAGACCGGCATCGAACTCAAATATCAAAACATCACAATGACGTACAACTATCTGTACCGCAAGGATTTTTCCGCGTTGGGTATGACGCCGATGTTTTTTGATTATTCCGACCCCGACAATATGATGGGCGAAAAGATAATACGGGCATCTGTCGCGGGCGATTGGGATTTTGGTCAATTGTCCCTAAATACCATTATAAAATACCTGCGTTACCGTATGGACGAAAATTCGCAACGCCACGTTACTTACTCGCCTCTCGTTCAATACGGTTATTCAGCCGGCGACGACATCGGTTTTGAGCAAAATATCACGTATCAACCTTATAAAAATCTCAATCTATCGGCAGGCTTGTCGTACCAATACAGCGGCATATTGCCCTACACCAACGAGTCGCCTTATAAATTTGATTTTGATTCATACAAGAGTTTCGCCAAGACGGTCGATTATAAAGACCCGCTCTTTGGCGATTTTGGCATTTATCCATATACGTATTCCACCACGAGCGCATACGGTCAGGTGGTTTTCGATTGGAAACGGCTGTCGCTCACCGGCGGCGCAAGGTACGATTACAATACGTTGTTTGGCAGTTTTGTAACGCCAAGGATTGCGGGACTTGTGAAAATCAACGACCGCCTTACATTCCGCGCCTCGCGTGGATACGCCTACAAGATTCCGGCGGCTCAACAGTTGTATGGCACTACGGCTGTGGACGCCTCGATTACACTCAATACGATACGCGGGTTGATGGGTGCGCCGCCTATCGACACCATTCTCATCGCCTACCATCAGACGCCCGCCAAAAAACTCGGCACGGAAAAGATTGCCTCCACGGAGTTTGGGCTTAGGTATTATTTCACTAATACTAATTATATGGAGGTTGTGGCTTACACCAACCGCATCAAAAATCCGTTGGTGCGCGATTGGTGTCCGCTCGACCCGTCGCTGCCAAATGCAATTGTCAGGGACGAAGACGCCGAAGATTACACCAACACTCGCACATACATAACGCAAAAGGATGCGGAAGTGAAACTCCGTGGCTACCAGTTGATTGCCGTGTTGAGAGATTGCGTACAGCCGATGCACCTTAATGTAAGGGGCGCGCTGACTCTATCCACCGGCGGCGAAAATATCTACGGCGACAATGCGCAGGCAACATCCATCGACCATATCAAATACATCCGCCAAACTCCCAAATATATGGCGCAGTTGGCATTGGATTTCGACGTGCTAAAATTAATGCATTTCAGCATTGAAAACGTCTATTGCAGCAAGTGGGCGCGCAAATATTACCGTGGCAACGACAACCAGTATTTCTGGTCAACACCATACTACAACCTCGACCTTATGTTCACACTCAAAATCGGAAAATATCTTTCCGGTTCTATAAAAGTCAACAACGTTTTCAATACACAATACGGTGGAATCGACGTTAAAGATATGGACGTAGATTTGCCCTACAATCCGCAACTATTGCGAACCATCAGGTTTATACTGACGTATGAGTTCAAGTAGGAACGATTTGTTGAGGAATGATTAAACGATTAACAATGTTACAACGTTTGACAAAAATATTATTAATCACGGTGATGGTTTGTGCGAGTCAGTGGCTCAATGCGCAGACCACGGATGATATTTTGCGTCAGGCTGATAGCATTGTTGATGCGGCACATGGCGTACACGATACGGCTCAATTGGCTTCTATGTACAATCAGGCGGCTTACAAGTACCTCGCCGCCGAACAATACGAAAAGTCCATCACTTATGCCGAAAAGTCGCTTACAAACGCCCGATTGAAAGACCTAAAAAATCTCATTTATGAAGACGACCTCCTTTTGGCGCGTACCAACTACAAAATCAACGAGACGGAAGTGGCATTGTATTATTACATTGCAGCCAAGTCTGTACTCGACAAGAAAACCAAAGAGGGCACGATTGCCATTGCCGACATCGACACAGAAATGGGTCTGTTGTATTTTGGTCGCCGACATTACAGCCGTGCCGCCGACTTTTTTTCGCAGGCTCTCGATACCTACAAGAAGGAAAACGAACCCGAAAAGATAAAGCAAAACACCAATCATCTTGCCGTATGCACTTATTTGACAGGTAATTATGAAGGCGCGGCGAGATATTACCGCGATTTGCTTTCGTTTAGTCAACGAGACGGCGACCACGAAGCCGAAAAACAATATATGAAGCGTCTTGCCGACATTTACCAAAAAATAAAACAATACGACAAGGCACTGGACATCAATTATTCCTTGTATGATATGTGTGCGGAAGATGGCGACACACCGTCTGCCGTCAACGCCCTCAACAACATCGCCTACTGCCAGACAATGAGCGGCAAGCCGATGGACGCTGTGAAGATTTTCAAGCAAATCAGCGATTTGGATATCAATGGCAATGTATCTGACGACCTTCTTGCCGGCACGTACAGCAACATTGGACTTTGTTATCAAAATTTGGGCAATACCAAGGAGTGTTATGTTTACCTCGACAAAGCCGCCGACCTCCGCCTCAAAAACAACCAATTGGCTGAGTATTCGCAGATTTGCAACATTATGGCTCTCCTGTACCTCAAAGACCGAGACCTCCATAACGCCACCATCTACTGCAACGAGGCTGTGAAAGCCGCCGAATCTACCAACGACCCACAACTCAAACTCGACGCATACCAGACTCTCAACCAGTTGTTGCAGGCAAAGGGCGAATACGACGAGGCGTTGGGTGTTTACCAAAAATACCTCAGCATCCGCGATTCTGTACAACTCCAACAGACCATCAACAACCGTGAACTTGCCGAAGACCTCGACAAACTCGACGAGACATCGCAGCACTATTCGGAAGAAATAGTTGAAAACGAACTCAACGAACTCACCCACAAGCAACTCGAACTCCTCGCCGAACAACGCAAACAGGAAAACGAACTCCTCCAAAAAGACATCGAAAACAGACGATTGAGGCAAGAGGCGGCGGAGCAAGATCTTCGCTTGGCTAAACAACAAACAGAAGCGTTGCTCCGTCAGAGCGAAATCGACAAACTAAGAGCCGAACAAGCCGATTCTGCCCGCAAACTCGCCGAACAGCGAAACAAAGAGATGGAGAACGCGCGGGCTATCAGTGATTTGGAAAACGAAAAACAGCGTCAGGCTCTCGAATTGCAGAACGAAAAAAATGAAAAACAAAAATTAATCTCTATCGTCGCCTTGTTTGGCGTGATGCTCGGTGTGTTCGTCGTTTTCTTCATCATCGTCCACAAGAAAAACAATCTCCTCAAAGCCCAGAAGGAGGAAATCGTTTCCAAAAATGCCGACCTGATGCACAAGAACGAGGAAATTATGATTCAGAAAGAGAACCTCCAAATGGCTAACGATGAGATTATGAACATCAACGAGGAACTCTCTAAGCAAAAGGGCATCATCGAGGCAAAAAACAAGTCCATCACCGACAGTATAGTATATGCTCAGCGCATACAACAGGCTGTATGTCCGATGCCCGACTTCTTGGAAGATTACAATATCGAGTATTTCTTATTCTACCGCCCCAAGGAGATTGTAAGCGGCGATTATTATTGGTTTTATCACGAGGGCGACACCATTTTTGCCGTGGCTGCCGACTGCACGGGACACGGCGTGCCGGGCGCATTTATGAGTATGTTGGGCGTGTCGCTGTTCAATAAAATTGTGAGCGAAAGGCGGATTTTTGACCCGGCGCAGATTCTCAACGATATGCGCGACGAGGTGAAGAAGGCTCTACATCAAGACAGCATCTACGCCAAAAACAAGGACGGTATGGATCTGTCGCTCGTAAAGATAGACACCGCCAATATGACCGTGGAATTTGCCGGTGCCAACAACAACGGCTACATCGTAACCCACTATTCCAAGGACGAGGAAGACCTTGCGCGTCAAAATTTGGAAAAGAAAGAACAATTGAAGGAGACGCCCGACGGATTTCTGAGACTGCAAATATTGCCGGCAGACAGGATGCCAATCGGCGTTTATCTTGGCGACGACAGGAGGTTTACATCCAAGACCGCCCGTCTTCGCCACGGCGATGCCATCTATCTCACCTCCGACGGCTACATCGACCAGTTTGGCGGGTCGGACGGCAGAAAATTCCTTTTCGCCAATTTTTACCAGTTGCTATTAGACATCAACTCCCTGCCTATGCAGAAACAGTGCGACACGGTGAAGGAGACCCACGAAAAGTGGATTGGAGATCAATATCGACAACTCGACGACATCATCGTGATGGGCTTGAAGATTTTGTAACGGTGTTTTGTTAATCACAAATACAAAAAACGACTATGAACCGATTGTTAATCAAAATATTATTCTCAATCATACTGACGGCGACGGCTGGTGTTGCATTTTCCCAAAAAACAATTACGGGAATGGTGTATGACAACAACCACCAGCCGCTCATCGGCGCGTCTATCTCGGTGAAAGGCACGCCCATAATGACGCTTTCCAAATCCAACGGCTCGTATTCGCTCACAATTCCCCCGGAACACGCAAACGACTCTATCGAGGTGCGCTATGTCGGTTTTGTAAGCCAAAATTTTTTGCCAACGGATTCCAATCACGATGTTTATTTTGAGGCAGAGGGCATCAAGGCTGTGGAAGTGATTGTGGTAAGTACCCAAAAGAGATTGCAGTCGAGCCTCGAAGTGCCGATAGCGATTACGGCATTTGACCAAAACCGCCTCGACGAACTCTACGCGACGCAGATAGACGAGATAAGTGGTTATGTATCAGGATTCAACAACATCATCCAAGGTCAAAACAAGGCTGGATATTCCATTCGTGGCGTTACGTCCGATGGTATGGAGAGTTTTTTTCAGCCGAGGATTTCTGTGTTCTTGAATAATATTTCCGTGTCGAGGGAACAGGTTTCGGCATTGGAACCATTTGACATTGAGCGTATTGAGGTCGTCAAAGGCCCGCAAGGAACGCTTTTTGGACGTGGTGCGGAGATTGGCGCGGTTCATTTCATCACCAAGCATCCCGTGAATATGTTTTCGGCAAATTTGAGGCTCAATTATGGCGGCTACAATCAGCGCGGCGCACAGGGTTATGTCAATTTGCCAATCAGCGAAAAGGTCGCCGACAGGCTTGCTTTTAGTTATGATTATCACGACGGCTACATCAAAAATCTCGCTGGCGGTCGTCTCAACGGCAAGAATGCATTTGCAATCCGCAACACCCTCAGCATCCGCAACAACGATGTTTCGTCGCTCAGTCTCATTCTCGATTTTCAGATGGACGATGCGCCCGGCGTTAGTTTCAAGTCAAAAAAAATTGCGCCCATTGGCGGCGACACTTCGCCATTCTCCGATGCTTACCTCAACAAAGGCACAGATCTCGGTCTTGTGCGTCAACTCGGCGGCGCAACGGTGGAATTTGAGCGCAAAATCAACGACCGGCTCTATATCACCAACAATTTGGGCGCACGTGGTGCATACGCCGACGAATATTTTGATGGCGATGGCACGTATCTCTACTTGCTCGAAGCCCGCGAAATGGCTAAACAGATGCAGTTTAGCGAGGAGTTCAGGCTCAACTGGCGGCGCGGCTCGCGATTGTCGGGTTTTGTGGGAATGGGCGCGCTGTACGAGTATTGCGAACATTATATGAACATACACACCGACCTCGGAATCTTGTTTCCGTCGAGTGTGGCACCGTCCATCAAGGCATCGCTCCAAAATCTTCCTACGCAGGTTTCCACGGGCGTGCAAGGCGGCATCGAAGCCTTCAAGCAACAGTTGGTGTCGCAATATCCAGCCGAATACGCCGACCTGATTTCGCAAAATCTTGATGAATTTAGCGCGGCGGTGTGCAGTCAGATAGAATCGGCAATGGCTGAAAATCTCGACACGTGGTTTCAAGGCAACGAATGGAGCAATACTCCCGATTTTTTCACCGACACCCGCAACACCGTGCAAGGCGTCTTGTTAAATACGTTGGACGCCGTGATTAAAGCCAAGCCCGAAATCGCGATGCTCCTCAATGGAATGACCGCCGAACAGGTTGTGGGCGCGATGGATATTGAGAGCGGACTGTCGGATTTGAAGCCGCTTTCCAACATCCAATTGGAGAGGGATTACATTGAGAGCCATTCCAACTATACGCACAATTTTGAGACCGACATTTTCGCCGATGTTACGTGGAATATTGTTAAAAAACTATACCTAACTCTCGGTCTTAGAACTACTTACGAAAGGCAAAAAACTGGTTATGAATCCAATTCGATGACTGCGCCGATAGTTGGATATATGGTTTATAAAAATTCTGGCGGCAAGACCTATTGGATTGACGACGACAATTTTTCGTGGGTGGGTCGTGTAGTATTCAATTATATGCTCGATAGGTTCAACAACGTCTATCTGTCGGTTGCCAAGGGACGGCGACCGGGTGTTGTGTATTTCAATTATACACCCGACAAGCCCATCCGCCTCCGCCCCGAGGAGATTTTCAGTTATGAATTTGGCATCAAGGGCAATATCTTCAAAAACACGCTCTCGTATGCTGCGGCGGCATATTATTATAAGTGGCAACATTTTCAGAGTAGTGCCGCCAATACCGCCGAAAATGGTGCGCTCGAATACATCAACAACGACAAGGGCATCGCCAATTGTTACGGCGCGGAATTGTCGCTGAAATATTATTGCAAGCGTTTTGTAACGTTGTTTGGCGATTATACATACTTCAACGGCAAATTCGCCGACAAGGACGAGGACGGCAACCCGCTCGAACTCGCCGGACATAGTTTCCGCCTTGCGCCTGACCACGCGATAGATTTTGGAGCGGATTTCGAGTTTCCCATCAAGAGCAAATGCACGTTGTATTTCCGCCCAAATTACACTTACAAGAGCAAGCATTATTTTGAAGACAGCAACAAGGAAGACATCTCGCAGGACGGTTGCGGCATCGTAAATGCGACACTCGGCGTCAAGTTTTCCAAACGACGCTTGTCATACGATTTTGGCTTGTGGGGCAAAAACATCACCGACACCGAATATCTCATAGACGCCGGCAACGCTGGCGAAACTATCGGTTTCCCGACATTCGTGGCAGGTGCGCCCGCCAATTTCGGAGTTAAGTTGTCGGTGACGTTCAGGTAGGGTAGGGGGGAAACTACTTCTTGACTTTTCGTTTTCTGTATCCTTTTCT
>DGIK01000105.1:0-62042 GCA_002393195.1 Bacteroidales bacterium UBA3824 | reverse complement strand
CTGTATCCTTTTCTGTACCCTTTTCACCCAACCAACCACCGCTGTCTGGCTCCAATGCATCGAAAGAATACAGTTCGTCCAAGGGCACGGTGATCCTGAAAATGTCGCTTTCGGCAAACGTCGGGTTGTCGCCCGAATAGAGTTTTGTGTAACGGAATATTTTCCTGACGCCCGAACCAAGTTGGTCGGCGTAGCCTATCGTCCTGAAAAACGACGCTATAATCGGATTTTTGGGATAAGGTTCGAGGTTGTCGGGCGTGATGTAGCCGTCCTTCCCTCCACGGTGCCGTCGTCGTTGACACCGAGAAAAATGTCGCCGCCAAAACGGTTGGAAAACGAGCACACGGTTTCATAAACATCGCCTTCGATGTTCCCACCGCAGCGTTTGAACTCCACCGCAACGGTTTCGCCAATCATCAATATCGTTGCTAATCTGTCAGTTGTCATTAATTGCGCTTTTTAATCCGTGGTAAAGGTAATATTTTTTTGAAAATCATTGAAAAATATTGCGGAAAAATTTGGCGGTTTCCTCAACAATTATTTTCTTTGCGTCTGAAAATATTGACAAAAACGAAAGAGTGTTTGCTTGAACCGGCTTCAAAGAAAAAGACCAACAAATTAGAATATCGCCGGTTCTTGCAAATACTCGCATCTGCATAAGGTGTGGGCTTTCTTTGTAGTGGTATTCGGGCTTTGGTCGGCCTTCTTTGAACTATGAGGAAGTCTGCACCCTTTCTTTTTGCCACATTGTTCAACAATCAAAAAACTAATATCGTGGCACTTTATCAAGTAACTGTAAAAAAAGAATGGCGTTCCGCCGGTCAAGTGATTGAACCCGGTATGAGCGTCCAAGTGACGAGTGACATCCTCGCCGACCCGATTTTGATTCAAGGCGGTCAACTCGTCAGGAATGCTTTTCTGCGCATCTATGGTGTAGATTTGCAGGAAATGAGAGCGTTGAATGGATTGGTTTTGGAATCGAAAAGGATTGTATAATATTTAGTTGTTGAACATCATTCAATAAACAAGAAACGAAATGGAAGAGTTAGTAGAGAAATATGCAGACCATTTAATGTCTGAGCCTATCTCCAAAAAGATGCAGTCGATAATCAATGGTCGTTCTGTAATCTGCGGATTAGTGCTAATGATACCGTTCCCGCTTTTGGACGAAATTGTGTACGGAATTTTACTATGGACAATGTATGGTAAAATTGCGGATGCTGCCGGTGTTCCATTCCGCGAACATTTTGTCAAAAATGTTGTTGGCGGATTTATCGTTAACATCATAAGTGTTATTATCATTGATTCGATATGTGATGCCTTGTCAGCCATTGGTATAGGTTTTGTCTTAGCTTTTATTGCGGGTGTTGCAGGAACACAAATAAGCGGAAAAATGTATGTCAACCAATTGAAACTTTTTCACGGTAAAAAAGTGGCTGAACATCCCAATGTCCGTGTTGAAGGTGCACAAACAACAGGACAACAGCAAATTAACCCGAACAATGGTGTTCAATATAATGCTATTCCACCAATGTATAACTCGCAGACTATTCCCCCACTATACAATAGGCAAGTGTCGCCACCTGTGTATAATCAGCAAGTAGCTCAACAGGTTTATAGCCAACCTCAGAGTCAAAATTCCAACTTGCTGACCTGTCCCGACTGTGGACAAATGGTGTCTCGGCGCGCGGATGCGTGTCCCAATTGCGGGTGTCCAATTTCTGAAATGAACTAATCAAAAGGAGGTGTATCATGGCATTATTAACTTGTCCTGACTGCGGTAACAAAGTTTCGAGCAAGGCGGCAAAATGTCCGCATTGCGGCTGTCCTGTGTCTGTAATGATTCAGGAGGAGCAAAAAAATGAAAAAAAGCAAGAACATGAACAGCAAGTCGATGAATCTGTTCAAAATATGGCGACAGAACGTTCATCCTTTGAAGGTACTCAAATACTTGAACCTGAACAGCCAAAAATCGAGCAAAAGCAAAACGTAGGAAATGCAGAAATAATTAATGATAATGTCAAATGGTTGCAGGGTGCGTTAATTAGTGGTGTTCTAATTGCTGTTATCGTTATAAGCATTTACTTTTACAAGCAACCGTCAAAAGACAACGATTATACTAACGCACAATACGAGCCACATAATACAGAAACAATAACCTCAACCACCACACCCGCCAAAATTCACAATCCGGCGGAAGCAAAACTAAGGCTGAATGATTTTCAAAAGAAAATCACATCGGCTCCGTTTTCAAACGGAGCAGTGGAAATTGTGAAAGTAATTGACAATGATTATGCAAAATGTATTGTATTTTTAAGCAATATTTTGTATTATAATGCTTATATTGCAAATGCAGAAGAAGGCGGAGAAGATAAAATAACATCTAAGGTTTGCACATTATTTTTGTATGATGCAGCGAATGATGACTTATACGAATTCAGCGATGATCATTTCGTAAATTATGATGTAAATCAATTGCCTCATAAAAAAAATTATTACGAAGACTATAATCATTATGAATTTTCATTTGATGAAGGTGTCGTCGTTTCGTATTATAAAATGTTAGGGTACAAATCAGACAACATTTTTCACAATGATGGTTTAGAAATAGCAGACTATTCTACCAATAATTTTCTTATTATACAAGAATCATCGCAATACAATGGAAATATTCTAAAAATCAATTTGTCTAATTTTACAGCCAAAAAAATGGAAGGAAAGGGAACGATATATGAGGACAAATATATTGTGATTCCTAACTCTGGAAATGACGGATACAAGGTAATAGACTTATACTCAGATAAAGAAATCGAAAATCCATTTTGGACACCCGGCACGTATTCGCTTTATGGAAAAGACTATGAATTTGATTTAACAGTTTTCAATAATGGACAAGTTACAGGCAAATGTGTTATGGAAGGACACGAATACAATCTTGATGGCTCTTTGGGTTATTGCAATGTAATCGGTAATGGAGTAATTCACCTACCTTTTACGTATTTCTTTATTCAAAAAAAAGCCAATCGTTTTTTCTTGTATGAAATAAAATCATTAGAAGAAAGGTATGGACCGGAATATGACGAATACGCAACAATCGGCGGAAGTAAATACGGATACACGGACGAGTATGCTTACAGTTTCTTTGATCATAAGGCAGAAAATATCAAATCGTCAGACATCAAAAAAACTACTGAACTATATCAGAAATAAAAATACATAGTATGCCACTTATAGGTTGCATTTTTTCGCTAAAAGTTGCAACCTATAAGTGGCACAAGAAGAAACGGAATGCAACGGCACAAAAATCAGTGTGACTCCTGTTTGGAAATTTTTGATTGAGAATGAGTAATTTTTATTGGCATTTTACCACCTCAATCTTTTCGTTGAGCGGGTTGTCGATATGTGTAGCAATTATTTTGCCGTCTTTCCACTCGCAATCTACCGTGATGCCGCCACGTGCCCGGAGTCCTTTGAAATGTCCGCTTTGCCAACAATCTGGTATTGCGGGCAGTATTCTGATGATGCGTGTGCCGTCTGCCTTTACTTCGTGGCTCTGCAATAGCATCTCCATCAATCCCGCGCTGCCGCCAAAATTGCCGTCTATCTGGAACGGCGGATGCGAGCAAAACATATTTTTGAAAGTTCCCGCGCCTGAGCCTGAATACGAAACTGTGTTGCCCCATTGGTCGGGGGCGCATTTGGTGGTGGTTACGGGGTGCATCAGGTTTTTAAACAATTTGTAAGCGTGGTTGCCGTCGCCGAGACGCGCCCAAAAATTGATTTTCCACGCCCTCGACCAGCCTGTGCCTTCGTCGCCGCGACGTTGCAAGGTCTGACGTGCCGCCTCGTAAAGCTCTGGCGTATTGATGGTTGTGCCTGGATAAAGTCCAAACAAATGGCTCACGTGTCGGTGATGAGGCTCTATTTCGTCGTAATCTTCCATCCATTCTTGCAGGTAGCCTTTTGGCGAAATTTTCATTGGTGGTAATCGTAATGCGGTGGTTTTCAGTGTGTTGATGCAATCACCATCGATGCCCAAAACCTCCGCCGCCTTGCAAACTGCCCCAAAAATTTCCTGACAAATCTGCGTGTCCATTGCCGGGCCGGCGCAGACGCAGCAACGTTTGCCGTCTTTGAGAAATGCGTTTTCGGGCGAGGTGCTGGGACCCGTTACCAAAAATCCCTGATATTCAAATAGATTGGCTCTCAAAAACTCCGCCGCGCCCTTCAAAATCGGGTAGATTCGTGTCAAGTATGCTTTGTCTTTTGTAAAAAGATAATGCTCCCAAAGTTGCAACGCAATCCACGCGCCGCCGGTGAAGGTTGCGCCCCAAGTGGGATTTTCGGCGGGCGCGGTGAAATGCCAAGCATTTGCCAATACGTGTCCCGCCCAACCGCCTGTGCCATAGAAAGTTTTGGCGGTCTGGCTGCCCGACGGCACGATGCCTTCCACGTATTTGGTGATAGGTTCGTACAAGTCGGAGAGATTGCCCGGCTCCATCGGCCAATGATTCATTTGTACGTTGATATTCAGGTGGTAATCGCCATTCCAAGCGGTGTGGATTGCGTCTGCCCAAATGCCTTGAAGATTTGGCGGCAAATCGGCATTGACGCTCGAACATATAAACAGATACCTGCCAAACTGCAAATACAACGCCGCCGAGTCAACAGCCTGAATTTCTCCGTTTTCGCCCGTTTTGCCCATTGCCACATACACACGGTTGTAATATTTTTGATATTCGTGGATATGGTTGTTTTTTAGGTGTTGATAATCAATACGCGCCGCATCGTCCAATGTTCGTTGTACGCTGTTGCTAATCTCCGTGAAATCTTTATGCTCTTCGTTGGCGATTATTCGTACATAGTCGGTGGCGGCGGCAATCATTATTATTGCCTGATTGTCAGATTGTTGGGTGATTTTTGCCTTTGCAAAATACCTGACGCCGTCCTTCTGTTCGTCGCCGCTGTCGAGGATGCCTTGCATCACCATTGTAGAATCGGTTTTGCTGAAATCGGCTCTCTCGTCGCGCAAAAAGTCGATGTCGAATTTCAAAGGCGCGTTTTCTGTTGTCAACCGTATGACAATTACATTTTGCGGAATCGACACAAAATATTCGCGATTGAATTTGGCGACCTTGCCGTTGCAATTGAATGAAAATGAGGTGTTTGCAATGGCGTTGTCGAGCGACAAATTGCGGCTGTAATTCTCGTAACTCGTGTCTGCACCCATCATTTCCGAAAAGTCGATTACAAACTTGCCGAGCGTTTGGTAGCAGCCGTAACGCGGATTTTCGCTGCCCCTTCCTGTACACGTAAAGTGTTGCTGCATAATGGCTTCGGCGGCGAGATTGTCGCCCTCGATGAGTTTTTTGCGGATTTCGGGCAGGTATTTTTGGGCGTCAGGATTGGAAGCGTCCCATTCGCAGCCGCTCCACATCGTTTCCTCGTTGAGCACGATGGTTTCCTTCTTGATGCCGCCGTCGGGCATCGCGCCAAGTGAGCCGTTGCCGAGCGGCAATGTTTCCTCCCACATTTCGGCGGGGGTGCTGAATGTAATGCTCAGTGAATCAGCAGTTTCTGTGGTTGGCTTTTGCGAACATCCCACCAATAGACAAATACCGAAAATTATAGATTTTGTTCTCATAATAATTAATAATTGGATTTCTATTTGGATACAAAAATTGATTCCAGGGCGTAAAGTTATGATTTATTTGCAATAATGCAAAATTCTTTTTGATGAAAAACCTTTGCCAACATATTTTTTTTCTCCCAAATACTGATTATCTTTGTCGAAAAAGCAAAAGTATGGAAATTGAAAGATTATATGCTGACAACGCCTTGAAAATCAATGAAATGTCAGAAATGGCGACGGCGATTGTCAGAGAATATTACGACCCCGTGATTGGCGAGGCGCAGAATACTTATATGCTCCAAAAGTTTCAGACCCCCGATTCCATTGTCGGACAGATTGAGCATGGAGCGCGTTATTATTTTTTCAAAAACAACGGCTCCAACGTCGGTTTTATGTCGTTTTATCCAAGAAACGACGCTATGTATCTGAGCAAGTGGTATTTATATAAGCAATATCGTAACAGCGGTTTTGGCAGGGAGTGTCTCAAATTCATCATCGAAGAAGCCCGTAAGGAACATTTGGTGGCGATAGAACTCAATGTCAACCGTCACAACCCCACGCAGCGCATATACGAGCATTTGGGTTTTCGTCGCATCCGTGAAGAAAAGATTGATATTGGTGATGGATTTTTTATGGACGATTTTGTGTATCGTCTTGATTTCAACGCCGATGCAGAACGCCTGAAATCGTTGGTAGCCAATGGTTTGGCAGATGATGACATCAAACAAATTGCCTACAAAGTCCTCGACGGCTCCCGCATTACCGACGATGAGGCTCTCGCGCTGTACACCCGCGCCGACCTTGGTTTGTTGGGAATGTTGGCGTTTGAGATTAAGCGCAGAAAATCAGGCGATAAGGTATATTATAACCGTAATTTCCACATCGAGCCTACCAACGTCTGCATCAACAATTGCAAGTTTTGCAGTTACAAAAAACCGAAGGACGACCCGCAGGCGTGGGAACTTTCGATGGACGAAATTTTGCACCGCGTGGCTGTCTATAAGGGCAGCAAAGCCACTGAGGTTCATATAGTTGGCGGTGTGCATCCCGACCGCGACATCGATTATTATTGTCGTCTTATTCGCGAAGTAAAAAAGATAATTCCCGGCATCGTTGTCAAGGCTTTTACGGCGGTGGAGATCGAATATATGATTAATAAGGCGGGACTTTCGATTGAGGACGGTCTCAAAAAACTGATTGACAGCGGTTTGCAGTGCATACCTGGTGGTGGAGCGGAAATTTTTGACGAGAAACTCCGCGCCGAGATTTGTCCCGAAAAGACCAAATCGTCCGTCTGGCTCGACATCCATCGCACGGCGCATAAACTTGGCATAAGCACCAATGCAACAATGCTTTACGGTCACAAGGAAACTTACGCCCACCGCATCGACCATCTCTCGCGGCTGCGCAAATTGCAGGACGAGACTGGCGGTTTCAGTGCGTTCATACCGTTGAAATTCCGCAAAGAAAACAATTCTATGCACGATTTCGGTGAAGTGCCGTTGACGGAAGATTTGCGCAATTATGCTGTTTCGCGGATTTACCTCGACAACTTCCCACACGTGAAGGCATATTGGGTGATGTCGGGATTGGAAACCACCAAACTCGCCCTCCAATACGGCGCGGACGACATTGATGGTACAGTTGACGACTCCACCAAAATCTACACTATGGCAGGAGTTGACGGCAAACCCTCAATGACCGTCGAACAAATCCGTCAACTCATTGAATCTGTTGGCTTGAAGCCCGTAGAGCGCGATACTTTTTACAATGAAATCAAGTAATTGAAATAATTGAAGTAATTGAAAGAATTGAAGGAATTGAAATAATTGAAAACCAAATATTTGTAAGATTTTGAAAAGATTTGTGAGATTTCTGCCCGCAGGGCATTCCTATAATGCCGCCGAAGGCGGGAAATCGCACAAATCGAAACAAATCTTTCAAATCATAATCAAAATAATAATACATTATGAAAAGACTACACACTTTTGGCATTATTACCACGTTCATTGTCAGTATGTTGGCAATGATTGGCTGCGACGAGAAAAACTACATCTGTACCTCGCCCGACAACAACATCGCCTTGTTTGCAGATTCGGGCAAGTGCGTCATCACTTACAAAAATCAAAAGATTTTTGCAGTGGAAAAGTTTGGTTACGACGGCTGCGCGGCTCCCAATTTCAATTTCGTACAGTCAATAACTGACGAATACACAATGCTCGCGGGCAAGCGTAGCAAGTGCGAGAACCTTGGCAGCGAGTATTCAGCCGCATTGAGTCCAAACATCGACCTCATCCTGCGCGTCTATAACAACGGCGTTGCCTTCCGTTATCGTCTGCACGGAATGGACGGCGCGGCAATTCCCGCCGAACAGACCGCCTACCGCATCCCCGAAGGCGTCAACCGCTGGATGCAGCAGTGGTGCGAATCTTACGAGGGATTTTTCCCGTTGTCAACTACCGCCAAGCAACAGCCTGTGCCGAGTTTTTCGGGCATCAACAAGTCTGCCGACGGCTACAATTGCCGTTGGGGCTACCCGGCGTTGATAGAGCCGGTGAAGGATGTTTTTGTATTGTTGAGCGAGGCTGATGTCGCCGCCAATAACAGTGCGTCAAGTCTTTGGAACGACCAAAATATAGAGACCTACGAGGTGCGTCCCGACAAAAATGAACAGAAAATCTCTGGCGACTACTTCACGCCGTGGCGCGTTGCAATCATTGGTCAACTCGCTGACATTGTGGAGAGTACGTTGATTACAGACCTCGCCGCTCCGTCCAAATTAACCGATGTTTCGTGGATACAGCCGGGCGTGGTTTCGTGGATTTATTGGGCTTACAATCACGGCTCCAACGATTACGAAATCATCAAGAAATATGTGGATTTGGCTGTTGCTCTGAAACTTCCATACGTGCTCATCGACGCCGAATGGGACACGATGAAGGACGGCAAGACCATCGAAGACGCTGTTAAATATGCAGTTGACAACAAAATCAAACCTCTGATTTGGTACAATTCGTCTGTTGGTTGGGTGGACGGTGCACCCACGCCAAAATTCCGCCTCAACAAGCCCGAAGACCGCGAAAAAGAATTTGCTTGGCTTGAAAAGATTGGCGTGGCGGGCGTTAAAATCGACTTTTTCTCCGGCGACAATCAAATGAATATGTCTTATTGCATCGACCTTTTGGAATCTGCCGCCAAGCATCATCTTACTGTCAACTTCCACGGTGCAACTATCCCTCGCGGATGGCAGCGCACTTACCCGAATTTGCTTAGTACAGAGGGAGTTTACGGTGCGGAGTGGTACAACAATGTGCCAACATTCACCGACAAGGCGGCTTGTCATAATGCAACGTTGCCTTTTACCCGCAATGTAATTGGCCCGATGGACTACACGCCGTGCGCTTTTTCGGATTCGCAGCATCCTCACAATACTACCAACCCTCACGAACTGGCTCTTACGGTTTTGTTTGAATCTGGTTTGCAGCACATTGCCGACCGTCCCGAAAGCCTTTTGGCACAGCCGCAGGAGGTCAAGGATTTCTTCTCCGAACTGCCTGCTGCTTGGGACGACACCAAATTTGTCTGTGGCTATCCTGGTGAATATGTGGTACTTGCGCGTCGCAAGGGCAATACTTGGTACATTGCCGGCATCAATGGCACCAACGAAGTCAAATCAATTGATGTAAACCTTGATTTTATAGATCAATTTGCTAACGTACAGGGCTTTTATGAGAGTGTTGACGGCACTGGTTGGACTATCTCCGACCGCGCTTTTCGCCCGGCATCGTTTGCAATGGCTCCGAGAGGTGGTTTTGTGGTTGTCGTGAAGAAATAATTGTGATACGCAAAGCATTGACAATCAAATTATTATTAACATCATCCCTATCCTGCGGCTCACAAGAATTTTTCAACCGAGAAGTGCCGCAGGATATGAGGACGATATTTTTTTGCATCGTATCATCCGCAGAAAATAGTCGCTCGCAGACCTCTCCCGCATCGTCGCCCAACAAAAATTAATCTCCGAACAAAATTGGCAGATGACATTGCCGATAAGATGGGAGATGTATGGGGATGGGGTTGAGTTGATTCCGTTGCGATGATTATTTTGTGTATTTTTGTAATTATATTATATGAAATTTTTTTTTTTTGAAAAATAGATTTACATTTGCGGAAAGAAACAACAAAAATGACGAACAATGAGTAGAGAATCAATAATAAAATTTTTGGGAGAGCTTTCCCAAGACGATTTGAAGTGGTTGAAGGAGACACTGTTTGCCGACAGCGGACAGCCACTCAGACGCGATACGTTGGACGAATACCGCAATGACATTGAAGAAGGCATCCGACAAGTACAAGCAGGAAAATTTTATTCTACTGAAGATGTATTTAGGATGTGTATGGAAGATGAAATATTACAGGAGGCGGTATGATGAACGTAATTTGGTCTGAAAAAGCGGCAGAAACCGTCCGAGATATTGCAGCTTACATTCAGAGAGAGTTTGGCGAGCAAACAAAAGCCAAGTTTTTAAGCGAAATCGACGCTACTGTTTCCGTACTAGTCCTTAATCCAAAAATGGGAGCAAAAGATCCATTTCTAAAAGACTTCTCCGTTGAGTTAAGGAGTGTCCGTGTCAATCGTCTGAACCGAATTGTCTATTACATAGACGGTCAGCGCATTGTTATTGCCTCTTTCAGAGATAACCGTCGCGACCCCAAAAAATTTGCCGATGATGTTGAGTTGGCGGATTAAGGTATCCGTCCTCAACGTAATACTCACAATCCAAATCATAAAACAAGCATCCCTTACACGACCACTTCCACAATCTCCCTGTCGCCAATTTTAATCGTCTTGGCGGCGGGGATTTTCTTTTTGTTGAAACAGAAACTGAGCAGGTAGCCTTTTGTAATGTTGTAAAAATCAAGATATTCGGCGAGTTGCTGTTCGCCGCGCTCGTTGTACGAATTGCCGCGCCAAATCTTCATTTCGATGATGTATTGCTTGCCCAAATAGTCGATTACCATATCGGTGCGGGAGCGGTCGCGGGTCTGCGCCTCGATGTAGTAATTGCCTGTGCCGTTGATGATTGGGCGGACGTACAGCATAAAATAACGCCGTGCCTCCTCCTCCTTGAACTCCTTGGTCTGTTTGCCGTAGATTTGGTTGAAGTGGAAGGCAAACCGTTCCAAAATCAAATCCATTTTGAGAGAGCCGTTTTCTATGAATTGCGACTTTTCTATCTCGCCCGCATCAAACATTTTGCCGCGCACATCCACCGCCATAAACTTGTTGTAAAGGCGGGTTTCGATTATGCGGTTGGAGATTTTTACATAACCATTGTTGTTGGCTATGTAATTGAACATCTGCGCGATGTCTATTATCTTGATGTCCAAATTGAATGGGCAGGGCTTGCCGTAATACAGAATGTCTTTCAAGAGCGATTCCAATTCTGGAAAGTCGTCCAACTTCTTATTGAGGTCGTCGAAGAAGGTGTTTTTTTCAACGAGCAGGATTTTCACCGCCTCGATGACGCCTTCGGTAGTCCAGCCGAGTTTTTCTTCGTCGATGGTAAGGCATATTTTTGACACCAAAAATGGGTATCCCGAAGTATAATCCTCTATCAACGAGGCAATTCCATTGATGTCCATGCCCGTATGATGGTCGTTTTCGTAGTCGCCGAGCATTTGGGCAATCTGTTCTTTTGAAAAAGACATCCTCTCCTTGAAAGCCACCGCAATGTTCCACGGACTATTGTATTGATGGTCGCTGTCGGGGCGCACTTTGAGTTTGAGGTTTTTGATGTCGTAAACCCCCGCAAGGATTACGGATTGGAATGTCGGAACGCTATCGCGTTTGAGGTATTTGTCGCGCAAAAATCTCAACAAATTTATGAACGAATCGTAGTTGCTCGCGTTGTCAACCTCGTCGATAAACACAACAATCGGTTTTGACGATTGGGAACAAATGTCGAATATCAGTTTGGAAAAATCGTTTTGGGAAATTTCCCTTTTCTCAGAATTGGCTTTAAGAATGTCAGACAGCGATTTTTTTACACAGTCGTCGGCATTGCGGGTTACATTGAAAGATATTTGAGTCTGCAACGCCTCCACAAAAGAGTATGCGAGGGTGTCGTTGTTGCGAAAATGATCCCCGCTAAACGCCTCAAAACTAATCGAAAACACCACATACTTCTCGCTCAGCCGCTTCGCCAAGAGGAAAAGCGTGGTGGTCTTGCCGAATTGTCTGCCACGGTTGATGGTGAGGTATTTGCCCATAGCCACTTGTTTTTCGATTTCGTCAAGTCGGTCGGTGATGTCCACCATATAGTGCTTGTTGGGAATGCACGTCCCTGTGATGTTGAATGTGCGCATAGTATTCGATGTTTTGATGGCTTTGTTGTGAGGGCAAAGTTAATGATTTTTTTCCTGAAAAAGAAAAAATATTGTTAATCCGCCGATATTTCCGCAAAAATTTTTTATATTTGCCCAAAACAATTACAACTATGTCCACCAACAAACTCAAAATAGTAAATGACCCCGTGTATGGCCTTATCAACATCGACAATGAGTTGATATTCGACATCATAGAGCATCCGCTGTTTCAGCGTCAGAGGCGCATCAAACAGTTGGGTCTCAGTTATTTGGTGCATCCAGGCGCGATGCACACACGATTTCAACACGCATTGGGCGCCACTCATTTGATGCAGGACGCATTGTCGGTGCTTGGGCGCAAAGGCTTCATTATCAATGATGACGACCGCGAGGCGGCGATGATTGCGATACTCCTGCACGACCTCGGACACGGCCCTTTTTCCCACACGTTGGAGAATAGTTTTTTCTGCAACGTGTCGCATGAGCGGATTTCGGAGGAGTTTATGAAGATAATCGACAATGATTTTCACGGTCGTCTTGCGGGCGGCATTATGGTTTTCAACAATACGTATCCCTGCCGACTGCTGCACAAACTCGTTAGCAGTCAGTTGGATATGGATAGGTTGGACTACTTGAACAGGGACAGCTTTTTCACGGGCGTGAGCGACGGCGTGATAGGCAGCGCGAGGATTATACAGATGCTTTCGTGTTACAACGACGAACCAGTCATCGAGGCTAAGGGCATCTATTCCGTCGAAAAATTCCTCGTGGCGCGTCGTCTGATGTATTGGCAGGTGTATCTGCACAAAACAGTTGTCGCTGCGGAAGAAATGTTGAAGGCGATTATCAGCCGTGCCAAAGAGTTGATGGGCAAGGGCGTGGATTTGTTTGCCTCGCCGTCGTTAAAATTTTTCCTCGCCAATAGCGTTACAGATAGCGATTTGCACACCAAATACGATGGACTTACACCGTTGGAGCATTTTGCGCAGTTGGACGATTCCGACATTGTGTCGGCAATCAAGGTTTGGCGCAGTGCCGACGATTATGTACTCTCCAACCTTTGCAAACGGCTCATTGACAGGCGGTTGTTTAAGATAGAAGTATCCCATGTCGAGATTGGTGATTCCCGCATCCAAGAAATAAAGGCTCAGATGCGTGAGCGCAAGACAGTGCCGGATGAATACATCGACAATTTTGTTATCACAGGTGCATTGTATAACAAGGCATACTCGCGCAATCACAACGAATCCATCAAGGTAATCCACAAGGACGGCACCATCCAAGAAATCGCCGCCGCCTCCGATATGGCAAACGTCTCCGCAATGAGCAAGACGGTAAAAAAGTTTTTCGTTTGCTACGCGGTGTAAGGAAGGGAAACTTTTTTCCCGTTATCAAAATTTTTTCAAAAAAAACATTCTCCATAAAAAAAATTTTATAACTTTACCGCCGGAATATTTTTTTCCGAAACGTAATAATAACAATTAAAAACTTCAATATTATGATAGTAAGCATTATCGTCACATGTTTGATTGGTTGCTTGTGCGGCTTTCTCGCTGGCAAACTCTTCAAGGGGTCGGGCAACGGTCTGATTATGAACATTGTCATCGGCATCGTTGGCAGTTGGGTAGGCAATTGGTTGCTTGGCGGTTTCATCAGCAAACTCGTTGGCGAAGGTCTGCTCAACGCAATCATCACCGGCACACTCGGCGCATTGATTATCCTGTTTGTCGCATCGTTGATTATCGGCAAGAAGTAACACAGAATGTACCAATCACACACTACAAAACAAGGCAAGGGCTGTCCGATTCAAAAAAAGACAGCCTTTGTCGTTTCCTTTTTTTTGAATATCACTTAAAATTTTTATAACAAACAGAAATGAAAAGAGTTCTACTAACTACTGCGCTGATTTTGGGAATGTTGGCGACCTCCAACGCCCAAGACAGCAAGACTTTGACAAGCCCTGACGGCAAAATCTCCGTCAGCATCACGGCGCAAAACGGCGCGCCAAAGTATTCGGTCTCCTACGACGGCAAGACCATCGTTGCTCCGTCGTCTTTGGGCGTACAGACCAACATCGGCGATTTTACATCTGGAATGTCGCTCGACAAGGCATCCGCAGTTTCCGACATCAACGAGACCTACTCTCTGCCCAACATCAAGCAGAGCAACGTCAACTATACAGCCAAAGCCTTGACGGTGGATTTCACCAAGGGCGACAACAGGATGGCTGTCGAATTTCGCGTAAGCAACCGCGACGTGGCGTTCCGTTACGTCATCTACGACACCAAGCAGACCAAAGTATGTGTCATCAACAGCGAGGCTACTGCGTTCAACCTGCCCGACGCAACCACGACATTCCTCTGCCCGCAGTCTAAACCGATGGGCGGATTTGCGAGGACATCGCCGAGTTACGAGACACCTTACACTGTCGATGACCAAAACGGCAAAAATGGTTGGGGCAACGGTTACACATTCCCCTGCCTTTTCAAGGTGGCCGACAACACTTGGACTCTCATCAGCGAGACCGGCACAGACGGCGGTTATGTTGGTTGCCGACTCCTCAATATTGGCGGTGCAAAATATCAAATTGGCTTCCCGCAGGAGGAGGAGTTGAACGGATTTGGCAGCACGTCAGTACAGATGGCGTTGCCGGGCAAAACTCCTTGGCGCACAATCACTTTGGGCGGTCTCAACAATATCGTGGAAACCACCGTACCATTCGACCTCACCGAACAAAAATATAAAGCATCGCAGCAATACATCTACGGCAAGGGCTCGTGGAGTTGGATTATCGGTATGGATCCAAGTTGCAACTACGACGAGCAGAAACGCTACATCGATTTTTCCGCCGCGATGGGCTATCAGAGTGTTTTGATTGACGCATTCTGGGACACCGCAATTGGTTATGAAAAGATAGCCGACCTTGCTAAATATGGCAAGACCAAGGGTGTGGGACTTTTCCTTTGGTACAATTCCAACGGCTCTTGGAACGACGCTCCGCAGACCCCGATTGGCAAGATGAACAATTCGCGCATACGTCGTCAGGAGATGAAATGGATGCAGGACAATGGCATCCGTGGCATCAAGGTGGATTTCTTTGGCGGCGACAAGCAGCAAATGATGCAACTCTACGAAGACATTCTCGCCGACGCCAACGATTTTGGTCTGTTGGTGATTTTCCACGGCTGCACCTTGCCTCGCGGTTGGGAAAAGATGTATCCTAACTACGCCGCATCTGAGGCTGTCCTCGCGTCCGAAAATCTGCATTTTGGTCAGGGCGCGTGCGACAACGAGGCTTTCAACGCCTGCTTGCATCCCTTCATCCGCAATACCGTGGGTTCTATGGACTTCGGTGGTTCTGCCCTCAACAAACGTTACAGCGCAGACAATCAGCACGGCACTACACGCCGCACGAGCGATGTATTTGCATTGGCGGTTGCTACATTGTTCCAAAGCGCGGTGCAGCACTTCGCCCTTGCGCCCAACAACCTCACCGACGCACCCGCTTGGGCTATCGACTTTATGAAAACTGTTCCCACCACTTGGGACGAGGTTAAGTTTATCGACGGCTACCCGGGCAAATACGTAATCATCGCCCGTCGCAGTGGCAGCAAGTGGATTGTTGCTGGCATCAACGCTCAGAAGGAGACTCTCAAAACCACATTGACCCTCCCGATGTTTGCCGCCGGCAGCACTGTGAAGGTATATTCTGACGACGACCAACTCAACGGCAGCGTCAAGGATTTGAAAATCAACAAGAAACAGCAAGTAGCCATCACAATACCTTGCAACGGCGGCGTGGTGATTACACAATAAAAGAATTATTCACTTAAATTCCCCGCTTATAGGTTGGGGGTGAAAAAAATATCGTCTTCCAAACGCCTCGCAGACGTCAGGAAGACGATATTTCGTTTTGTAGCATACTTTTAATGCTTACGAAACCGCTTCTGCAACAATTCTATCGTCAATTCTGCCGTTGCGTCCACACCAAGCAGAGCGACATTGAGGCAAGCGTCGTAACTTGATGCCGCGCCCCAAGTCTTGCCGGTAAAATAGTTGTAATACTTGGCACGGCGGCTGTCTTCGCGCTCAATGAGTTGACGCACCTTGTCGCGGTCGTCGGTGCCAAGACGCTGCGATACGCGGAGGATGCGGTCGTCGATTGGAGCCCAATAAAATACGCTCATACAATATTCGTAATCGCGGAGAATGTAGTCGGAGCAACGACCAATAATCACACAATCGCTCTCAACAGCCGCCTTGCGTATTGCGTCAGACTGAATCTTAAAAATGTTTTCGTCGCTCACGGGCGAATCGTTGCCGGCAATAAGGTGATTGATATTTTGGAAAAAACTGCTCGTTACCGGTTTCTCGTCTTTTTCGGCAAGGAGTTTTTTGTCGATGCCGCTGTGCTGCGCCGCATACGACAACAATTCGTCGTCATAATACTTCATACCAAGGCGGTCGGCAATGGCTCGTCCAAGAACCCTGCCGCCACTGCCAAACTGCCTTCCTATGCTCAATACAATCTTCGGGGTCATGATTAAGAACGATTTGTTGATTCCTCACTAAATTAACTTGACAAACTCGTCGAACAAAAACTCTGTATCAACTGGGCCGCCGCACGCTTCTGGGTGGAATTGTGTGGAGAATATCGGACGGGTCTTGTGGCGGATGCCTTCGCAAGTGCCGTCGTTGACGTTTACAAACCACGCCGTCCAATCGTCGGAGATTGTTTTCATATCAATTGCAAAACCGTGATTCTGACTCGTGATGTAGCAACGGTCGGTGCCTTCGCGCAATACTGGCTGATTGTGGCTGCGGTGTCCGTATTTGAGTTTGTAGGTATCGAATCCGGCGGCAAGTGCAAGCAACTGATTGCCAAGGCAGATGCCATATATCGGCTTGTCTTGCTGCAACGCCTTGCGGAGGTTTTCGATGGTGGCAACGCACATTTTTGGGTCGCCGGGTCCATTGGAGATAAACAAGCCGTCGTACTCCAACGTCGTAAAATCATAATCCCACGGCACGCGGATTACCTTGACGCCGCGCTTGGTGAAGCAGCGGATTATATTGTTTTTGACGCCGCAGTCAACGAGTACCACGGTCTTATTGCCGTCGCCGTAGGTGCTTACTTCCTTGCAAGAAACTTGCGCCACGAGGTTGTCCTTGTTGGGGTCGTAGTCGGCGGGGATGTTGTCGTCGATGATTATCTTGCCGAGCATAGAACCCTTTTCGCGCAGACGCTTGGTGAGGGCGCGGGTGTCGATGCCAAAAATTCCCGGCACGTCGTTCTCTTTGAGGTATTGGTCGAGGCTTTTGGCGGCGTTCCAATGGCTGTATTCAAAGGAATAGTCGTCAACTACGAAACCCTGCACGTGAATCCTGTCAGACTCGAAAAAGTCGGGGATATTGTCGGTGGTCTTGTCGCCCGGGATTCCGTAATTGCCCTCCATAGGGTACGTAGCCACGAGAATCTGACCCTTGTAACTTGGGTCGGTGAGGCTCTCGGTGTAGCCGGTCATAGCGGTATTGAAAACCACCTCGCCCGCCTTCGACTTTTCGCTGCCAAACGAAAAGCCCTGATATTTGGTGCCGTCTTCGAGGAGAAGCACGGCTTTTTTGAGGTTATTCATTTAAAAACTTGTCTTTAATGTAAGGGAACTCGGAAATTAGCGTCTGCTTTACCTGCTTGCGCGTATAGCCGTCGCGGATGGCGATCATAATGGTGTCGTCGCCGGACACAGTACCCGCAAAGAGTTGTATGTTTCTCGAATCGATGAGCGCGCTCACGGCATTGGCAAATCCGCCGCCGGTGCGTATCACCACCAACGACGAACCCGCAAACTCCACCGAAATCACTTCCGACGCTATCCCGCCGCCCTGCGACTGCCCTGCGCCGTCGGGAAGTTTGTATATGTATCCGCCCGCGCCGTCAGGTATGCGCGACGCCTGAATTTCTTTGAGGTAACGGGAGAGGCTCGCCTGTGTAACTTCGATGCCACGCTCACTCAACCGCGAGATGATGTCCTGCTGCGAACGTACCACCTCGCTCTCGATGATGTGCGAAATCTCCGATATACGGTTTTGCTTGCTGTTCATTTAGTGGAATTTTATACAATTTTAATCACGCAAAATTATCAATTTTTTTTCGATGTAAAAAAAGAATTAAACACTATTTGAAAAAATGTAGCAGGAAAGTAGTGCGACTCGTATCATTATGGATGTTTAGAAATAGTTAAAACAAATTCGATTTAAAATTAAATTCAAATTTTTTCAAATTTTTTTGCGGTGTCAACCGTTTGATTATTAGTGTATTAATAAAATATCAAAAAAAAAAATTTTTCGACCGTTAAAAAAAGTCGAAAAATTTATATACATTTGCAGTCGGATTGCAAACCATATTTGCGCCGCTATTACGACACAACAAAAACAAGAAAAAATAACATGGAGGTTACAAGAATATTCGACCTGCTCGACTACGCGTGCGAGAATTACCCCCGCCCCGACTGCCTCGTATCGAAGGTGGACGGCGAGTGGAAGCCCGTAAGCACCGACGAATACCGCCGGATGTCCACGCTTTTGGCATACGGACTGCTCGCGCTCGGTGTCAAGAAGGGCGACAAGATTGCATCGGTGTCCAACAACCGCCCCGAATGGAATTTTATAGATATGGCGATTGCTATGACTGGTGCAGTGCATGTACCTGTATATCCGACAATTAGTAGCAACGACTACGACTTCATACTCAATCATAGCGAAGTAAAGTTTGCTTTTATCTCCGATGCAATAGCCTATCGCCGCGTGAGTGCGGTAAAAGACAATATCAAGTCGCTTGAACGCATATTCTCATTCAACGACATTGAGGGCGTAGAAAGTTGGAACGCGGTGCTCGAACTCGGCAAGCAAAACGCCGACAAGTTGCACAAGATACTCGAAATGTCGAAGGCGGCTGTGGATACCGACGACGTTTGCTCCATCATCTACACATCTGGCACTACGGGCATTTCCAAGGGCGCGATGCTCACTCACAAGAATTTTACAAGCAACGCCATTGCATCCTGCGAAATTCTTGGTCTCGACCATAACGATAAGGTGCTCAGCGTGTTGCCGTTGTGCCACGTATATGAGCGTTGTTTCATATATCAATATCAATACCTCGGCATCGGCATCTATTATGCCCAAAACCTCGGCACCATCGTACAAAACCTCTGCGAAATCAAGGCAAACGGCGTGAACACAGTGCCCCGCGTCGCCGAAAAGATAGTGGAAGGCTTCATAAAGGAAGGCGCAAAATTCACTGGCGAGCAGAAGGAACTCTTTGACAAGGCTGTCGCCCTCGGTCGCGAGTGGGATCACGACAAGCCCGACTCTTATTATAAAGAGATTGCGGCTTTGGACGAGCCGGTTTATAAGCATTGGAGGGAAGATTTCTTTGGCGGACACATAAAATTTTTCGGATGCGGCGGCGCGGCTATTTCGCCAAACCTGAGCCGTATGCTCTGGGCTGCAGGAGTGAAGGTCTGCGAAGGCTACGGATTGACGGAAACTTCCCCAGTTGTGGCTCATGCTTCGGTAAAGAATCACAAGTTCACATCCGTGGGACCCGTCATCAGCAATGAAATTGTAAAGATTGCCGAAGATGGCGAAATCCTCGTCAAAGGTCCTAATGTGATGAAGGGTTACTATAAAAATCCCGAAGCCACGGCAGAAGCCATCGACAAGGACGGATTTTTCCACACCGGCGACGTTGGATATTTGTCGGAGGGCAATTATCTCCACATCACCGACAGGAAAAAGGAGATTTTCAAAACCTCGTCAGGCAAATACATCGCCCCGGCAATGATAGAAGGCAAGGCCAAGGAATCGCAATACATCTCGCAAATCTGCATGGTGGGCGAAAATCAAAAATTTGCCTCCGCGCTCATCTCGCCCGATTTTGAGGCGTTGAAGATTTACTTGGGTGGCATTGGCATCGACGCCAACAGTCTTTCCAACAGCGACATAGCCGCCCGTCCCGAGGTAATCGCCCTTATTGACGATGAAATCCAAAAGGTCAACAAAACCATCGGCAAGGTTGAGCAGATTGCGAAATTCCACGTTGTGCCGGACGTTTGGACAGCCGACGGCGGCGAACTCACGCAGACCCAAAAGCTCAAACGCAAAGCCATCGCCACCAAGTACAAGGACATCATCGATGCCATCTACTTGCAGGACAGGGCTTCAAAATAAGTATTTTTAGTTGCATTCATGATAGATAAATTGTCGAAGGGACGGCTGCTGAACGGTGGGCGTCCCTTTTTTTTGTTAGTTTTTTGAAGATTTGACGGCAATAATGCACAAAAAAAGCAAAAAAAATATTAAATTTGCACCCGAATATTAATCGGAAATCCTAAATACCATGAAAAAGCGACTTTTACTAATATCAATGGTGCTTGCATTTGCAGGCGCGACGGCTCAAAACAACACCGTACCCGGCAAGACCGACATAGAACAACAAGAATACCTCAAAACGGAGGAGGTGCCCAACAGCCTCTACATTCTTCCTGTGCATCCTGAATTTAATAGCGTTCAATTCCTCAACGACCAATTCCAGTATTATTGGGGCAAAAATCTCCGCAACACCGAACGTGGACAGCAGGCGATTTCTGACGTTACCCTCGACGGACTCCAAGGCATGAACAATGCATTCGGCGAAGTGTTTGGCACGCCCATCACTCTCGAAAACGCACCTGAAATATTCACACTTGTCCGTTCCATTGGTCGCGATGCGGGTGGCATTGCACCCAAGGCTGCCAAAAACTATTACAAGAGGACGCGTCCGTTTGTATTCTTCAACGACCACACCAGCACACCAGACGAGGAAGAACACATGCGCAACAGTGGTTCGTATCCGTCGGGACACAGTTGCTATGGTTTTGCAGCGGCTTTGATTCTTGCCGAAATCAATCCTGAACATCAGAACGAAATCATCAAGCGTGGTTACGAAATAGGCGAGAGCCGCAAAATCGTAGGTGCTCATTACGACTCCGACATTCAGGCTGGTCGCATCATGGCAGCCGCCACAGTAGCCGCCCTCCATTCAAACGCCGCCTTCCAAAAACAACTCGCAAAAGCCAAGGAAGAGTTCGCAAAACTCAAAAAAGCTGGCAAGATTAAGCCAAGTACGGTGGAATTGAAATAGGCGGAGATTTGTATTTAACTGTCAAGGAATACTTGACAGTTAAGTTTGCCAACTCTCACGACAGATTCTTATGCATTGACGATATTGTCTATCACATTGGAGCGTCGCTCAAAGACCTCGGCAAAAAATGGTTCGCTTTTAACAAAATGTCCATCTCCGCCGACCAATATAAGTATTAACTTAAAAAACACGACACAACGACACAGACAAAACATTAAACTAACATATTAAAACATTGGGCTTTACGCTCTTATTCTCGACTTAGAGGAATCGCCAATTTTTTTATGTACACGGGAATAAGTATAGCGAAAGGTTCACGCTGTACAGCGTGGGTCGTTTCGTGCTTATTAGTGTACATAGGTGTTTGGCGATACCTTCTAAGATTAATAAGCGTATGATAAAAGCGACTACACGCTTTTATTATACGCTTTTGGGAAGGCATATTACCAAAAACGTGTACTCAAATGAACACAATACACATAGGACACAAAATACAGGAGGTATTTGAAGCGACGGAACATTCGATCTCTTGGTTTGCCAAGAAACTGAATTTTGACCGCTCCAATATTTACAGCATCTTCAACCGCAAAAGCATTGACACTGACCTCCTTTTTGAGATTTCGGAAATACTGCACTACGATTTCTTCTCGATTTACAAGCCCCAAGTGTGATTTATTTTCACGATTTTATAGAAAAATTTCCACGAAAGTATAGAAATATATTCACGAAAAACGCTTTGCAGTTGGGAGGATAGGGCATAACTTTGCAAGCGATAATGCAATGTTTAACCAGAGACGTGGGAAATACGTGTCGCAAAAGAATCAACAATGGAAGGAAACAACAAAGAGTTGAAAGCATATTTTAACGGTTTCATTAACCGCCCCTTCGTAAAGAGAAGATTTGCAGTAGTTCTCTTCTGTGTACTGATATGTCAGATTGTGAGTGCGCAGGTTCCGGATGTGAACGCATCGGTAGAGTTTGGACATCAAAAGAAATATTATGTTGATTTTCCATACAATATCCAACCGTCAGAATTGGATATTAAGGGTAAAATCAGCAAAGTTGAATATGCTGATTACGAACTCGAATACAAATTTGGTGAGTTCCAAAAAGGTAGTCTAATTGGCTATGCGATGTATCAATACAACGCAAATGGTCAATTGACTGGACTTTACAAAAAAAGATCTGGATTTGTCAATTACAATTGGAAATTACAATACGATGCCAATGGTAACATCGTATCAAATAATTACTTTTACGAAAACGGCAAGTTATCCAAAGTAAATTATGGCGGAAGTGTAATTCGTATGTATTACACTAATGGTGGAGTGTTAGATAAAGTGATTGACTATACTTATGATGGGGATGAAAGATATACAGTATATTATCAAAATGGAGATGCAATAAAACAAGTAACGCCACCACGTCCATGGAATGATAATAAAGTTGAAACAACAACATATTCTTACTACAACCACAAGTTAACTAAGGGCAATGGTAAAACATATACCTACAACGCAAAAGGACTTGTTTCTCGTATAGTAGATCGTCGTAGAGAAATTGTTAATGAATACGAGTTCATAACCGGTAGTAAAGGCCAGGGTACTAAGGTTGTCGAATATATATATGAATACACTTATGAATTCGATAGCAAAGGCAATTGGATTACAAGAACTTGTACCCAGAAAGATGTAAATGGATATATCCAAAAGGGTATATTAACCGAGAGGATAATCATTTACGAAAGCGGCATGTAGATCAGAACCGGGGTAAAAAGCATTTCAAACATGGAAAAAGCACCTGCCCCGAAGTATTTATCGCAACCAGGAAGCAATTATAATTAAAGCACCAGCCGCGATTTTCGTCGCGGCTGGTTTTTGTATAAAAATGTATAAATCTTTTCATTATACCAAAAATTATCTTAACTTTGCAGTGTCTAATAAAATCAAAAATAAGGAGGACTTTAAAATGAAAACGAACTATGAAGAAACTGAGGCAATGGACGACGCTGTAACAACGGCAGTTGCAACTAACAACACGACAGATATTGCAGAATCCACTGAGTCGGGAAAGAGAGTTTCTAAGGGATGGGCGTGGGCAGTAGCGCACAAAGGTTTCATCTCCGAAGTAACTGACCCAGAACTTAGGTCACAGTTGGCGTATTACAGGAAAAAGGACAAGCAATTGATGCAAATAGCAATTCAGGAGGAGGTCGCAAGATGAGACGTTTGCTCCTTGATACTTGCATTGTGGTTGATATGTTGCTTGATGCAGAAGGCATTGACAAAAATGTTGCAGCCTTGTTGCAAAGTTATGATTGTACTCTGTACACAAGTTTTGAAACCTTACGCGAACTTGTTGTATTGTTCAATAATAATAGAATCCGTGCAAAGAAATGGAAAACGGCAGAAGATGTGTTGAATACTGTCAAAAACGACCTTGACATAAAAATACTTCCTCTTCGAGAGGATGTAGCGTTTACATATTCCCGACTCCAACTCAATGAGGCGATGAACCACCACGATCCGTCAGACCATATCATTATTTCACATGCTATCACCGAGCGTCTGCCGTTAATATCAAGCGATTTGAAATTTCCATTTTATCGAGAACAGGGACTTGAATTGATTGAATCTTAATTAAACATTTCCGAGATAATCAACGGAATCGCATATTTTTTAGGTAGATTCCGTTGATTATCTGTGTAAATATAGCCTACAACTATCCTTATCCCATCCTTACCACCTCGCCGCATTCATACCGCGACGCGAGGATTATCTTGTATTTGTCCTTGAACGGATTGAAGGCGTCGAGGACTTTTTCTGAATTGTTGTTGTCCGCAGAAATGTGCGAAAGTATCAGGCACGTCAAATTAGGGTTGGCGTGGTCGCGGACAAGAGTATAGGATTGCTCGTTGGAAAGATGCCCTACATTGGATGCGATGCGCTCTTTTAGGTATGTTTCGTAAGGGCCTTCGGCGAGCATCTTTGGGTCATAATTAGATTCAAGGAAACAAGCGTCGCACTTGCTGAAATTTTTGCAAACTTCGTCGTCGGCAACACCAATGTCTGTCATAACGCCAATGCAATGATTGCCAATTTCTATGCGGAAACTAATTGGCTCGGCGGCGTCGTGCTGTTTCGGAAATGAAAATACACGGATATTATTGCCAACATTTGTAACCGACGCCGGTGCGATGGAACGGCAGTCAACGGGGCGGTGATGCTTGTAAATACGGTTGTAAGTGCCGAAAGTCGTATAGACGGGGATGGCGAGTTTGTGAGAAATCACCTTTGCGCTGCCGCTGTGGTCGCGGTGTTCGTGAGTAACAAACAACGCCCGGACACGGCATACGTCAAGCCCGGCGGCTTTCATTCTCTCTGAAAACCGCCTCCAACCTATCCCCGCGTCAATGATTACCGCCTCGTTGTCGTCGCCTATATAATAACAATTGCCGTTGCTGCCGGATGCAAGGCTGCAAATCTCCACCATCGTTTATTAGTCGAGTTTTGGGCCTTTGAGTATGCCGTGCTGCGATGTTGCGATAAAATTGAGGATTTCGTCGCGCTCCTCGCACTGAGGAATTTCCTCTTTGATTTTTTCGACAGCCTTGGTCAAGTTCAGTCCGCTCTGATAGATGATGCGATAGATATTCTTGACAGCCTCTATCTGTTCGGGCTTGAATCCACGGCGCGTCATGCCGACGATGTTGATGCCGCAATACTGTATCGGCGTGCGTCCTGCGTATGCAAACGGCGGCACGTCCTTATTGACGCCCGACATGCCGGAAGTCATTGAGTGCTTGCCAATCATCGAAAATTGCGGTATGCACGTGCCTCCGCCGATTACAGCCCAATCGTCGATGTGAACCTCGCCGGCTACTTGTGTGGCGTTGCTCATCACAATCTTGTTGCCGAGCACGCAGTCGTGTCCGATGTGGCAGTACGCCATGATGAGGTTGTTGGAGCCTATTACGGTCTTGCCCTTGGACGCCGTGCCACGGTTGAGGGTTACGCACTCGCGGATGGTGTTGTTGTCGCCGACTTCGAGCGTGGTGTATTCGCCCACAAACTTCAAGTCCTGCGGCACTGCGCCGATGGACGCGCCCGGGAAAATACGGTTGTTTTTGCCGAGGCGCGTGCCGGGGAAGATGTGGACGTGGCTGATAATCTTGCAGCCGTCGCCTATCTCCACGTCGTCGTCGATGACGCAAAAGGGGCCAATCTCAACGTCCTTGCCGATTTTGGCGTTTGGGTTTATTTCGGTTAATTGGTGTATCATTTGATTATCTGTTTTTGGTTACCATTGCAACAAATTCGCCCTCGCAGACCACAGAGCCGTTCACGAAGGTCTGTCCCTTCATCATCACGATGCCACGGCGGATGGGTTCGGTAAATTCGAGGTGGAACACGAGCGTGTCGCCCGGAACGACCTTGTTTTTAAACTTCACCTTGTCGATCTTGGCGAAATATGTGGAGTAATGCTCCGGCTCGTCAACGCTATTGAGCACGAGGATGCCGCCAGTCTGAGCCATTGCCTCGATGAGAAGCACGCCCGGCATTACTGGTTCGTCGGGGAAGTGTCCCATAAACTGAGGCTCGTTGAAGGTGATATTCTTGATGCCAACGATGTCGTGGTCGGAGATTTCGATGATTTTGTCAACGAGGAGGAAGGGGTAGCGGTGCGGCATCAACTGTTTGATTCTGTTGATGTCGATGATTGCCGGCTTTGAGAGGTCAAAATATACTTTTGGGTTTTTCAACTGCTTCTTGATGTCGGCGCGGATGAGTTTTGCAAACTCGGTGTTTGAAGCGTGTCCTGGGCGCGTTGCGATGATTTTGCCCTTGATTGGCATACCTGCAAGCGCAAGGTCGCCCATAAGGTCGAGGAGTTTGTGACGGGCGGGTTCGTTGCTGAAAATCAAATCTTGTGCGTTGAGGATGCCCTGACCCTTGCCGTCAACATGAGGACGTTTGAGAAGGTCGGCAATCTTGTCGAGTTCTGACTGCGGGAAGTCGCGGTCGATTATGACGAGCGCGCTGTCGATGGTGCCGCCCTTGATGAGGTTGTTTTGGGCGAGGAACGCGAGTTCCGATGCAAAAACGAATGTCTTGCAGGGGGCGATTTCCTTCACGTAGTCGCCGTTGAAATCGAAGGAGGCAAACTGCTGTGCCAATGCCGACGAGTTGTAATCGACCATTACATTGAAACTCAACTCCTTGTCGGGAAACGCCAAAATTTCCACGCCTTTTTCAGGATTGGAGAATTTGTAATTTTCGCGGATTTCAAAATATTGTTTTTCAGCCTCTTGCTCCACGATGCCAGCGTCCAAGATTGCCTTTGCAAACTGTGCCGCGCTGCCGTCGAGAATCGGGGTTTCGGGTGCGTCAACCTCTATAATAATATTGTCGATGCCAAGCGCATAGACAGCCGACAAAACGTGCTCCACAGTGCCTACACGCGCACCTTTTTCTTCGAGGGCGGTGCTGCGCGAGGTGTCCGCCACGTTCTCTACAACGGCGCGTACTTCGGGCTGACCTTCGAGGTCGATGCGCTTGAAACGGTAGCCGGTGTTTTCGGCGGCGGGCTTGAATGTAAGGTTTACTTTAACGCCCGTATGAAGGCCGAAGCCGCTGAGCGTCACGCTGTCCTGCTTGATGGTTTTCTGTTTTTCTGACATTTTGGGTTATTTATTGTTTTCGTTTTGTTTCATTTCTGCGACCAACTTCTTGAGGTCTTCGAGGTCTTTGTAGATTTCGGGCAGACGTCCAAAGAGGACGTGAGCCTTGAAAAATTTGGTTTTGGGCATCACGTATGAGCCAACGTATGTGCCGGGTTCGGTGATTTTGTGTGTAACGCCGGTCTTGGCTGCAAAGGTGCAATTGTCGGGCACGGTCATGTGTCCGGCAAATCCAGCCTGTCCGCCCACAAAACAGTTTTTGCCCAAGATGGTGCTGCCCGCGAGTCCTACCTGCGCGGCAATCACGGTGTTGCTGCCTACGACGCAGTTGTGGGCTACTTGGATGAGGTTGTCGAGTTTTACGCCCTTCTCGATGACGGTGCTGCCCATTGTGGAGCGGTCGATGGTGGTATTGGCGCCAATCTCCACGTCGTCTTGGATTACAACATTGCCAATCTGCGGAATCTTGTCGAATGTACCGTCGGCCTTGGGCGCAAATCCGAAACCGTCGCTGCCTACCACACAGCCTGCGTGGAGTGTTACATTGTTGCCAAGGACGCATCCGTGGTAAATCTTGACGCCCGGATAGAGGGTTACATTGTCGCCGATGGTAACATTTTCGCCGATATAGACCTGCGGGTAGCAAAGAAAGTTTTTGCCCACGGTAACGCCTTTTGCTATGTATGCAAATGCGCCGACGTATGCATCGTCGTGGATTTCAACGCCTTCCGCGATGTGGCTCGGCTGTTCGATGCCCTGCGGACGTGAGGCGATGGCGGCATTGTACATCTGCATAAGTTGTGCGAGAGCCTCGTATGCGTTGGGGACGCGGAGAAGTGTGGCCTCAATTGGCTTTTCGGGCTTGAAGTCGCTGTTTACCAACACAATAGATGCCTTGGTAGTGTAGATGTACTGCACATATTTCATATTTGACAGGAAGGTGAGGCTTCCCGGCGTGCCTTCCTCAATCTTTGAGAAGGAAGACACCTTTATATTCTCGTCGCCGTCCACAGTGCCGTGGAGCAAGTCGGCTAACATTTTTGCTGTAAATTCCATAGTAAAAGTAATTTTGCACAAAACTAAAAAATAATGTTTAAAACAACAAAAAATTTTGCAGAAAACAATATTTCAACCCCTAAAAACAAAAAACCGTCTTTCGACGGTTCTTCGTTTTGTCCTGACTTTAAAAAAATCTCGGCAATTATTGTTACCCAAAAAAAATTATACATTGAACCTGAAATGCATTATGTCGCCGTCCTGCACGACATAATCCTTGCCTTCGATGTGGATTTTGCCGGCGTCGCGGCAGGCGGCTTCTGAACCGAGGGTGATGTAATCGTCCATCTTGATGACCTCTGCCTTGATGAAACCCTTCTCAAAGTCGGAGTGGATTACGCCGGCGGCCTGTGGTGCCAATGCGCCCTTGTGGAATGTCCAGGCGCGGCTTTCCTTGGGACCAGAGGTGAAGAAAGTTTCGAGGTTGAGCAGTTTGTAAGCCGATCGGATGAGTTTTACTACGCCCGATTCGGTGAGTCCGAGGTCGTCGAGAAACATCTTGCGGTCGTCGTAGGATTCCATTTCGGCGATTTCTTCCTCGGTCTTGGCTGCGATGACGAGGATTTCGGCATCCTCATCCTTGACGGCTTCGCGAACAGCGTCCACGTGTTTGTTGCCGGTCAATACCGACTTCTCGTCAACGTTGCAAACATACATTACTGGTTTGCTCGTCAGGAGAAACAATTGCTTGGCGGCGGCTTGCTCGTTTTCGTCGAGATCTACGCTGCGGGCAGATTTCCCCTGCTCCAACGCCGCCTTAATCTTGTCCATCACCTGCAAGAGTAACGCTGCGTCCTTGTCCTTTGCGGTTTTGGCAATCTTTTCGGTCTTGGCGTAACGCTGTTCGATGGTTTCGAGATCCTTAATCTGCAATTCGGCGTCGATGATTTCCTTGTCGCGCACGGGGTTTACAGAGCCGTCAACGTGCGTAACGTTCTCGTCCTCAAAACACCTCAAAACGTGGATGATGGCGTCGGTCTCGCGGATGTTGGCGAGGAATTTGTTGCCGAGGCCCTCGCCCTTGCTTGCGCCTTTCACGAGTCCGGCGATGTCCACAATCTCCACCGTCGCGGGAACTACCTGCGCGGGGTGGTCGATTTTTTCGAGGGCAATCAGACGGTCGTCAGGCACGGATACAACGCCCACATTGGGTTCTATCGTGCAAAACGGAAAGTTGGCAGCCTGAGCCTTTGCGCTCGAAAGGCAGTTGAATAACGTTGACTTGCCCACGTTGGGAAGTCCTACAATGCCACATTGAAGTCCCATATCTTATTGTTTTTTAACGTCTTCTACGATTGAATTTTTTGATTTGAAATACATTACCGCAAACGCCAACAACGCCAATAATATCAGTGATGAGGCTATGGCGGCGATTATCTTGCCGATGCGCACCGACGACGGGTCAAATTTAAACTCTATCGTGTGGTCGCCCTGCGGTATCACCATTGCGCGGAGGATATAGTCGGCGCAGATGTGCTCCACTTCCTTGCCGTCGAGGTAAGCCTGCCAACCCTTGGGATAATAAATCTCCGAGAACACGGCGAGCCTGTCCCTGAACGCACGAGCCTGGTATGTGATGTGGTTGGGCTTGTATTCCGTCAATACCACCAAACTGGAATCCTCGGCGTATATCTGGTCGGAAGGCAATGTCGCCATATAATCCTTGAATGTGTTTTTGTTGATGATTGCCGTCTTGGAGAGGTCGTTTTTCCTGAGCGACGAAATTTCTTGGTCGGCGTTCTCCACCATATCAAACTTGTTGACAAACCAGGCGTTGCCGTATGCGTTCATATTGACGTAAGGCATCTGCGAGGGGTTGAGGATGATAAACTTGGTATTGAGCATATTGAGAGCCTGGCTCGACTTCACAAAATTGTCAAACTGTGTCATATCCTGACCTGCCAACTGCCTTGCATAACTTACCGTCGGGGCGAGCAACGTGTCGATAAATTCCTGATAGCGACGCATCTTAGCACCGTGATAGCCGCCAATCGACTTGTGGAAATACGACGTGCGGGCGTCGTTGAACACGTTGGCGGAGAGGTTCAATACGCGGAAGTCGGGGTCGGTGTCCTTCTGTATGAATTGGTCTGCCGCCGATGGACGGAGCATATTGCTTACATCGGATGCATTGTGGTAATCCTTGCTGCTGAGGTAGCGCATATCAACAGTCCAAAGGTCGAATACTATCAATATGCCAAGCGTGATGATGAGGGTTTGCGCCTTTAAAACTTTCTTGAAGAATAAGAACATCAACAATCCGGCTATCACTATCAGAGCCAACGACCTGAAAGCGTCGCTGCGGAGGATTGATTTGCGGACGTCGGTCAGATTGTCGGTGAGTGAGTTGATTTGAGAGGCGGCTTCGGGATGTTCGGAGGCGTATTGCGCATAACCAGCGGTTTCCTCGTTGGAAAGGAACGAACCCGACAGCGAGGGTGCAATCCAAAACAGCAAGCACAGACCGCCAGTGATGCCAACTGCCCAGTAGAGTTTCTTGATGTCAAACTTGTAATCCTCGCCCTTATCGGTGATTTCTTTGATTGCCATCATTGCGAGGAAGGGAATGCAGACCTGCGCGATTACGAGTGCCATCGACACAGAGCGGAATTTGTTGTACAGCGGGAAGTAATTGAACATCAGGTCGGAGAACGCGCTGAAATTGTTGCCCCACGACATCAGGAGCGACAATATTGTGGCGGCGAGCATCCACCATTTTGCGCTGTTGCTCACAACAAACAATCCCAGTACAAAGAGGAAAATGATTACCGCGCCCACGTACACGGGACCCGATGTGAACGGCTGGTCGCCCCAATAATGATTTTGCTGAGCCACCATCTGCGCCATCTGCTTGTCCTGGATGTCGTTGACGGCATCGATGTTGCCGATTACGTCAGATGCGCCACCCTTGAAATCGGGTATCATCAGATTGAAACTTTCACTTACGCCGTAACTCCAAGCCATCGCGTAATCCTTGTCAAGACCCGACGACTGCTGGCGCGAGGTCAATTCGCTCTGGCTGCGAGTGGAAAATTTGCCGTATTCCCAAGTGGTCCAGAGGTTTGTGATATTGGGCAGCACTGCAAATACAACCGCAATTGCAGCCACAGCGGTAGCCTTGCCGAAGTCGCGGAGGGCGTTTTTATTGTCGGGGTTGGCCTCGTCCTTCTTGGTGCGGAATGCCTCGATTGCCTTCCAAACGAAGAACACGCCGCACAAGATTGCCAAATAATAGAGTATCTGCGGGTGGTTGCAGGCTATCTCGATGCCCAGTGCAAATGCTGTGAGGAAGAATCCGAGGACGTAATTTTTGTTGTAACAATGAATGATGCCCGCCAACACCGGTGCCATATATGCTATTGCATAACATTTGGTGATGTGGCCGGCGGCTATTATTATTATATTGTAACTCGAAAATGCAAACGCCAATGCGCCCACGATTGCGATGCCCTGCTTGAATTTTAGGCTCGTCAAGAGCAGATAAAATCCCAACAGATAGACGAAGAAAATTGCCATTGTGCTGTAAGGCAGACCGATATGGAGCCAACGTTGGAGAGTCAGATGTATGTTGAACGATTCTGGCGATTTGATTTGATACGCCGGCATACCGCCAAACATTGAGTTGGTCCACGACGAATATTCGCCGCTTTGCTCCTCATACTGAGTGATTTCGTGCGCCATACCGAGGGCCTGAATGTTGTCGCTCTGCACGAGAGCCTTGCCCCCAAGCACGGGGTAGAAGTATATCGCGCTCAATATTATGAACGCCACTATCGCGATGATGTGCGGGACTAATCCCTTTAATTTTTCTTTCATTTGTGGTTTTGGTGAAATGTGTTTTATAACAAGGTGCAAAGTTAAAAAACTTTGGCGGGAAAATCAAAAATATTTGCACCGTCCGATATAAAAGATGCCGATACTCAACGGAATCTATCAAAAAAAAAGCGATTTCGTTGAGTATTGACCCAAAAACCGCCATTTTTGCCCCGATACTCAACGGAATCTGTCAAAAAAAAGGCGATTCCGTTGAGTATTGAAAGATTTTTTATTATCTTTGCGGCAGGATAATTTTAAAGGACAACGCTATGATAATAGGACGCGAATACGAACAGCAAAGGCTTTTGGATTTTTTCAAGAGCGAATATTCCGAATTTGTGGCTGTCTATGGACGGCGGCGCATCGGCAAGACATACCTCGTGAAAGAAACTTTTGATTACAAGTTTTCGTTTCAGCATACCGGAGTGCAGGGTGGCGACAAGGCGCGGCAGTTGTCGGAGTTTGCGCAGTCGCTGAAAAATGCAGGAGCTGTGGGAGGCTTGAAGTTGAAGGACTGGTTTGAAGCTTTCCATGCTTTGGAGGATTTGCTCTCAAAACTGCCAGATGGCAAAAAGGTGGTTTTTATTGACGAACTGCCGTGGATGGATACCCAGAAATCCGGTTTTGTGTCAGCATTGGAGCATTTTTGGAATGGCTGGGCTACAATGCGGAAGGATATTCTGCTCATAGTGTGCGGCAGTGCGGCGTTGTGGATTGTGAGCAAGATTGTAAAGAATTACGACGGACTTCACAACCGGCTCTCGGCACAGTTGTATCTGAAACCTTTTACCCTCCATGAGTGCGAACTATATGTAAAAAGCCGCGAAATCAATATGACGCGCCGCCAAATACTTGAAACTTATATGGTTTTGGGTGGAGTGCCGTATTACTGGTCGTTTTTGCAACGTAGGTTTTCATATTCGCAAAACATTGATAATATGTTTTTTGCCGAGGGGGCCGAACTCAGGAATGAGTTTGACGCGCTATACGCATCGCTTTTCAAAAATCCGTCGCCATACGTTGATTTGGTGACGTTGTTGGGCAAAAAAAAAATCGGAATGACGCGCAATGAGATTGTCAAAAATTTTGGCAAGGATACTGGCGGCACTTTGACGACTGTATTGAGGGATTTGGAGCTATGTGGCTTCCTGCGCGCCTACAATTCGATTGGTAAAACTGCCAAAGATACTGTTTATCAACTGATTGACAATTTTACGTTGTTCTATTTCAAGTTTATGCAGGAAAACCGCCGGCACGATTCCCAGTTTTGGTCTCATTCGGTTTCCAAGCAATTCTATGCCGTGTGGAGCGGTCTTGCGTTTGAGCGTGTCTGTCTGCAACATACGGCACAGATAAAGAGGGCTTTAGGCATTTCGGGCGTTGTTAGCAGCGATTATTCGTGGGTCTATCGTCCGCAAAATGCCGATGAGACTGGCGTTCAGATAGATCTGCTCATTGACCGCGATGACGATACAATTAACCTCTGCGAAATGAAGTTTACAAAAGACAAGTACGAAATCACCAAACAGTACAGCGAGGCACTATGGCGCAAGGTGACGGTCTTTGAGCAAAAAAGTGGCTCAAAAAAATCCGTCTTCCCCGTTATGATAACGGTCTATGGCCTCCTGCGCAACGCATACGCCGACGACATACAGCATCAGGTGGTGATGGATGACTTGTTTGAGAGGGGATGATGGGGACTGGAACGATTTGTTGCCAGTACACTTTCTTATTAGCCTCCACCCCAACCAATAGTGTTGTCTCAAAATGGGTTAAGTTCAATTACCACCAAATATTATATGGCATAATATACTCTTTATCAATAACATCAATCGGTGAATAATACTCAGCCACATCCATCTTCCATGCAAAATTGGTCTGCAAACTCGAACAATTGCTTTTTACAACCTCTATGCCATCAATTTTAATACAGATATTATCAATGTAAATTTTATTATACATTGTTGCGTCGTCTTCTACTATACGTAATACAAGATATGAACCATCACTGTTAAATGAGCCATTTGTGTGTAATACTGTCCACTCTGTATAGTCAAATGGAACAAAATCTTCTACAATAATTCCATCACCGTTTTCATATCCGTCTAATTCGTCACAAATACTTATATACGGACAATAACAACCGTATTGAGATTTGACAGACATTGAAATCTCATAATATTGACCTTTATAATAATTGTCCGTGAAAATACAAAAACTACTAACGCCAAAATTTGATGGATCCCAAATCGGCGTATATTCTAACGAAAAACAATAATCCACTTCCTGCGTAGAACTGTCGTCGTCAATATCGTCCATTCTATATACTAACCTGATTGGACACAAATCTTGTCGTTCATCCCCTGGGAAAAAAACACAAGGTAAATCTGTCGTCAATACCACTTGACAGTTTTTTACAGGAATGTTTCCTTTAGTTTTAGACCAGTATCGCAGTAAATCATCCATCTCGACATTAACCATCCCTTCAGAATATAAACCAGTACGAGGCAAAAAAACAGCACCAGCAGATTCCATTTCTTGCCATTCAATGGCAGTATACTTTTCTTTAATATTTGTTGGCAAATTCCAATCGTCAGGCAATATGACAATACCGTCATTACCACCCACGTTAGCATGTCCGAATTTATTTTCCGCATTTTCCCGTCTATGCAACAAATAATCCCATTCATAATAAGAAAGGACATCCCATTCTGCACCATAAACACATTTACCCAATAGATTGCCATAACTGTCAATCTCTTTCCTATCTAATTCATCTATCCAATAATCACCATTAAAAATGTCTACCCAAATATCAGTATCCAAAAAATCAGAAATGGAGCCGAAATAAACCCCTGTATAATTACACGTATGGTATTGTTTTGGAGCCAAACGCCATTCTCCGACGCTTGGTCTGTATTGCAAATTGCCTTTGCTAAAATAAACCTGTTTGCCCTTACCAATGGTAAACACACCGGGAATACAATCTTTGGGCACTCCACTAATTTTGTAAAAATGTTTCCCTTTTTTGTCCATTGTAGTTCCGATACAATTTATACCAAAAGGCAAAGCAAACAAAGTGGTACTTTTGTCTAATTGCTCGTTGCCAAACCCATTGTCTAACGTCATTTCAACTATCGTACCTTCTGCAAAATTAGTAAGTTCAGCAAAAACTGTTTTTTGCTCAAGGTTGATTGCCGTGGCATCGCCATTATAAGTGAAATTTTCATAAGCCCAGTAGCTGTATTTTTCCAATCCTTCTTTATACGAATTGATTTCCTTTACATCGACGAAAGGTCTGCCATCGTTATAAAGGTGCAATGTGGAATCGGTGTTTTTCAGTGCTGCGGTGAGGGTTGTAGTACCCGATGTAAGCGTTTGCCCAAGTTTCACTTTCAGTGTGCCGGTGAATGTAGCCTTATCCTTGCCTTCGCAACCGTTGGATGTGAGTATTGCGGGTTCGGCGAGAATTTTTGAATTGGTGATTTCTATGATGTCGCCCTCCTTGAAAGTTGTCTTCAATTCTACGTCGGCTATCTTGTCGGTCATTGGTGTGATGCCTACGGTAATTGAGAATGGCGTTGTTTGGTATCTGATGTCTTCATCCGGCTGCGGCGAGGGCAGATATTCTGCGGTTTCGCTGCAAGATGCTGCGAAAAATACTGCCGCAACAATGAATAATAACATATAAGTATTTGCTTTCATAATATGTAGATTAATGATCGTTTAATTGAAGTTTGCGCAGATCGTCGGTGTGATAGACAAACAACTTGCCACTTATTTCGTCTGTATTGCCATTGCTGTTGGTGTAATCGTGCTGCACTAAGGCAAATATGTCGTATTCGCCGTTGTCGTCAGGTGTTATTACGCATGGCATTACGGCATATTGGTTGTAGTCTAATTCGATTTTTCCTTTGACAGTTCCGCTGTTGTTATCATCCAGTAAGAATATTGCGCCACGTTTTGTCTTGTTGTTTTTTACTAACCCAGGAATCATAAGTGTGCCGTTGTCTATTGTGATGTTTCCAAGCAGAGAGTATGTGTCTATTGCAGATGTGTAGATAGCATTGCCGGATTTGTCCATTTTGGTAATACACCATTTATATACATCAGAAGTTCCTTTATATGCGATGTCGCTGGTGATTATATAAATATTGTCATCTACGTGCTTAACATATATGATTGGCAATTCACATTTGCCTGAATTGACGCTGGTGCCGTCGGTGTTTAGTATGTAGTATTCATTGTAATCGTTTTGTAGCTCAATTTCATCGTCATTTACTATGTTTCCCGGATAGTATTCATTGTATAAAATTATCCTATTGTCAAAGGATACAACATTGGTGCAAAAAAAGTTACCTTCTGTTTCTATTTTATACGTGAATGCTTTGAATTTATCATCATCTACTTCAATATCGTCATCATATCTGCTGCCCTTCCATTCCCTGCTCTCTTTATAGTAGTTGTCAAGGAATTTGAGGCAATATTCAGATGTAAGTGTTTGTGATATATTCATGCGAATAATTGCGATTTCGTCGGAGTCAAGTTTTGTGTAAAAATCATGGAAAACTGACGAGCCGGATTCATCCGAATTTCGCCGGAACCCTGATGATTCATCTTGATATATTAGATCCCCATATTTGTTGAGTTCCCTAATAGCATCACATTCTAAATTAGAAATATGCTGTTTGACAAAAAACTCGCCTGAAGAAGTTATATATATATGATTAGACGCTGTAAGACTGTCTTCTTCATAAGATTCTTTGTTATATAAAAAAAAAGTTTCTGATAGTATATAGGTGCCGTTTTTGTCCATTACAGCAATGGTATATGGAGCTTCGCTTCCGTATCTTTGTCTGTTAGGGTTCACAAGAGCCGCCGCCCTGCCATCGGGCATTGCAAATACTTCACTAAGATTAACTTCCAAATCCAACCCCTTTATAGACTCCACCTTCTCGTCTACATAGACTGTATTGTCATTGCAGGCGAAGAGGGTTGTCGATATGATTAACGCAATTATTATGTTTGTGGTTTTCATTTTAGTATTCGTAGTTGTGTTTAGCAATAGTTTTGTATTTGATGTTTACCTTGATGCCAAATTTTATTGTGGTCTCCAATATCCGATATATGTCGGGGATGTAGAAGTTTTGGTAAAACAGGTCGAGGTTTTGGTATTTTTTGTTTTGGTTGCTGTATGTCCGCATGTCGATAGCCCATCCGAGGTCGGCGAAAAATGTCATGCGCCGGTGGTTGTAGTTGATGCGGAAGCCGCCAAGCAGGGAGTAGTTGTTTTTGTTTTTGACGTCGGTATTTTCCACGGACTCTTTTTTGATATCCTTGATGCTGACGGTTTGGGTATATGCCTCGTATTCGGAATATAGAACGGTCTTCAGTTGTGCGCCTGCATATACTGATGGCACTAAGATTTCGCGCTTTCTGTACCAGGACGCTTCTACCAGCAGCGGCAATGTGAATACAGTGCTTGATTCGTTGTAGTGGAATGTGGCGATGTCGGTGCGCTGTATGGTTCGGTTGAGGGTGTAGGATACCAATGATGGCGCGATTGATATGGAGAAAATTTTGAGAGGGCGATATTCAAAACCGAATTGCACCGTAAGGCCGTTCATTTTATATTTCGGTGTGCGGAATGTGGTGTCGATGATAGTGCGTATGGTGTCGTTGAATGGTTCTACGTTGTGCCAGCCGCCCGCCATCCATACCGAAAACATTGGTCTTGTGGTGTAGCCGTTTAATACATTCTGGAATGGCACCGGATCGTCGTTAGTCGGGACGTAGAATGGGTCTTTTTTGAGGAAAAGTTTTGCGATGCTGTCGGCTTCGTTGTCGTAGTCGAGCAACTTGAAGGCGGCGAGGGTGTATTTGAGGCGTTCCTGTTTTTGGTCTTTTGTGAGGTGCGGCTGGTTTTGTATTTCCTCCGAAAGTTGCAGTACGTCGTGGTATTTGTCGGCTTCATACAGAGTCTGCAGGCGTTGGAATAATGTGGATATTGTGTCGGTGTCGGCTTTGCTGGTGCGCGCCGAGCCTTGTGGTAAATCGTTCTGCGCGAGGACATTGCTAGATGTCGCCGCGATGAGGATTAGGGTTGTGAGGAGTATGTTGATGAGTGTCTTCATTATCTTTGAGTTGCCCATTGTCGGCAGATTTTGTCTTTGCTGTCCAACATTGCGCAAAGGTAGTTCAAAATTTTTAAATTTACAAAAAATTATTTAAAATATCTTGTTCGATTCATTTAGCCGTGCACATGCAATAAAAATTTTTGCGTTTACGTTTCTTTTTGTAAATTTGCGGCGTAATTTATCAACAATATGGTACATTTAAAAGCAATTTTTTTGGATTTTGACGGCGTCATCTGCGAGAGTTGCCAGATTAAAAACGACGCTTATTACAATTCTTACAAGGAGTTTGGCGACGAGATTGCCTCCAAGGTGCTCGAATATCACTTGCAGCACGGCGGCGTATCGAGGGTGAAGATATTCCCGATAGCGCACCGTATGTTTCTCAACCGCGAGATAGGGGAGGAGGAGCACAAGATGATGTGCGAAAGGTTCACCGCGTGGGTGGAGCAGGAGGTCGTGAAAGCTCCGCTCGTGGCTGGCGTGGAGGATTTTTTGAAAGAGTGGCATGGCAAGGCGAAGATTTTTGTGTCGTCGGGCACGCCGCAGGACGAGATGAGGCGTATTGTGGCTGCAAAAGGCCTTGACAAATATTTTACCGAGGTGCTCGGCTCGCCGACCCTCAAGGCGGAACACGTGCGCACCATGCTCCAAAAATATTCCATCTCCAAGTCCGACGCGCTCTTTGTGGGCGACGCAATCACTGACCGTGATGCTGCGGCGGATGCGGGAGTCAGGTTCATAGCGCGGATTTCGCAGGATTCCCGTTTACAAAAAGAACCTTATACCATACAAGATTTCCGTGAAATTGGCAATTTGGTAGGGGAGTTGTTTGCATAATGTCAGTAATGCACAAAAAAATGCAACAATAGTTGAAAAAATAACAACCGTACTTGTTTAATGGTATGGTATTTGCGAAAGTACAACCAAATAATTATATGTAAAAACAAATTAATACTCTCTATTATGGAAAATACGATACGAGTGGAGCGTGCTAAGAAGAAAATCACGCAGGCCGAATTGGCGGAGCGCGTTGACGTTTCACGTCAGACCATACACGCGATAGAGACCGGCAAGTTTATCCCCAACACCGTGCTTGCCCTCAAAATCGCCCGGTATTTCAAAGTGAGGCTCGAAGACATCTTCACGCTCGAAGAGACTGACTAACAATGTCTTTGGCTTTACGTTAGGCGCACGACCGTCGCCCAAAGAATTGCCTAAAAAGAAGTTCGGGAATGACCGGCGTCTTTTTAGACAGTTCTTTTTTTTGTGTCTGGATGATGTGCGTGAAAATTGTGCTAATTGTGCCGCCCCGCCGCCGTAGAGACGCAAAATTTTGCGTCTCTACATAATATTCGTTACAAATCCGTGTCTTATTCCAAATAATACTTCCGACGCTCTTCGGGTGTAAGTTCACGGTTTTGGAAACGCTCTTGGGTTGATTCGATTAACTCCTGGTAGGGCGGAAAGTCCCATATTTTGATTTCGTCCTTGGATGCCGAGACGATGTATCTGCCGTCGGGACTGAATGAGGCTGACACTACGCCGCCAATTTGCCCCTCCAATGGGCTGCCCACCTGTTGCCCGGTCGCCGCGTCCCAAATCCTTACCGTCTTGTCCTTGGATGCCGAGACGATGTATTTGCCGTCGGGACTGAATGAGGCTGAATTTACTATGTCGTCATGTCCTTTGAGAGTAGTTCCCACTTGCTGACCTGTCTTTGTGTCCCAAATCCTGACGGTCTTGTCCCAAGATGCCGTCACGATGTATCTGCCGTCTGTGCTGAAAGAGGCGGAGTTGACATAATCTGTATGTCCCACCAATGATGAACCCACCTGCTGTCCCGTCTTGGCGTCCCATATCCTTGCAGTCTTGTCCCAGGACGCCGAGACGATGTATTTGCCGTCGGGACTGAATGAGGCGGATTCCACCCAGTCGGTATGGCTTTCCAATGGGTTGCCCACCTGTTGTCCTGTCTTTGCGTCCCAAATCCTGACCGTTTTGTCCCATGATGCTGTAACGATGTATTTGCCGTCAGGACTGAATGTGGCGGAGCGTACAAAGTCTGTGTGTCCCTCCAATGGTGAGCCTACCTGATGACCCGACTTGGCGTCCCAAATCCTTGCGGTCTTGTCCCATGATGCCGTCACTATGTACTTGCCGTCGGGACTGAACGAGGCAAAACGTACAGGCCCTGTATGTCCAGCCAATGTTGTTCCCGCCTGCTGTCCCGTCTTGGCGTCCCAAATCCTTGCCGTGCTGTCAGCGGATGACGACACGATGTTTTTGCCGTCGGGGCTGAAAGCTGCGTACGTTACTTCGCCTGAATGTCCGTCCATTGCGCTTCCCACTTGCAGTCCGGTCTTTGCGTCCCAAATCCTTACCGTCTTGTCGTATGATGACGACACGATGTATTTGCCGTCGGGACTGAATGTTACAGAAAAGACAGCTCCTGTATGGCCTTCCAGCGGCTTACCCACTTGCTGACCCGTTTTTGTGTCCCATATCCTTACCGTCTCATCCCTGGAACCCGATACGACGTATCTGCCGTCGGGGCTGAAAGCAGCTGAATACACCTTGTCGGTGTGACCTTTCAATGTTTTTCCCACTTGCAGACCGGTTTTTGCGTCCCAAATCCTGACGGTCTTGTCCCAGGATGCCGACACGATGCGTTTGCCGTTGGGACTGAAAGCTGCGGAATTGACCCTGTCGGTATGCCCCTTCAATGTTTTGCCCGATTGCTGCTCTGCCTTCGCATCCCAGATTTTGACGGTCTTGTCCATGGATGCCGATGCGATGTATTTGCCGTCGGGGCTGAATGTGGCGGAATATACTTCTTCTGAATGTCCATACAACGGTTTTCCCACTTGTTGACCGGTCTTTGCGTCCCAAATCCTGACTGTGGTGTCCTTGGATGCCGACACGATGTATTTGCCGTCGGGGCTGAATGTGGCGGAATATATCCAGTCGTCATGTCCTTTCAATGGGCTTCCCACTTGACGTCCTGTCTTGGCGTCCCAAATTTTGAGGGTGTTGTCGTTGGTTGCCGACACGATTTGTCTGCCGTCGGGGCTGAACGATGCCGCGTGACCATCCACTGGGTCGCCCATCTGCTGTCCCGTCTTGGAATCCCAAACCCTTACCGTCTCGTCTTTGGATGCCGACACGATGTATTTGCCGTCGTTACTGAAAGAGACTGTAGGCACCCAGTCGGTATGCCCGCGAAGGATGGCGTTGTCGTATTGCGACGCTTTGCGCAATGCGTATTCGGCTTCATTGGTGTATGGCCTGTTGGGCGGCAATGCCTGCAATGCAAGCAACCTTGCAAGATAGGAGTCGCCTTGGTCAGCCAAATCATTCGCTTTGTCCGCGAGGATCCTCGATTCGTTGGTGCGAAGTTTTTGCCCTTGCAGATCCAAGACTGTATTTGCACTGTCCATTTGTCGGTTTTTGATTTGCAACTCGGCGTTCTTGCTGTCCATCTGAATGTTTGCAAGTTGCAATGCACTGTTCGCGCTCTCCATTTGAAGGTTTACGAGTTGCAGTTGTTTGTTTGCGCTGTCCGACCTACGATTTGCAATTGCCAAGTTCTGCAAAGTTGTATTTAGATTCTCATTCATTCGCCTCAGCGAATCTCGCTCACGGAGAAGGTCTTCATTGTATTGGTCGATGGTGCTTTGTTGTTGGACGATTGTGGTATCTTGATGGCTGATGCGATTGGATTGGTATAGTATGTAACTTGCAACGCCAATGCACAGCAATGCCACGCCAAGTACGGTGGCCACCAATAATAAGCGTTTCCTGCGTATCCTTTTTTCTTTTAGTTTCAATAGCGGATCACAGAATGAGTCGTGAATCAATTCCACCCTGTTGTTTTTGCCATCAGACGATGTACTGGTGCGTTGGAGGATGCGTTTGTCGCCTTCGAGGAGTGTCGCGCCGTTGGGGACGTGCTTTAAGAAATTGCTCTCTGGGATGGAGTTGCGGCGGCCGTTGCTGTCCACGAAATTGTCTTCGATGTATGATTTTTCACGGTCGGAGAATCCGCGTGTAGCCTCGTTGTAAAATTTTTCAAAGGGGTTGCCTTTCAGGAAGTTGTCAACGAGCAATGGCGAAATGTGGTTTTCGCCGGATTTTTTGAAATCGACATAAATTCGGCTGCAAAGCAGTGAAATGATGTTGGTGCTTATGCTGCCGTCGTCGTTGCGCGATTTGCTGATGATGGCGTCGGTTATAGGTTGCTTGTCGTTGTCATTGAACAGACCTTTGCCCGGAATCAGGATGGCGTCGCGTGCCCCTTCTTCGGTGAGGCTGCGGAGACGGTAGCGGCAGCGTTTGAGGGCGGGCAGGTAGCAATTGTCTATGCTGTCTTCCAGGAGGTAGAGGTCGTCTTCTCGGATTGATACTACAAAACGAAAATTTTGTTCGTAGCGGTATGTCTGTCCGTCGATTTCGCAACGGTCGAGGGCGTGGTCTTTGTCGTTGAGGTAGTCTAATTGTTTCAAAAGGATTTCTGCCTCGTCGCGATGCCCGCGAAACACTTCTTCAAACTGGTCGAACACAAATACAGGCGTGGTTGGGTCGTCGTTTTTGTCGTAGAAACGATGGCGGGCGAAGTAGTTCCAGAGGTAATCGATGGCTTGCGGGTCTTTCTGCTCGGCGATTACGTTGATGGTATTGGTCTTGGTGGCAATGCGCTCTGCGGCTTCTATAATCATTGCCTGATATGATTGGGGATGCTCCTCGTCCCTGATGCCGAGGCGCAGGCTGTCGGGGGAGTATTGCTCCTGTCTCAATTCGGGGAACACACCGGCATTGAGCAACGAGGTCTTGCCTATGCCGCTCTTTCCGTACAAGGTAACAAAAACGTTGCCCATGATGAGGCGAGCGAGGTCGTAACTATCGTCGTCTCGTCCGCAGAATTTCAGTTTTTGTTTGGCGGTCTTCGGGTCTTCGTATGAGGCGAGTCCCGCCCAAGGGTTGTATGTGTCGGTCATTTTCTTACAAGTGTTCGTCGATTGAATCAATTAGTTTGGAGAATCCCTCGGGATCCATAAGGTCTATGCCAGACGCCTTCTGGTTCACTATCTTTTTATATACCTGGTGGTAGCCGTCGCGCAGGTCGTAGCCGTTGACAGCCAATGGGATTATTGTCTTGTCGTCAAACTGCTGCGCTATGCGCCATTCTTTGTTGTAATAATGGTTTGTGGAGTCGTTTTTGAGGTCTTCGGCTACGTTGGGCGAAAGCACGGTAATCACCACCTTGGCTGCGCTGATGGCGTCGGCTATCACAGTTTCGTATTTGTCGCCGCCATATAGTCGCGCATTGTCGAGCCATACGTCGTATTTCTTGTCGCTGAGTTGGTAAAACAGTTGGCATGCGGTAAGCGCGTCCTTGCTGCAATACGAAATGAACACACCGCCCTGCCGGCGGGCGTCCTCTATCTGTTTGCGGAAAGGTGCGTCCTCGGTGTCTTCTGTAAGTGTTTTGGTGATGTTGGTGATGAAATCGGTGGCGTCGCCAAGTACGCAGATGTCGGTTTGGTTAAGGAATTGGTACAGTCGGCTCTCCGTCTTGTCTTCCTTGTCGATGGTGAAAGCCACTTCGCCCATGCCGTCGTAATTGTTTTCCTCGCCGCTCTTGGTGACGCCCGTCAAGACGTACCAGAAAAAATGGAAGTACCAGTTGTCGAATTTGCAACCAAGTGCCAGATGACGCTTGCTGCGGATAAATTCGAGCATCTCATTGTTTGCCTCCACGTCCATGCGCATCCATTTTTCGATGAGCAGGATGGCGTCGGCGTCGGTCTTGATGTATTTTTTGGCGAGGTCTTCTTCGTCGAGTTTGCCAAATACGTATATCAGGGTAGGCTGAATGTATTTTTTGCCACGGCGGCAGTTTTTCAATGCCGTTTGCAATTCGTCCACGGTCTCCTTGTCGTAGATATTGACTACGCGGAGGTCTTTGCCCCATATCTTTTTCATTGCGGCTTCCTAGTATCCGTCTGTTGTGGTAGTCAATACGGTGGTGAACAGGCGAGTTTCGAGCAGAGCCATCAGTTCTTTGGAGACGTCAGATGCGCGAAACTTGATTTCGCCGTCGTCTATCAGTTGCCTGATGGGGTTGGAGCGTTCGTTTTTGTCGATGGCTATATCGTAATAGTTGTCATATTGCACCCTGGAGTTTTCGTTCACCATCCTCAAAAGATACTGGTGAACGTCCCTCGTAGGCTCAATCTTGGGGTCAAGTATGTTTTCGTTGCCGATTACAAGCGCATACTTGTTGTTAAGCACATCTTTTAAAAATTTTTTGGTATTGAACTTTCTGCTCATGGTCAAGCCAAAATGTTTAAGTATTTAATGCTACAAAATTATTTACTATTTTGGATTTATGCAAATTTATGTTAACATTTTCGGTCTTTTTTGTACAATTTCCATTTTGTCGCCTGCGAAGCGACATCCGCCGCCCAAAACCGCTGTATATTTGCAATCGAAAACAGACAACAATTTTATCAACCATTAAAACTTGAATCATTATGGCAACAACAGTAAACAACGCACAGACCAACGACGCACAGAAGGACATCGCACAGAACGACGGCATCACCGAACTCGTAATCATCATCGACAAATCTGGCTCGATGTCGGGATTGGAATCCGACACCATCGGCGGATTCAATTCGATGCTCAATCAGCACAAGAAGGGCGAGGGCTTGTGCAGGCTCACCACCATCTTCTTCTCCGACAATGCGAAGATAATACACGACCGCGTGGACATCTCCACCGTGAAGCCTCTCACCGCCGCCGACTACATCCCCGGCGGATGCACCGCGCTCCTCGACACCGTTGGCAACGCCATCAGCCATACAAAGGCCATTCAAGCCGGTGCCACCGACGACACCCGCGCCAACAAGGTGGTCTTTGTGATAATCACCGACGGTTACGAAAACGCCTCCCGCGAGTACAATGCGTTGCAAATCAAGCATATGATTACTCTGCTGCAGGACAAGGAAGGCTGGGATTTCATCTTCCTCGGCGCAAATATCGACGCTGTGCAGACTGCTTCGTCATACGGCATCCGCAGCAATATGTCGGCAAATATCACCGCCGATTCGGAAGGCATACAATCGTCGTACCGTGTTATGCATAAGGCAGTGAGCGCGGCGCGTCTTGCGTCCAAATGTGCCGCAAGAAGCAAAGGTGCTGCTCCCGCACGGTCGTTGAGCGAAGATGTGGCTTTCTTGCAGGAATTGTTGGATCTCGACAGCCAGTCTGCCTCCAATTAAAAATAATTCGTGTGCCGACTTTGCCGAGTGTTGCATTTTTTGTAATTTTGCGCCCTGAAACAATCAAGGTAAAAACTCTATCAAAATGTCCTCACAGGCAAAGTCGCCTACCGAATTAGGCACTGCAAATATAGGGCGGCTGCTCATCAGTTACGCGCTGCCCGCGATAGCCGCACAGATGGCGGCAAGTATTTATAATGTAGTAGATAGCATCTTCATCGGGCGTGGTGTGGAGCCTATGGCGCTTGCCGGGCTGGGCATCACGCTTCCTCTTATGAACTTGGCGGCTGCGTTTGGCTCGCTCGTGGGCGCGGGCGGCGCGGCGTTGCTAAGCATCAAGCTCGGACAAAAAGACCACCGTGCGGCAAGCCTCGTACTCGGCAATGTGGTGATACTCAATGTAATCATCGGCCTTACGGTAATGCTGTTTGGCTTGGTATTCATGGACAAAATTCTCTATCTTTTTGGAGCGTCAGACGAATCGTTGCCATACGCCAGAGATTTTATGCAGGTGATTCTTATCGGCAACGTCATCACCCATATGTACTTTGGGTTGAGTTGCTTATTGAGGAGTTGCGGATTTCCCAAGAAGGCGATGGCGATTACGATGATGTCTGTGGGCGTCAATGTGATGCTTGCCCCGCTGTTTATATTTGTGTTTCATTGGGGCATAGCGGGCGCGGCGTGGGCTACGGTCATCAGCCAGCTCTCGGCGTTGGTGGTGCTGCTGTTGCATTTTGTCGACCGTAAAAAATACATCCACTTCGAGCGCGAAATTTTCCACGTCGATTGGGGCATCATCAAGGGCATTATTTCTGTGGGCATGAGTCCCTTTATGATGAATATTTGCGCTTGTCTTGTGGTAATCATCATCAACAATCAGCTCTTCACCTACGGCGGCGATTACGCCATAGGCGCGTATGGCATTGTCAATAGGGTATTGATGCTCTTTGCTATGCTTGTGCTCGGGCTCAATCAAGGTATGCAGCCCATTGCGGGATACAATTACGGAGCGCAGCAGTATGACCGCGTGAAGGAAGTGCTCAAAAAGACCATCATTTATGCGACGGCGGTCATGTGCGTCGCCTTTGCGGTGTGCGAACTTTTCCCGCAGTTGATATGCGGCATGTTTACCGACGACGACGAGATGACCCGGATTTCGTCGTCGGCGATGCGCATTATGATAGCCACGTTCCCGATAGTGGGTTTTCAGATGGTAACGTCCAATTTTTTCCAGTCGATAGGACGTGCCGGCATAGCCGTGATACTTTCCACGACGCGGCAGATTTTGTTTTTGATACCGTCGTTGCTGGTGCTGCCAAGTTTTTTTCAGCTCAATGGCGTATGGCTGTCGATTCCTGTGTCAGATACTCTCAGCACGATAGTAACGGCTTGTTTCTTGGTCTATGAATACCGGAGGATAGGGAAGGAACGTTAGAAAATGGTGGACATCGCGAATAGTGGAACAATATCTATGTCCCTGTCGCCGCCAGTTATTCTGCCAAAATTTTCTAATGAACAGCGGATTGCATTGCCAAGGTTGCTATTGTCGGCGCGCTGTCTGAGAAAATAATGTAGGCTTGCCATTGAGCCTTTGATACCCGATTTTACTTCGATGGGTACAATCTTGCCTCTTTTGGCAATGATGTAATCAATCTCGCTTTGCGAACCTTTGGCAAGGTTTTCCCAATAATACAGGCTGTGCCGAGAGTGAGGATTCATATATTTGAGGATTTCGAGACCCGCAACCATTTCCGTAATGCTGCCTTTATCTACAAGGTCGATGTTGTCGGCAACAAGAATGTCTTTGATGTTAGTATTAGAAGCGTCGTCTATTCCAAGCATGGTTAATGCTATTGCCGAATCGAGCAGCAAGTATTTGACAAATTTGAAGTTGGTTTCAGCACCAAGTGGCACACCGTGGGCGGCTGTATGAGTGGTAGGTATCAATAGTCCAGCGTCAACAAGCAGCTGGAGGGCAAGTTTCACATTTTCTGTTCGATATGAACCGTCCACCTTATTGAATATGAATTTGCCTCCTATCTGGCTCGCCGCGCTCAATAACACCTGTCGAAGCAAAGTTGGAGTTGCAAGTTTGGAATATTTGGAAAAATCGTCGCTGTATGTTTGTACGATGTCTCCGATTATTCGCGAACACCCTGCAATTTTACCTGTTTTGACGTATTCATCCACAGCAGCCGGCATTCCGCCTACAAGGATGAACACCTTAAACAAATCAGCAAGTTTTTTGTGGAAAATTTCAGGAAGTGGATTTTCGGCATTGCATCTGGATTTGAGTTCGAGTAGTTTGGCATTGCCTGTTGCCAACAAAAATTCATCAAACGACATTGGGTAGATGAACAATGAACTGATGCGCCCAACACCGAATGTCGGCATGTCTTTGAGTGCAAATTCCAATAGAGATCCTGCTGCAATCACATGGAGCTGTCGTATATCTTCGCAAAAAAACCACAAGGCATGCACAGCCTCTGGGCAAGCCTGTATTTCGTCGAAAAATAGCAATGTTTCGCCAGGGATGATTTCGGTTTGATAGTTGATTGACAACATATCTACAATCTCGCTTGCTTTTGCATTGCCTTTAAAAAAAGATTGCGCGTCGCGGTCTTTTTCAAAATTGATTTCCACGAAATACCTAAACGATTTGCCAAGGTTGCGTATAGCGGTAGATTTGCCCACTTGCCGTGCACCACGAAGAAGGAGCGGCTTGTGGTTAGGGTCGTTTTTCCATTCAAGAAGATAATGGTCTATTTGTCGTGAATAATACTTCATATTTTGATGTTTTTATGTTTTTGCAAATGTATAAAAAAATCTCGAATTTTTAAATAAAAATATCTTTTTTTGATAGTATTTGATTTTCAATGTGTTGTTATTGATTCATGTAAAAATACAGACAAATATGCTTTACTTTTCCGTAAAAAGATAGAGAGATGGATATCAAAATCCGTAAAAATACAGACAAATATGCTTTACTTTTCCGTAAAAAGATAGAGAGATGGTTATGTTATTTTATTTGATTACATATTCAGCCACTTTTCTTGTCTTGCTCGAAAAACTTACGCCGATTTTGAACAGTTTGCGTCCATCCACGCTGAACGGCAGCATATATTCCTTGTTGTCAATCTGTTCCAATGCCTCTTGTGCGGGTTTGTCGAGTTTGAACTCAAAGACGAAGATGTAATCTTGGGTTTTGACGACAGCATCAATCCTTCCGTCCGAAGTGCGCCGCTCTGCCTCGATGTAGAATCCCAACAGTTTGAATATCAAATATGTAACATTCTGAAAATACAACTCTGCATCGCCCACAATCTCGTAAGTGCTGTCGGCAAGCAGAGCGGAGAAACGTTTCATAAACTGTTGGCAGTTGCCGTCACGGACATCGCTGGCAAAACTCCAAATGTCGAACGGAGAATTTTCTGTTTTTGGGAAACCAAAATTGAGCAAAAACGTCGGGAATGCCTCGCTGACCTCTTGGTTTGGCATCGTGAGCGTGTATTTTTTTGAAATTGGATTGTAGCTCTTGATTGTGAGATACCCGCTCTGATACAGCAACGGCACTGGACTCTCGTCGAAGTTGTCAACCTTAGACAACATTGTTTCTGTACATTCCACGCTATCGAGCGATATGTACGGCATTCTGTTTTTCTTGATAATTTCTACAAGAAAAGTAGGTGTGCCAGACTCAAACCAATATCCCTTGAACTCCTTGTCGTTCAACGCTTTCATCAAGCCAAACGGATTATAAGTGTCCTCGGCGTTTGGATGAAAATGATAGCCCTCGTACCAGCGTTTAAGTTCGGCGTAGCATTGATCCGTGGTCATTTTGTTGGCGTCCGACATTATCTTGATGTATGGATCGAGTTGAGCGTGAAGTTCTTTTTCTGTGATGCCGCAGATAGTTGCGTAGTCAATGTTCATCGAAATGTCGTCAAGATTGTTGACATCGCTGAAAAGACTCACCTTGCTGAATTTTGTAACGCCCGTGATAAATGCTAACTTGATATACTTGTCGCAGGTTTTCAGCATCGTGTAAAAAGATTTCAGGCTCTTGCGTATATCGTTCTGAAGTTTTGGCTTGTGGATGTTGGATAGGAGAGGTTTGTCGTATTCGTCCACCAATACCACCACTTCCCGTCCAGTAACTTCAAAGGCGGACTTCAAAAGCGCGGCGAAACGCGACGACAGAGTGCGACGTGCCGGTATTGGATATTCCTCTGCAATTTCGTCTAACTGGTCGCTGAGTTTGTCGCGGAAATCTTTTACCGAGCCGTATTCCGAACCGTTGAAATCAAAATGAAACACTGGATACTTGATCCAATCCTTCTCCAACTGTTCCATCTTAGTGCCGACGAAATATTCCTTCAAACCATCGAAATAAGCATGCAATGTACTGAGCGTTAGGCTTTTGCCAAAACGCCTCGGACGGGAGAGGAAGTAGCACGCCTTGCGGTTGGCGATTCTGTATATCATCTCGGTCTTGTCGATATAGACGAAATTATGCTTTATCAACGATGTGTATGCCTGTATGCCTACTGGTAAGAATTTCATGGTGCTCGATGTTTTGGTTTTGACATTGCAAAGTTAAAAAAATAATAATACAAAATAAAAATATCGCACTATTTTCGTTCTGTTTAGTTTTTGCAAGTATTGGCGGGGGATTAATGTAGATTGCTCTTGTTGCTTCCATTCAAGCAGACGTTTGTAAATTTTTCTTTCCATTTTGCACCATTCCAAGATTTTTATTTTCGCAAAATTACACCATTCCAAAGATTTTTGCAAATGATTTTTGCACCATTCCAAAAAAAATATATAGAATGTATTGATAATGAGCGATATAATACAAATAAAAAAGCCGCTGCGGACATATCGTCGCAGCGGCTTAATAATGTTGCTTGTTATACGCTTGTCAGCGTATCAGATTTTATACTACCTGTAAGCCTTGTTCTGAGTCAAATTCGGATTCCTGAGCAATTCCTGTGCGGGAATCGGGAAGTTCATCTTATCCTCGCTGTACTCGTATGCACGCGGGCACCACGGATAGTTGGCAAGTTCCGAAACTTGAGTTGCATCCATCGGGTAGTTTACACGGATGTGCTCGCCCAAGACACCAGAGCGGTGGAGTGCGGGAGCCAATACCCATTCGCAGTTGAACTCCTTGCGGCGTTCCTGGAGAAGTGCGACCTCCCATGTTTCGAGGTTGAAGCCGAGTTTTGTCTTCACAGTACCGTAGTATGTCTCGCCTTTAACGAAGTCAGACATGTTGGAGCCGAAAGGCAACGGATATTTTGCATTGCCATCAGCATCTTTGTAGTGGTCTGGACCATAGGTGCCGGCATGGCCAGATTCAGCTGTGGCGTATGCAAGGTAATACGGTGCGTATTTTGCAGTCAAAGCGGCTTCATTGCCCTCTTCGAGTTTGCCGAAGGCGCGTTCGCGAACCATATCGACATACTGCCATCCTGTTGCAGCGTCGCCGGTGCGGAAGCAACATTCTGCGTATGTGAGGAGAACGTCAGCGTAGCGTTTCCAGTAGATGTGAACAGGGCTCCAGATGTTGGACCACCAGGTGTTTTGACCAGTACGCCACCATTTGATCGAATATACGTTGGGTGCACGGTCGCCGCCGTTGTCCCAGTGGTATGTCTGGTGTTCAGGTGAGTTGTTCACGGTGTTCAGATACGGGTTTTGACCGTAGCAGTAGTCTGACTTGTCGCACTGCTCGAGAGGCTCGTCGGTGATGCGGTTTTTGAAATCGCCCCAGTTGGAGATTATGCTTGTACAAGCCGAGCCGTCGCGGCGTTTGTCGCCTTTTTCGTAGCAGGAGTACCATTCCCAAGAAAGGAAGAGTGTACCCCAGCCGCCGTTGCCGTCAGGACAAGCGGCGTAGTTGTCGGTCCAGCCGTGGGCGTTGGTGTGGAAGTTGCCCCATTGGTTAGACTGTCCGCCTTCGTCCATTACTTCTTCCCAGATACATTCCTTGTTCCATGCGAGGGGGTCGAAGAGTGTGGTGAATGATTCCTGCAACTGGTAAGTGCCGGATTTGATGATGTCTTCGAGCTGAGTCTTTGCGCTTGTTACTTCTTCGCCGTTGCCGTTGGGATTTCCCTTGCGGTATGCCTTCCAGAGGTAAGCCTCGGCGAGGAATGATTTTGCCATACCCTTGGTGGCGCGTCCGTATTGACCGTTGCGAGGAGCCCAGTCGAGGTTGTCGGCTGCGAATTTGAGGTCTTCGATGATGAAGTCGAGCACCTCTACAGCGTTGCCTTCGGTACCGCCGTTGCCGGGGAGGTCGCGGTAATCCTGTCCATCTTTGAGGATAGGCACATTGCCCCATGTTTGTGCGGCGAGGAAGAGGTAGAAACCTCTCATTGCGCGAGCCTCTGCCAATGCTTGTTTCTTCATTGTCTCCGACAATTTGCCATTCTGTTCGGGGTCGTTGCACATTTCAATGACTTTGTTGCAGAGCGAGATGCCGTCGTAGAGACGTTTCCATTCTGCGTACATCTCCTGCTGGTCTGCAGACCAGGATTGAGTGAGCCACGATTTGTCCCAGCCAGTGGCTTGGGTGTCCATCGTCGGGTGTCCAGAAAACCAGAGCCAAGGCTTCATAGAGTCCTCGTTGATCAACTGGTTCATATTGGCGTAGCACGACAAAACGCCGTCTTCGAATGTTTCGTCTGAACTCGTCGTGTAGTTGGGGCTCAAGATGTCGTAGTGGTCGACATCAAGAAAGCTTTCCTTGCAGGACTGAGCTGTAAGCATTGCCCCCGCGCCGAGGGCTAATGCTAATATTTTATTTAAGTTTTTCATGCTTTACTGCAATTAATGTTAAGTTAAATTAGAAAGAGAAACTTACGCCGAATTGGAATGTCCTCGGGTTGGGGTAACGGCCGGAATCCAAACCGGTGTACAATACGCAGCCCTGACCACATTCGGGATCGCCGTACTTCTTATACGGAGAGAACAATGCAACGTTGGAGATTGCGAAGTAAACTCTTGCATTGGTGAGTTTGAGAGGCTCGATGAGCTTCTTGTCGAATGTGTAGCCAATCTGAATGTTGCTCAACTTGAAGTAGTCTGCTTTCTTTACCCATGCGGAGGATACCCTTCTGTTCCAGTTGCCGTCCACGTATGTAGCACGGGGAAGTTCAGCACCAGTGTTGGTGGGAGTCCAGTAGTCGTTGTCTTTGAGAGTGTTGGGCACACAGCCGTCGTCGCCCTGATATGCGATAGCGAGACGCATCGAGGAGTAGGAGAGGAGGTCGAGACCTGCCACGCCATAGCCGTAGAGCGAGAAGTCGAAGTTTTTCCATGCAACGTTGAGGTTGATGCCGTAGTTGAATTTCGGGAAGCCGTTGCCGAGGATTGTACGGTCAGCATCGGTAATTTTGCCGTCGCCGTTGAGGTCTTTGTATTTGAAGTCGCCTACGAGTGTACGTTCGTCTGCACCGTCTTTGTCGTGCTTTTTCTGGTAGAACAGGTTCGGGTCTTCTGTGCCGTCGGGACGGATGTTTTCGCTTCTTTGACGCAATGCTTTGTCGAGGTCTTCCATTTCTTTTTCGGATTGGAAGATGCCTTCTACAACGTAGCCGTAGTAAGAGCCTACAGCCTCGCCTTCCATTGCAACAGAGTGGTCGCCCCACTTGTAGCCAGATGCAGCACCGATACAGCCTTGGTTTGTACCGTCGTTGTTGGTCATAGCCGGGTCGGTGGTGCCGTGGTCGTTGGTGAAGAACTGAGGGTCGCCCATCTTCTTAACCTTGTTCTTCAAAGTAGAGCCGGTGAAGGATGCGCTGAAGTTCCAGTCGCGGATGCGCTTCTGCCAGTTGATTTGGAACTCGAAGCCTTTGTTTTCGATTTCGCCATAGTTGGTGTAGATGCTCTGAACGCCAGAAGATGCTGCGAAGTTTCTGGTGAGGAGGAGGTCTTTGGACTTACGGATGAAGTAGTCCATTGTTACGTTGATTTGACCGTCGAGAAGGCCGAGGTCGATGCCGACGTTGGTCTGCTCGTTGGTTTCCCATTTGAGGTCTGTGTCCACTGCCACTACCTTCGTACCAGAAGTGGTGGTGTTGATACCGTTGCCAAATTGACCCATACCGCCGTCCTGCTGGTAGAAGCCGTAGAGGAGTTGCTTGCCATTGTATGTGGTCATAGAGGTCTGGTAAGAAGAGAGCGAAGTAGCGCCACCCGAGTTACCAGTCTGACCCCAACCGAGGCGGAGCTTGAGGTTAGAGATGATTTCGTTGTCTTTCAAGAAGTCTTCCTGCGAAATTCTCCATGCCAATGCAGCTGAGGGGAATACACCGAAGCGGTTGCCAGAACCGAAGTTGGATGAACCGTCGCGACGTACAGTTGCTGTCAATACGTACTTGTCGAAGAGGCTTGCTGTTACACGACCGAAGTAGGATACGCCCCTAACTTTTGCATTGAAAGCGCCGCTACCGTTCTTGGTGTCGTCGGAAAGTCCAATCTGACGCATTGTTTGCTCTTTGAAGCCCTGAGTGTTTGCGCTAACCCATGCGCCCCAAGAGTTGGATGCTTCCTGACCGAGCATGAGGTTGAGGTTTACGATGTCGTTCTTCCAGTTGTAGTTGAAGTAGTTTTCGATGCCAATGGTTGTAGATTGGCTCTGCGAAAGGCTAAATGTGTTGGTGGTGTGATCCTTGGGAACGTTGCCTGCGTCCACTTTGTATTTGTTGGCATAGACATCGCGTTGGGTGTCGTATGCGTCCCAATATTCGCCGGTAAGGGGGTCCATATTGAAGCGGTTTTGCAGATATGTGAAGTTGTTGCCGTCAGAGGAGTAGAAGTTGAACAAGCCCACGGTCTTGAATGTAAGACCTTTTACGATGTTGATCTGAGCGTATGCGGAAGTGAATACGCGGTTAGACCTGTTGAGGTTGTTGTTTTCCTGAACGATTGCGTAGGGGTTGTTGAGTGTACCAGGGTTGAATTCAAGGTTCTTCTGACCCAAGAGGCCAATGCCGTAAGAGCCGTCGGGGTTTTCGGGATATACGTGCTGGATATTGCCATTGCCATCGATGTAGTCCATAGACGGCGAGAGGAATGCCAAGTCCCTCTGAGAAGAGAGGTTGAATGTATTGCCCTGACGACCGTATGCGCCGTTGCTCCTTGTGTAAACGTAGTTGATGTCGCCGCCAACTTCGAGGAAGTTGTTGATTTCGGTCTTGTTGTTGACGCGGGCGGTGAGCCTTTCATATTGAGAGTTTACAATGATACCCTTGTTTTTGAGGTAAGAAGCGGAGAAAGAGGTCTGGCTCTTATCGTTGCCACCAGCTACAGACATTGTATATTGCTGTTTCAAAGCGGCGTCGGTGAATTGGTCTTGCCAATCGATGCTATTGCGCTTGCCGTCATATTTGGCATCCCAAATTTCGTTGAACAAGCCCTGGCTGTCATTAGCGTGCATATCGCGGATGAATTGTGCGTACTCGTCAACGCTAAGCACGTCGAGTTTGTAAGCCAAAGTCTGGATGCCGAAGTCGGCGGAGAAGTCGAAGCGAGCTTTGCCCTTGGTGCCGTGCTTTGTGGTGATCATGATGACACCGTTGGCACCAGCAGAACCGTAGATTGCGGTAGCGGATGCGTCCTTCAATACTTCCATAGACTCGATGTCGGCGGGGTTGAGGAAGTCGGCGTTGGTACCTACCTGTACGCCGTCAACGACGTAGAGAGGCTGTGCGCTACCGTTGATGGTGGCGACACCACGAATGCGCACCTGCGACTTACCTTCCGGCGAACCGTCCTGTGCAGTTACCATAACGCCGGCGGCTGCACCCTGCAAGCCCTGGTTTACGTTGACGGGGGCGCGTTTCATCATGTCTTTGGTATCTACGGAAACAACAGAACCCGACACGTCGGATTTTTTCATTGTACCGTAACCAACGACTACGACTTGTTCGATCTCTTTGTCGTCGGATTCGAGTGTAACGGGCGGGATGTTGGTGCGTCCGTTTACGTTCTCCACGTGATTGGTGAAACCAATGTAGGAGAATGTAAGGGTTGCGTCAGACGGCACGCTGAGGGAGTATTTGCCGTCGAGATCTGTGATTGTGCCGTTGGTTGTTCCCGTCTGAACGACGTTGACACCCGGCAGAGGTTCGTTGTTTGCGTCAAGCACAGTACCAGTTACCTGGATATTCTGCGCGTACAACGCAAATGGGATCATCAGAAGGAATAATCCCAACAAAAGCAATCTTCTCATAAGTGATGTAATTTGGTAAATTTAGTAAATAATAGTTTGTTGGCTACAAATTGCAGCAGTAGCCATCTTTGAGCAACAAATTTAGTGTGAGATTTTAATAAAAACAACACTTTTTGATTTTTTTTTGTGCTTTTTTTTAGGTTTTGGGCGTAAAATGTTAATATTCAGAGATAATTATTTTGAAAATAAAATGTTTTTTGTGTGTTAAATTAAAGTAAAATGTAAAGTTTGATATTCTTTTGCACCGTTTTTTGTGTAATGTTTGCTTTACCAAAACGTCGATTTTAACATTGGTGTTAATTTAATGTAAAATTAACAACCATTTTTTTTTGCCATTAATTATTGTTAACTTTGCACCGTCGTTAACATTAAAATAAGTATTATGAAATTTACAAAGTTTTTGTCCGTGTTGGTGCTAATTGCTATTGCGGCATCCACGGCGCGAGCCGACGAGGGTATGTGGCTGCTCAACCTCATTGGCAAGAATTACAAGCAGATGAAGGCGCAGGGCTTCCGCCTGAAGCCGGAGGACGTGTATAGCGTCAATAAGTCGAGCCTCAAGGATGCCGTAGTGGTGTTTGGCGGCTATTGCACCGGCGAGATTGTGTCGGATCAGGGATTGATTTTCACCAATCACCATTGCGGCTACCAGAGCATACAGCAGCACAGTACTGTGGCTCACGACTACCTCAAGGACGGATTCTGGGCTATGTCGTTTGATGAGGAAATATCCACGCCCGACCTCTACGTGAGCATCTTGCAGGAGATTGCCGACGTTACCGACGATGTACTGAAAGGTGTCAACAATCACAGCGAGGAACAGATTGACGCCAACATCGAGAAAATCACCGCTGAATATAAGAAGAAGTATTCGTCGGAATTTCACAGGATTGAGATAAAGCCTTTTTTCGAGGGCAATTCGTATTTTCTCTGCGTCTATCTCGATTATAAGGATGTGCGCCTTGTAGGTACTCCGCCCGATGCTATCGGCAAGTTTGGCGGCGACACCGACAATTGGATGTGGCCACGCCATACTTGCGACTTCTCCGTGTTCCGCGTGTATGTGGACAAGGACGGCAACCCCGCAGAATACAATGCTTCCAATGTTCCGATGAAGCCAAAGTACCATTTGCCCATCAGCCTCAAGGGGTACAAGAAGGGCGATTTTGCAATGGTGATGGGATTCCCTGGTACTACGCAGAGGTATTCCACGAGTTACGAAATCTACAACGATATGCTCTCCAACGACGACCGCGCCAAGATACGCGGCATCCGTCAAGACGTATTGCACGCCGACATGGAGGCAAGCGACGAGATTCGCATCAAGTATGCCACCAAGTATTCGCACTCGTCCAATTATTGGAAAAATTCAATCGAGGCGAATAAATCTCTCAAAGCCCTCAACATCGTTGGCGAGAAGCAGAAGCAGGAGCGCGAGTTTGAAAACTGGTACCGCGCCAACTCACAGCGTCAGAATGAGTATCAGGACGCTCTCTCTCAAATACAGAAGGCTTGTGATGCCGACCGCGACAATGCACACGTCTTGATGTACGTCAATGAGTGTTTCTTCAACGGCATGGAGCTACTGATGCACGGCTACCACATCATCGATTATATACTCGACCCCGATGGCAAGACCAAGGAGGAGTTCATCAAGGAAGGACACAATTTTTATAAGGATTACAGCTACAGCACCGACTACAAATCGTCGCTCGCCATGGCTAAGCTCTACATGGAGGACATCGATGAGAAATATTATCCGAGTTTCCTCAAAGAGATGCCTGCCGATTCGGCTGTAGCCTACATGTTTACCTCGCAGTTTGCAACTCAGGAAGGTTTCGACAAGTTTATGGAGAATCCTACCCGCGAGGCGTTGCTCACCGACCCAGTCATCAGCAATTTCTTGGCTGTGCTTGATATTTATCGCGAATTGTTGACTGCAAGCCGTGCCAACGAATCTATGCTCAACAACGCCCGCCGTATATATACTAAAGGTGTCAACGAGATGAATGCAGGTGCCAATCCTTATCCTGACGCCAATTTCACCGAAAGGCTCACATTCGGCACTGTTCAGGATTACAAGCCCAAAGACGGCGTTTTGATGAATTATTTCACCACCACCGACGGCGTTTTGGAGAAGGAAATCCCTGGCGACTACGAGTTTGACGTGCCAGCCAAATTGAAGACCCTCCTGCAAAACAAAGACTTCGGTCGTTATGCAGACAAGGATGGTTCGTTGCATGCATGTTTTATTACCGACAACGACATCACCGGCGGCAATTCTGGCAGCCCTGTTATCGACGGACGCGGCAACCTCATCGGTCTCGCCTTCGACGGCAACTCCGAGGCAATGTGTGGCGACTGGTATTTCAACACAAAACTTCAGCGTTGCATCAATGTTGACATTCGCTACGTCCTCTTCATCATCGAAAAGTACGGCAATTGCCATAGGCTCATCAACGAATTGACATTCGCAAAATAGTGGAGTGCGGGTGTCTCGCCCGCTTGCAGGCGTGTCGCCTGCCCACAACATCCATAAAATAGAAAACCGCAGATTCAAAACATAATTGAATCTGCGGTTTATTGTTTTATCGTGGTGTGGAGACGCACGGCCGTGCGTCTCATTATTTCAATTCAATCGTTACCACGCTCATTGGCGGCAATTTCACCGTCAATTCGCCTTTCTTTACTGTTGCGCCGTTGAAGGGCACAGCCTTGATTACGTTAGGATTGTCGAAAGAATTGTAGTCGGCAAAACTCTTGGACGTGATGATTTCGGCCTTGCTGGTGGTGGTGGCGTTGATGGCTGAGAGGTCGAGAGTTACGGTGTTTTCCTTCTTGGAATCTACGTTGGTAACGGAGAGGTGATATACGCCGTCCTTCTTGGAGAGTGTTGCGCTGATTGCGTCGATGCTTTCGCCGTTGAAGGTGTATTTGGGCGAATGGAACGACAGCGGGATGTACTTGGCGTTTTGGTGAACGGCGTACATCTTGAATACGTGGTAGGTAGGCGTGAGAATCATCTTGTCGCCTTTGGTCAATACCATCGATTGCAATACGTTGACTACCTGCGCGATGTTGCACATGCCGAGGCCGTATGCATATTTGTGGAAAATGTCGAATGTGGTGCTTGCCAAGAGTGCGTCGCGGAGGGTGTTTTGCTGATAGAGGTGTCCGGGGATAGTGCCTGGCTCTTGGTCAGTCCAGATGCCCCATTCGTCCACGTCGAGTTTTACGTTTTTGTTGTACTTGGCGATGATGTCGAGGTGTTTGGGAATCATTTCGCCCATCTTGTAGCCATCGCGGATGACGCCGAAGTAGTGGTCTTCACCAAAACCACGGTCAGGACCTTTCGAACCGTTCCAATCGCGGATGGGCAGCACGTAGTAGTGCAGGGATATGTGCTCCATATTGTTGCCGGCGTTTTTGAGGAGTACTTCGGTCCAGTTGTAGTCGAAGTCGTTGGAACCCGACGCCACGCGCACGGGATTGGTGTTGTTGGAATAGAGGTGCGCGTAGCCCGAATATTGCCTGTATATGTCGGCATAATACTCCGGGCGCATGTTGCCGCCGCAGCCCCATGATTCGTTGCCGATGCCCATATAGTCAATCTTGTATGGTTTTTCGCGGCCGTTCTGCTTGCGGAGGTTTACGTTGGGACAGTCCTCAGTGCCGGTGATGTATTCGAGCCAGTTGTTCATGTCCTTCACCGTGCCGGAGCCGACGTTCACGGAGAGATAGGTCTTGCAGCCGAGACGTTCGCAGAGCGTGAAAAATTCGTCGGTGCCGAAAGAATTGTCCTCCATAGTGCCGCCCCAGAATACATTCTTGATTTTGGGACGCTTGGTGGCGGGGCCTACGCCGTCCCTCCAGTGGTACGTGTCGGCAAAACAGCCGCCTGGCCACCTGAGTACGGGGATTTGGAGGTCTTTCAATGCGTTGAATACGTCGGTGCGGTAGCCGTCTTGGTTGGGTATGTTGCTGTTTTTGCCCACCCAGATGCCGTCGTAGATGCAGCGTCCGAGGTGCTCGGCAAACTGTCCGTAGATTTCGGCGGGGATTTGGAATTCTTCTTGTCCGTCGGTCAGGAGCTTGGTCTGCGCCGATGACGACAGCGTGAGCGCGAGTGCCGCGCCAAATAGTAGTTGTCGTTTCATTATTTGTTACTGTTTTTTGATGTTAATATATATTATAAGGTGTAGCGGATAATCCGTCAGGTGCAAAGTTAATATTATTTTGCGTAAAACTCACCTAATATTTGCATTTTGTTTGGCAATAGTTTATATTTGCAGTCATAGATTTGCTTACAGAGCAATATCCTTCTTCACACATTAATATATATAAGGTATGGATACAATAGACCAACTTGCATTATACGAAAAACTTGACGGCTATATCTCGCGCCATTATGATTATGGTGACGAGGAAGTGCTGTGCGACGCCATAATATCGGAGGAGGCATGTTATAATGTTGCAAGGTCTGCCCAACAATGCACCACAGTTGGCGGCGCCAATTTTTTTAAGCGTTTTATCAATAAAAGCCGAAAGAAAGAGGCTGCGCGACAAGTTGCCCCTTCGATGTTGCCATCCGACTTTTCATCCTCGGTGATTGATAGGCTCGAAGATTCATTTGGCACTCTGCTCATAAAAGCCATCAACAAGCGCGGACTCAATAACGCCGAAGTTTACAAGGACGCCAACATCGACCGCCGCCTGTTTTCCAAGATAATATCCAACGAAGGCTACTCGCCCACCAAAGGCACTGTGCTTGCATTGGCAATTGCCTTGAAACTTAATCTCGACGAGACCACCTCGTTTCTCAAAAGTGCAGGTTACGCATTGTCTCATTCGTCGAAGTCGGATCTTGTGGTGGAGTACTTCATAGGTGAAACTGGCGGCAATTATAATATAGACATCGTAAATGACGCTCTCGAACACTTCGGACAGCCGCCGCTTGGCAGCCGGTTGTAGCGTCAATAATTTGACAATCAATACTGTACAAGTAACGCAAAATAATTTTCAAAAAAAAGTTAAATTATTTTGCAGATTAGAAATATATTTCATATATTTACGTAAAAATAATGGAAGAAGAAATCGCCAGGTTCAGGGATTATTTGTTGCATGAGCGACGGTACAGCCAACACACTGTAAAGGCGTATGTTACCGATATGCAAGCCTTCGCGGAGTATTGCTTGGAGGCGACGCAGCAAGACACACTTGCCGACATCGAGCCCAAGATAGTGCGACGCTGGGTGATGTCGCTCAAGGCAGAGGGGCTCAATGCCACGAGCATCAACCGAAAAATATCCACCGTGCGTGGTTTTTACAAGTGGATGCTCAAAAAAGACCTGATATTGCGGAGTCCGGCGTTAGGAGTCAAAAATCTCCGCAAGCCGAGGCACCTGCCGGAGTTTGTGACGGAAGATAAGATGGCAGACATCTTGGACGACGACGCGGCATTTGCCGACAGCAAGGACGGCGGACGCGACAGGCTCATCCTGGAGCTCTTTTATGACACCGGCATCCGCGAGACCGAGCTTATAGAGCTGCGGTGCGGCGACGTGGATGTTGCAAGGCGCACGATTACCGTGCATGGCAAGGGTGGCAAGACGCGCATGGTGCCGATAAGCGAATCGCTTTGCAAAAGGCTCTCCGCAATAATGACCGAGCCCGACGAACCAATCTTCAAGACCGGCAAGGGCAGCAAGATGTATCCGAGGTTGGTGTACAGGATAGTGCACAAGTACCTCGAAAAGGCTCAGACTGTGTCGCAGAGCAGTCCGCACACGCTGAGGCACAGTTTTGCGACGGCGATGCTCAACAACGGTGCGCCGATAGAGGCGATAAAGGAGTTGCTCGGACACGCCAATCTTACTGCCACGCAGATTTACACTCATACCACGTATGAGAAATTGAACAAGATTTACAAACAAGCTCATCCAAGAGCATAAGCAAATTAATAACTAAACTAACAGGAGGACAATTTATGAATGTTACAATCGAAGCAATCCACTTCAACCCTTCTTCGGATCTCGAAGAGTTCATCCAGGAGAAGGTGAGCAAGCTCTCGCAGGTCGCCGACGACATCATCAAGGCAGAGGTTTTCCTCTCACTTGAGCGTTCGCAGAGCGTCAACTACGACAGCAAGGTCGCAAAAGTGCGGATCGAAGTGCCCGGCGGAGCGATTTTTGCAGAGAAGAGATCGAAGTCGTTCGAGGAGTCAACTGACACAGCCTTAGAGGCTTTGCGTGTCCAGTTGCTCAAGCGAAAAGAGAAGCAGCAATAATTTTTGAAAAAAAGTTGCAAAAAAGTTGCAAAAAAATTTGGTGGTTCCAAAAATAGTATATAATTTTGTGTCGTCAAAAAAAACAAAGGGGGTTCACCCCGGAGACGACACAAAATTTTTTGACGGAAGTTCTTCGACAGATTACAACGTTCAAGCAATAAAATGCCGGCGTAGCTCAGTTGGCCAGAGCAGCTGATTTGTAATCAGCGGGTCGGGGGTTCGAATCCCTCCGCCGGCTCCAACTTAACGCCTCATTGTTGCAAGAAATAATAAAGATATTTTGGGAAGTTCGTATAGTGGTCAATTACGGGAGACTGTAAATCTCTTGCTTCGGCTTCGGTGGTTCGAATCCA
>DGIK01000205.1 GCA_002393195.1 Bacteroidales bacterium UBA3824 | reverse complement strand
AACAGTCGGTCGCATCATGGAGGAGAATGGCTGTCCCGTATTCCTGCTGCCGCTCGACCAAGGGCATTGGTATGCGAAAATCCATCTCCCTGCCAGTGCTTTATAATGCATAATGCATAATTCATAATTAACAATTAATAATTAATAATTAATAATTAATAATTAATAATTATTATAGCTAAAAGCCTAAAGCCTTTTTTCAATGCATAATGCATAATTCATAATGCATAATTGCCATCCGGCAGAAGCGGTATGCTTTGGTCGGATGGCAATTATTTGTTTGTATGCTTACTAATTCAATGTGATAGTGTAGGTGATTGTCAGTCAGATATTTCTAACGTATATTTGCAACCATCCCGTATCCATTTTTCTTTTTTAAAGAAAGAATGGTCAAGCGTGTCTGATGCTTTTATAATATAAGCAATTCTATCCCATAAAGGAACGATACCATAACATTCAGGAGTATCGTTATCATCAGGAAAATCTTTGTCCACCAAGCCTACTCCATAATCAATTTTAACGGTTTCGCCCGATTCTACGACAAGGGTTGAATCGGATTTCGCCAGTCTAATGGCTTCATAATCTTCTCCGTGGTCATAAGTTGGAAACGCATCTTCTAAACACCAAAGTTGTTCTGTATAAGATATATATAGGGTATTGTCGGTGTTATTATGAATTATAAAATCAAATCCACCGAAATACTCGCATGAAGGAATCAAGATTACTAACGATAATACTCCTATTATTACTTTGATTATTTTCATTCCTTAATTTTTCCTTTATTTGCGACAAGGAGGCAGACCCGAAGGCCTGCACTCTTTTTTCATTAATCCTCTATTCCGAGCATTGGATTGCTTGCGGCTTCTTTGCCGATGGAGGAGCTTTCGCCGTGTCCGGGCAGCACTTCGTATTGACCATCAAAACGCATTACTCGATTGTGGATGCTTGCCATCAGCGTGTCGTAGTCGCCGCCAGGGAGGTCGGTGCGTCCTATTGTGCCACGGAATAGTGTGTCGCCGGTGAAGATAATCTTGTCTTCGTCGGAATAGATTACCATTCCGCCGGGCGTGTGTCCGGGGGTGGCGGCGCATTTTAGGATAGAGTTGCCAATCTGGAACTCTGTGCCTTCTGTGCAGTCGATATCGATGCTGATTGCACCATCCAAATGCCATCCCCATACCGTTGCGTATGATTCCGCCTTGTCGAGCAGGTATTGGTCGGCGCTATTGGCGGCAAAAGGTATGCCGTATGTTTTTTTCAAGAAGTTGACGCCAATTACGTGGTCGATGTGGCAGTGTGTATTGATGATGTACTTTGGGCGCAGGTTGAGCTGTGCGATGCGTTTGGTGATTGCATTGCGTTCTGCCTCGGTATAACACCCCGGGTCTATGACGGCGCACTCGCGAGAGTCGTCGTCATAGGCTATGTAGGTGTTTTCGCCAAAGTGATTTACTGTAAATTGTTCTATCTTCATATCTTAAAGCGTGTTATCACATTTGAGCGAGTCTTGCCTCAAGTTTTTCCTTGAGCCTCGGAAGGTCGGTTTTGTACGAGTGCAACGCCTTGCAATAGTCGGCGTCGGTCTTGTGTTGCACTTGGAGCTGATCGACAATAGTATCGATTTCGTCCCAATTGACTACCGAGAGTTTTTCCTGCTCTTCTGCATCAAGGGATTTGTAGGCGTCGCGGATTATAGAAAGGCATATCTCCGTATTTTCGAGGGCGTATGTGTCCTTTTCTATGTCCTTGGGCGAATTGAGGTTAGACGTCGCAAAGATAATGTTTTTGCACGCTTGGAGCATACGAGATACGATTTCTTTGCTGCTTGGATTGTCATTCATTTGCTTTTTCGGGCTTGATGATTAGCGAAAGTTCGTCGAGCTGCTCGTCGGAGATGCGCGACGGCGCGTCGATCATCACGTCACGGGCAGCGTTGTTTTTCGGGAACGCGATAACGTCCTTTATGGTGTCGCTGCCGTTCATGAGAGCTGCCCAACGGTCGAGTCCGAATGCGAGGCCGCCGTGAGGAGGCGCACCGTACTTGAATGCGTTGATAAGGCACGAGAATTGCTCCTGAGCCTTTTCTTCGGTGAATCCGAGGAGCTTAAACATCCTTACCTGCAATGCCGAATCGTGGATACGGATGGAGCCGCCGCCTACTTCTACGCCGTTGATTACGAGGTCGTAAGCGTTGGCGCGGGCTTCGCCGGGGTTGGATTCGAGGATGTCGTAGTCTTCCTTTTTGGGCGATGTGAATGGGTGGTGCATTGCATAGAAACGCTGTGTGGCGTCGTCCCACTCAAAGAGGGGGAAGTCGATGACCCAGAGCGGGGCAAAGATGTTTTTGTCCCTGAGGTTGAGGCGGTTAGCCATCTCGATGCGGAGTGTGCCCATCTGATTGAGGACGGGGAGTTTTTTGCCGCAGAGTATGAGCACGAGGTCGCCTGTGCCTGCGCCTGCCATTTTGGCAATTTCTGTCAACTGTTCGGGCGTGTAGAATTTGTCAACGGACGATTTGATGGTGTTGTCTTCGTTGTACTTGATGTAAACGAGACCCTTGGCGCCCACTTGCGGACGCTTAACCCATTCGGTGAGTTCGTCGAGCTGCTTGCGTGAATAGTTGGCACAGCCGCCAACAGCGATTGCGCATACATATTCGGCGTCGTCAAACACCTTGAAATTGTGTCCCTTGACAGCGTCGGTGATGTTGTGAATCTTCATTCCGAAACGGATGTCGGGCTTGTCGCTGCCGTATTCCTCCATTGCCTTGTGCCAAGTGATGCGGGGGAAGTCGTAGTCCATCTCGATGCCGCGCACCTCTTTGAAAAGGTGTTTTGCAAGGCCTTCAAATACCTGCAACACGTCTTCCTGCTCCACAAAGCTCATCTCGCAGTCTATCTGCGTGAACTCGGGTTGACGGTCGGCGCGGAGGTCTTCGTCGCGGAAACACTTCACTATCTGGTAATAACGGTCGATGCCAGCCACCATGAGCAACTGCTTGTACTGCTGCGGGCTTTGCGGCAGGGCGTAAAATTCGCCGTGGTGTATGCGCGATGGCACTACGTAGTCGCGTGCGCCTTCGGGGGTAGATTTTATGAGCATCGGGGTCTCCACTTCCATAAAGTTGAGTCCGTCCAAATAACGGCGCACCTCAAAGCTCATCTTGTTTCTCAACTGTAGGCCGCGGATTATTGGTCGGCGGCGGATGTCGAGGTAGCGGTATTTCATCAAGAGGTCTTCGCCGCCGTCGGTATTGTCTTCGATGGTGAAGGGCGGGATTTCCGACTTGTTGAGTATGTTGAATTTGGTAACGGTGATTTCGATGTCGCCGGTGGGCAGGTCGGGGTTTTTGCTTGTGCGCTCCGTTACAGTGCCGATGGCCTGCACCACGTACTCGCGCCCAAGTTTGCGGGCGGCTTCGCAGAGATCCTTGTCGGTATCTACATTGAAATACAACTGCGTGATGCCATACCTATCGCGGAGGTCAACGAAGGTCATCGCTCCTAGATTTCTGACGCGCTGCACCCATCCGGCGAGGGTTACTTCCTTGCCGGCGTCCGAGATGCGCAGCTCGCCGCAATTATTAGTCCTGTACATTAGTTTTGTTTTAACGATTATTTATAGCATTGGAAGTCGCTACGCGAGAAATCGTACAAATCTTTACAAATCGTACAAATATTTTTTGAACAATTTGTAAAGATTTGTGTGATTTCTGTCCGTCGAGGACACTTACTCTGTTATATATTATATAAGGTGTGCCTTTTTAAGCAGCAACCACTTTAGATACGAGTTTTGCGGCTTCCTCGAATGTGATAGCCGACTGAACGTTGAGACCAGAATCGTCGATGATCTTCTTAGCTTCCTCAGCGTTGGTGCCTTGGAGACGGACGATGATTGGGATGTTGATAGAGCCAATCTTCTTGTAAGCCTCCACGATGCCGTTGGCCACGCGGTCGCAACGAACAATGCCGCCGAAGATGTTTACGAGGATTGCCTTTACGTTGGGGTCTTTCATGATGATTTTGAAAGCAGCCTCCACGGTCTCTGCGCTTGCCGTGCCGCCTACGTCGAGGAAGTTGGCAGGGTCGCCGCCTGAGAGCTTGATGATGTCCATCGTAGCCATTGCGAGGCCTGCGCCGTTTACCATACAGCCGATGTTGCCGTCGAGCTTTACAAGGTTCAATCCGTACTGGCCTGCCTCAACTTCTGCGGGAGCTTCCTCGGTGATGTCGCGCATTGCCGCAAATTCTTTCTGACGGAAGAGTGCGTTGTCGTCGAGTTTTACCTTGCAGTCGGCGGCGAGTATCTTGCCGTCGGAGGTCTTGAAGACAGGGTTGATTTCCATCATCGACGAGTCGCTCTTGAGGTAAGCGTTTACGAGAGCCGATACAAACTTCTTCATGTTTTTCATCGCGTCGCCGCTGAGACCGAGGTTGAAGGCAATTCTGCCGGCCTGGAACGGGAGAAGTCCTGTGGCGGGGTTTATCTCCTCTTTATAAATAAGTTCGGGGGTCTGCTCTGCCACTTCCTCGATGTTCATGCCGCCTTTGGGCGAGTACATCACGATGTTGCGACCCGTTGCGCGGTTGAGCAGGATGCTCATGTAATATTCTGCGACGTCGATTTTGCCCTCGGCGTTGGGATAGTAGATGCTTTCTTCTACGAGTACCTTGCGGACGAGCTTGCCAGCCGCGCCGGTCTGCTTGGTGACGAGCGTCATGCCTATAATCTGGCTTGCGTACAGTTTTACTTCGTCGATAGATTTTGCGATCTTGACGCCGCCCGCCTTGCCGCGTCCGCCTGCATGAACCTGCGCCTTGATGGCCCAGGAAGTAGTACCGGTCTCTTCTTGGAGTTTCTTGGCTGCCTCTACAGCCTCTTCGGGAGTCTCCGCCACGATGCCCTTTGGCACAGGCACACCATATTTGGCGAGGATTATCTTGCCCTGATATTCGTGTAAATCCATTTCTATGTGTATGTTTTGATGTTATTTTTATGGCACGAAATTACAAAATATTTTTTTATTCGGCAAAAGGAATTTTTTAGTAAATAACCAGAAAAAGAAATATTAATTCCTTTAAAAACCCAAAAAATATATCTTTTCAAAGTTGATTTCCAATTTTTGCAAACAAAATAGGCTTTGGACGTAGGGTGGATTGCAATTTATTTGGTGGTCGCCAGCTCTGATAATAAGTGAATATGCATTTTTTTTCTAAAAAAACAAACAGATTTAGTGCATTTAATTTAAAAAAGTGTTATCTTTGCACCCTGAAATTTAAAGTAAAAGTAAACATAATATGACAGCATATTTGTTTCCCGGACAGGGAGCCCAGTTCCCCGGAATGGGCAAGGATTTGTACGAAGGATCGGCTTTGTCGAAGGGCTATTTCGACAAGGCTGACGAGATATTGGGTTTTGGCATCACCAAATTGATGTTTGAAGGCACTGACGAAGACCTCCGTCAGACCAAGGTTACGCAGCCGTGTGTGTTCCTGCACTCGGTGATTTCGGCTTTGGCAAAGGGCGACGAGTTTAAGCCCGATATGGTGGCTGGACACTCGCTCGGCGAGCTTTCGGCGTTGACAGCAGCCGGCGCGCTCTCATTTGAGGACGGATTGAAACTCGTTGCAAAACGTGCTTCCGCCATGCAGAAGTGCTGCGAAAGCCAAAAATCCACGATGGCAGCCATCGTAGGCCTCGAAGATTCTGTAATAGAAAAGGTGTGCGCCGACGTTACAGCCGGTGGCGATACCGTGGTAGCCGCCAATTACAACTGCCCTGGACAAGTAGTGATTTCCGGTACAGAGCCTGGTGTTGACAAGGCGTCGGAACTCCTGACAGCCGCCGGAGCAAAACGCGCCATCAAATTGCAGGTAAGCGGTGCATTCCACTCGCCGCTCATGGAGCCCGCCAAGGTGGAGCTTGCCGAAGCCATCGCTGCCACAACATTCAATACCCCCGTATGCCCCGTGTATCAGAATGTGGACGCAATGCCTCACACCAACCCCGACGAAATCAAGGCAAACCTCATCGCGCAGCTCACATCGTCGGTTAGGTGGACCAAGAGCGTGCAAAATATGATAGCAGATGGCGCAGTTGAGTTTGTAGAATGTGGTCCCGGCAACGTTCTTCAAGGCTTGATGCGCAAGATTGACCGTGGCGTAAAATGCTGTCATATAGCGTAATTAAAGTTTATGTAAAAAAATTGTTTAATTTTTGTGTGAAAATATTTTTTCAGTACGAAAATTATTTGTAATTTCACGCCGAATTTGAAACGATAAAACGGAGAGATGTCCGAGTGGTCGAAGGAGCACGCCTGGAAAGTGTGTGTACTCCAAAAGGGTACCAAGGGTTCGAATCCCTTTCTCTCCGCAATTTATTGTTTTACAGAGAGTTAATTAAATTACAAAGCACAATTTCGATAATTGGAGAGATGTCCGAGTGGTCGAAGGAGCACGCCTGGAAAGTGTGTATACTCCAAAAGGGTATCAAGGGTTCGAATCCCTTTCTCTCCGCTACTAATAAAGTAAATTCAATTATCGTATAATCAAAAACTAATAAAAACACAACATGAAAAAACTATTTTCATTATTGGCAATAACCGGAATGTTGGTATTCGGCAGTGCTGATGTAGTGATGGCACAAGACGGCGGCGCCAACGGCACCACGACTGAGCAGGTTTCGCAGGACGCTCCTGTAGAGGAACCAATCCACAAGGTAATCAAGACAAAATTCATCGAAGGTGGCGCAGGCTTCATGGCATCCGTGCTCATCGCGTTGATCCTTGGTCTTGCAATCTCCATCGAGAGGGTAATCTACCTGGGACTTGCCTCCACCAATACAGACAAGCTCCTCAACAAAGTAGAGGATGCGCTCAACAATGGTGGCATCGAAGCAGCAAAAGACGTATGTAGGGATACACGAGGACCTGTGGCGGGAATCTTCTACCAAGGTCTCGACCGCTACGATCAAGGCCTCGACGTAGTGGAGAAGTCAATCGTTTCTTACGGCTCTGTAGAAATGGGCCGCATGGAAAGAGGCGTTACCTGGATCAACCTCTTCATCGCCATCTCCCCGATGCTCGGTTTCATGGGTACTGTGATCGGTATGATTCAGGCCTTCGATTCCATCCAGCAGGCTGGCGACGTTTCGGCATCGTTGGTAGCAGGTGGTATCAAGGTCGCACTCATCACCACTGTAACGGGTCTTATTGCAGCCATGATTCTTCAGGTGTTCTGTAACTACATTCTCGCCAAGATTGAGTCCATCACCAACGACATGGAAGACGCTTCCATCAAGTTTGTTGATCTTCTCATCAGGTACAACGAGAAGCACAAGTAGTAACACGAACCCCTGTATCCAACAACAATAATAAAAAGTATCATTATGCAATTACGTAAAATATTAGGTATCCTGACGATTGTGTTGTTCTTGGTATCGGCAGTCATTGTAGTGATGTTCTACCTGTATGTCGTGCCGTTGAGCAACCCGGAGGAGCAGATGGAGCATGGTGTCACAGATACATTCATTTGGTGGGCATACATACTCTTCGGCATTTGTGCCGTCCTTGCGTTCCTTGTTTTCCCGCTTTGGGGCTTTGTACAGCAGATAATCGACAATCCTAAGTCGGTGGTGAAAACCGTTATCATCATTGCCGCAGTAGCATTGGTTTGCATCATTGCTTACGCATTGGCAGACGGCTCGTTCAGCTCGATTACCAATACCCTCGTGGAGACCAACGAAACCGAACTCAAATGGTCGGGCGCAGGTCTCAACGCTCTGTACATCTCGCTTGGTATCGCCGTTTTGGCGGTTATCTACGCCGAGGTCGCAAAGAAGTTAAACTAAAATGACTTATATGGTGGGCAGTAGGCTTATCGCCTCTGCCACCTTATAAAAGTACAATTTTCTAAAAACCAAAGAATAAGATGGCAAAGAAAGTAGGTGATTTGAATGCAAGCTCCCAGGCAGACATCGCATTCCTCCTGTTGATATTCTTCTTGGTGACCACATCAATGAATGTTGACCAGGGTCTTTACCGTCAGCTTCCCCCTCCTCAAGACGAGAAGACGGAGAACCACGACAAGGTAAACGAACGCAACATTTTCATTGTGCTCATCAACAAGGACAATCAGCTGGCTATCGAAGGCGAGCTCGCTGACATCAGCAGCCTCACGGATCGCACAATCGAGTTCATCACCAACCCCAAGGACAAAGCTGACCTCGCCGAGAAGGTGATGGCGTCCAAGAAACTTGAAGACGCCACCAAAGAAAACAAGGTAGAGGACATCAAGAACTGGAAGAGGCTCATCGAGACCTGTGGCGACATAGGAATCACCAAAGGTGTGGTTTCGTTGCAGAACGACCGTGGCACCAATTATGAGACTTATATCGCAGTGCAGAACGCAATTGTGGCGGCGTACAACATTACCCGCGACAAGTTCTCACAAGAGCAGTTTGGCAAGGTATATGACGAGCTCTCTACCGATGAGCAGAAACTTGTAAAACTTGTGATACCGCTTAATATCTCCGAGGCAGAGCCGAGGAGCGTCAAGTAACATTCGTAAAAACAAAGGAGTAATTATGGCAAAATTCAGAAAAGGTGGTTCAAGGCAGATGGCGGCACTTTCGACGGCATCCCTTCCCGACATTGTATTCATGTTGCTCTTCTTCTTTATGTCTGTTACAACAATGAAGGAGACCGACTACAAGGTGAAAATCAAGCTCCCGACCGCTACCGAGGTTAAGAAACTCGAGAAGAAGTCGCTTGTAAGCTACATTTACGTTGGCGCACCGCTCGCTTCGTACCAAAGCAAATACGGCACCGAGCCCCGCGTGCAGCTCAACGACAAGATTTCCAATCTCATGGATATTCCCGACTATGTGGAGAGCGAGCGTCAGTCGCATGACGAAGCCGAAAGGCCGCTCCTTACATATTCGCTCAAGGTGGATTCCGACGCCAAGATGGGCATCGTTACCGATATCAAGCAGGAACTCCGCAAGGTGTCCGCTTTGAAAATCAACTATTCCACTTTGAAGACCGAGAGAAAAGGAAATTATTAATAGCAATTAATTAACATTAAGACTGCCTAAATATTTTAGGCAGTCTTTGTATTAATAATAAAATGAAAAAAAGTGTAATCATATCATTGTTTGTGACTGTTGTAGCAACATTGTTTGCATGTAACAATAACGAAAGCTCACGTAGCCCTTTGGTCTTTGTTGCGCCTACTTTCAATCCAGCTGAGGAAGTTTCGATGGATGCACAAGTGGAAGCAAATGAAATTTTGACAGAAATTTCTGAACCGAAAACTTCAAAAGCGTTGTCTTTGTATGACAAATACTATGGTGGAGGTTTTATGGATGAAGATGGTAATCTGACCATTATGGTAAAGGGTGATACGTCGTTTGGTCCGAAAATAATCGGAAAAAAGAATTCTGTAAAAGTAAAATATCAGAAATGTAAATATTCTCTCGCAGAGTTAAACGCGATAGTGGATACTCTAAATGATTATGCCATTCATAATAGTAATGGTGTAAAAGCGAATATGTCTGCATGGGGAGTATCAGAAGAAGATAACATTGTTGAGGTGTATTTGTATGATACATCTTATGCTGCTGTTCAAGAGTTTAAAGAGAATGTTTCTAATAGTAAAGCAATAATCTTTTTGCAAGGTGTTGAATTCGTTGAAGAAACTTCGTATTTGTATGCAGGTGCAAAATTATCTAAGGCTCCAATAACTGATACCACAACAATGGAACCTGTGTATGGTTCTTATGCATTTAGAGCTCGCGAGAAATTCGGGACACATAGAGTTGGTATGGTGACTGCGGCGCATGTTTTATCTGTAAATGATTCAGCCTATATGGCGTATGATGGAGTAGGTGTGTGTACGCAGTCGGTATTGGCAGGTAGTATTGACGGGGCGTTTGTTGTTGTTAGCGACACAACAAACTTTACACCAAGTAATTATTTAAGTGGAGCATATCCTGATTGTCTTTCTATTTCAACAAGTCTTCCAGGGACTGGTACAATTATCAATATGAGAGGTGCAACATCGGGACATACATCCGGCTCTATAAAGAAGACAAATTATACCATTGTAACTCCTTCGGGTGTTACATTAACAAATCTCACAGCGGCATCTTATGGAAGTGCACAGGGTGATAGTGGTGGAATTATTTATACATATGTTAGCAGTACGTCCACACGATACACTGTTGGGGTTCATCGTGGATTATATGGCTCATACAAAGTGTTCTCGAAAGCGTCTAATGTTTTGTCAACTTTGAATTTGGAGCGATACTGATTGTCTACGAATTCTAATTCAAAAAAACGGTTTAGTAATATAAAAATAAAAAATACTCAACCGTTTTTTTTATTTCATTGCTCCAAGAAACTTTTCGAGCAGCGATTCGGCGGGCGCATCGGTCTGTTTTTCCCTGTTGTTGAGAGGACCGTATTCGTAGCGTATCTTTTCCTCGTCGTCCTTGTAGTTGAGAATGTCTTCCACGCATTTGCGGATTTCTGTGTAGAGGGGCTGACTGATGCCGAGCTTTTGGGATATGTATTTCATGTATATGGTCTCCGACTGCATGAGCACCTTGTCGGCGAATGACGTGAGAAACATGTCGATTATAAGCCCTACTTTGAGCTTTTCGTCGTGGATGTTGAGTACCCATTCGTTGTATTTGTCGATGCTAAACTTGCGGTTTTGGATGATGATGGATTCGAGCTCGTCCTCGATGTCTTTGCCCGCCGCTTGTGCGATGGTATTGATGAGCCGCCTTTCGCGGTCGTCGATGCTGCCGTCGGCCCATGCGAGCGATACTATCATGGATACGTATGCAAGCCTCTCTTCGTAGCTGTATTCGCTCAGGCGGAAGGCGCATGCACTCGTGTCCTTGAGTATTGATGATATTACGGTCTTGTTGTCCATTGCGATTGTTTTTTTTGATATCGGGTGCAATTTAGTAAATATATCGTCACAGTGTATGAGAGTTAAGTTTTTTTAAGTGCATCTGACTTTTTTTTACACATGTATATTTAATTTTGCTGTGTTGGCTCTTTTTTGTAATTTAGTGGCGTTTTCATTATAGATACCATTATGTCAAGATTGATTGTATATTTGCTATTGATGGCCATTGGCACGTCGGCTCTTTCGTCGTGCAACCGCGACAATGGAGTCAATACCGACGGCGTGTCGCTTGCCGGGTCGTGGTTTTTTGTAAAGGCGGATTCGTCGTCCACCGACGATGTGCAACGTCGGTTGCTCAGCGGTGGTAGCGTGGCGGGCTGCGAGCGCGTGGTGCTGCCACATTCTCAGGATATGGCGAGTTTGTCGTATGACAGCATCGCTGGCGTGGACGACGCTGTGGGCGGCAATTGCTATTATTACCGCAAATTCGTCGTGCCTGACGAAATGTCTGGCAAGAGGACGAGTCTGTTTTTTGAAGGGGTGGTGCATCACTGCGACGTTTGGATCAATGGAACGAAATCGATGGTGCATTATGGCAATACGCCTTTTATGGTGGATTTTAAGCCGGTTTTGGGCGAGAACGCTATTGTGGTGAAGGTTGACCCGGACGGCGCAATTTGCAGCGACGTTTGGCTTATTTCTAAGGATTCGCTGAGCATCACCAACGATTACGAGAGGTTGGGGCAGTTTGGCGGCGTGTCGGTAAGTGCGCGTTACGAGGACGGACACGGGATGTTTGCGATAAGGGCTATGGTTCGCAATTCGTATTCTGAGGTGCGCAAGGCTCGTCTTTCGTACCGTATTCTCGATCATAATGGCAAGGAGATGGGGCACGGCCGTTTATCGCGTACTATTGGAGCCGGCATGTCGGATGTGTATGACGATTCGATAGTGGTGGAGGGCGTTACCCCCTGGGACATAGAAAATCCTTGGCTTTATACTTTGGTCGCCAATTTGGAGTGCGACGGCGAAGTGGTTGATACTAAAAAAATAACCTTTGGATTCCGCGACATATCCATCTCCGAAGAAGCCTTCACGCTCAACGGACGCGATAGGCGTCTTCACGGCGTGAGGCTCAGGTCGGGCTATCCGCTTGTGGGCGTGGCTGTGGGCGGCAATGCCAATTGGCGCGACGCTTACAAAATCAAGCGTGGCGGATTTGACCTCGTGATACCTTCCGGATATATGGTGACGGAGGAGTTTCTCTCCGCCTGCGACCATTATGGCATCCTTGTGGCGGAGACCAATGAGGATTCATATAGCAATACGCGCCGCAATCATCCTTGCATAGTGCCGGCGTCGCTTGGCAATGTCAACCTCTCTGTGTATGGTTGCGAAGTGGCGGCTGATATTACCGGCTCGGAGCAGGAACTTTTGGCGCAGTCGCAGGGGCTTTCGGCAATGTACAATGACATCGTGCCGCGCTATTGGTCTGGCACGGTCTGCACAATGTTTGACGAGGAGACAAGCAATGGCGTTATGAGCGCCAACCGTATGCCCAAATTTGCCTATTATTTCAGCCAGTCGCAGCGCGAGATAGACGCGGAGGAGCTGAGGGCGTTTGCCGACCCAGTGTGCGTCATTGCGTCGTATTGGATACCCGGGCAGAGCAAGGGCGTGAGGATTTATAGCAATTGTCATCAGGTGGAATTGTTTGTGGACGGAGTGTCGGTAGGACGGAGGTCGCCGGAGATGTCGCCGTCGTCGGTCAATCTGCCGCATCCGAGTTTTTATTTTGATGTCAATTGTACCAAACCCGGCACTCTCAAAGCGTTTGGCTACGACAAGGACGATACTCCGATTGCAGAATGTGTGGTTTCTACGCCGGGCGAGCCGGTGCGTCTCAGGATAGTATTTGACGAGAGCGGCACGCATATCGGTGCCAACGATATTATGATGGTGCATTGTTATGTGCTTGATGGCAATGGCAATACGGTGGTTACGTGTGATGACAGCGTGGAGTTTGACGTTACAGGTACGGCTCAAATGCTTACGCCGTCAATCGTAAAATGCGAGGCTGGCGTGGCTACTGCCATTATCCGCACAGGTATGAGTGCCAACGATTTTGCCATCTCCGCCAAATGCCGTGGCATGTACACCGTAGCAGACAGGTGATTCAATGCATAATGCATAATTCATAATTCATAATGCATAATGCATAATTGCCATTCGGCGGTAGTTTTAATGCATAATGCATAATTGTTATTTGTTATGCAAAATTCATAATGCATAATTGCTTTCTGGCGGACGCCCTAATTATGCATTATGAATTATGCATTGACTAATCGTTGTCAACCAAGAACCTCACACCAATCGAAATCGGGTAGAGTTCGGGGCCGTGGTTGTGCTTGAAGAGTTCCATCGGCGAATAGTTGCAGTACAACTCAAACCTGCGGTAGCCAACTCCAAACGTACAGGCGTAGCGCAAAAGTGCGGTCTCAAAATCGTTGCGGTTGCGGTTTACCTTGCGTTCATCGTCGAGTTTATAGACCTGTTTTTCACGGCTGCCGATGCGGAGCGAACCTTCGATGCCCGCGCTCAGGATGAAGGGGTTGTCGTATTCGCCAAGTCGCCATTCCATCGTGAGTGGTATCGAGATGTATTGCAGACGGAGATTGTGTTTCTTGTACTGCGTAACGCCGTCGGGCAGTGTGTAGTCTGCCGCCAATATGCCGTCGTTCTTGACGAGTGTAAACGATTTTTCAAAGGAGTAATGGCGCAGTCGGTAGTCAAATCCCATATCCATAGCCATAAAGCGGTTGAACTTCCATCTGTGGATTGTGGTGTAGAAACCAATCTCCAAACTGCGTCCGCTGTTGAGATCCATAAACGGCTCCTTCGGCTCGTCGATTTCGTCGTCCTCGTTGAGGAAATTATTGACGCCAATGTAGAAATAGGTGTTGTCTTCGGAATCGAGGCTAAAATCGTGATTGCGTTGACGAGTAAACGCCCTCCTGCCCTTTTCGCTGAGCGAATCTCTGAAAATGGTGACCACACCGTTGCGCTTATGCTTTACATACACATATTTTTTGTACGTGGAGTCGTATTGGAATTTGGAGTTTGGGTCGTTGATGGCGATGGAAAAACTTACATTGTCGCCTTCCCTAACGCGGATGGTATCGCCGATGGAAGCATCGCCAAAAATCTTGAACGTGCTGCGCGTAGGTGACGATTCATATTGGAAACTCGGCGTCCTTACACTCTGCGTGGTGGGCGTTGTGCGCACCTCAATGTCGCCGTCGCGGTACTCGTATGTTACCGGCGTTGAATTGAAGATGAAGTTGTCATACTTGATGTTGATTGTCGTTGGGGTCTTCGTGCAATAAAAATCGCCTACTGCCACGGTCTTGTTGACCGACGAGGACGCGGCGATTTTGTCGATGCGCCCTTCCACATAATCCTCGATGTCGTCAAAGATGTCCTCGATTTCGTCCACAACATCTTCGCGGTCGCCAGAATCGTCTATGGCTACAAGCGAATAGACCTTTTCGGTAACGAGCTGGCGGTACTTGTTGAGTTCAGACTTCACCTCATCTACCTGTTGCGGCATCTGTGCGGAAGCCATCGCGCAAATCATTGCTGCAACGAATGTTAGTGTTATTTTTTTCATGGTTTTCATATTCTTATTGTGCGTTATTAATCTTGTAATTTTACCCGTAAGACGAACTCCCCGCACAAAAGTTACAGCAAAGGTAAAAATTTTTTTGAAAATAATTTACATTCTTAATCCTTAACAATTATTTAGCATTAATTAAGATTGCAATTTCCAAAGAATTTTCTAATTTTAACCGCTCAAAAAACACGGCAAAAAAAGATTTCATTATAATGAAAATTACATTCAGAATCAACTATCTGACGTGCTACGGACAGCAACTGATGATAGACAGTATTCCGGGAGTGGGCGTCGCACTGATGACGCCTAAGCAAAACGGTGATTGGGAGTTGACTATCGACAGCGACAGCCTGCCCCAAAAAACATTCAGTTACAAGTACCTGATGAAGGACAACAATGTCTCACAGACGTTGTATGAATTTGGCGACAGGACTTTTTGTCTGCCGGAACTCGCTTCCGACAACATCCTCGTCCGCGACTATTGGAAACCTAACGTCTCCGCCACTAACGTGATGAACTCGTCGGCGTTCAAGGACGTGATATTCCACCGCGAACCCGTCGCAGACTTCCATAGCGCAACTGTCCGAGAGGAAAACAAAGCGCACCTCCGCCTTTCAATCTCGCTCACAAGGGTTTTGCCAAACCACTACGTAGGAGTAAGATTCATCAATTCGCTTGTGGAAAAAGAGGCTATCATCAGGCTCTCCGACCAATACTTCCCGATGTGGAAGTGCGAATGTACTGTAAACATCCCAAAGCAATATTCGGAATACAAATACTGCATCTGCGAGAAGGGAACCGACAAACTCATCCTCGAAGAATACGTTACAAGGTATTTCACGCCCGAAGAGGACAAGGATTTCTACATCTTGAACGACGAGGACTTCAAGTTCCCACGCTATCCGTGGAAGGGCGCGGGCGTTGCAATCCCCGTGTTCTCGCTCAGGAGCGACGAGGATTTTGGCGTAGGCGAATTTATGGATCTCATTCCTCTCATCGACTGGGCTAAGTCGGTGGGACTGAGAATGATACAACTCCTGCCCGTCAATGACACTGTGCTCACCCACACGTGGAAAGATTCGTACCCGTACAACTGCGTTTCGGTGTTTGCGCTCCATCCTATGTACCTGCGTGTCAGCGAGATGCCCAAAATTTCGAGCAAAGTAACAGAAGAAATACTCCTCGAAAAGAAACCGGCTCTCAACCAACTCAAAAAAATTGACTACGAGGAGGTTATGAGGGTAAAATCGAGAATCTACAAGACAATCTACGACGACAACCACCGCCACTTCCTCCAAGAGCCGGAATACAAGGAATTTTTCGAGAACAACAAGCAATGGCTCAAACCTTACGCCGTGTTCAGTTATCTCCGCGACCTCTACAACACGCCCGAATTTGAAAAATGGGGACAGTTTGCGACATACTCGCCGGAGATGGTAGATGAACTCTGCGACGAAAACAACGCAAGTTTCGACGACGTTGCAGTGCATTTCTTCATACAATACCACCTGCACCTCCAACTCAAAAAGGTCTCCGACCACGCCCGCCAAAACGGCATCATCCTCAAAGGCGACATTCCAATCGGCATCTCGCGCAACAGCGTTGACGCCTGGGTAAACCCGCGCCTCTACAACCTCGACTGTCAGGCTGGCGCACCGCCCGACGACTTCTCCGACGACGGTCAAAACTGGGGATTCCCGACCTACAACTGGGACGAAATGGCAAAAGACGGTTTCGCTTGGTGGAAGGCAAGGCTCACAAAAATGAGCGAATATTTCGACGCTTACAGGCTCGACCACATCCTCGGATTCTTCCGCATCTGGTCGATACCGAGGTCGCAGACACGCGGACTGATGGGCGTATTTGACCCCGCAATCCCAATCCACCGCGACGAGTTCCAAAACCGTGGCGTTCAATTCGACGAAAACCGATTCTGCAAACCATACATCCGCGAACACATCGTCCGCGAACTCTTCAAAGATTCGGCGGGCTACGTCAAGCACACATTCCTGGACGAAATACCCGGCGTGGAGGGTGCATATCAATTCAAGGCCGAATACGACACGCAGGAGAAAATCGAGGAGAATTTCCAACGCCTTGGACTTCCATCGCCGGAAGAAATGCTCCACATGCAAAAAATCAAGCACGGGTTGATTTACTTGGTATCGGAAGTGTTGTTTTTCAAAGACAAGAAAAACCCCGACGCCTACCACCCGCGCCACTCGCTCTTCAAGACCAATTCGTACAAGGAACTCGACCAGCACGCAAAACAGGTCATCGGCGATTTGTACAACGACTATTTCTACCACCGCAACGACAATCTTTGGAAGCAACAGGCGGAGATAAAACTCCCCGTACTTACCAACGCGACCTCGATGCTCGTATGCGGCGAAGACCTCGGAATGATACCCGCCTGCGTACCCGACGTGATGCGCAAACTCAACATCCTCAGCCTCGAAATCCAACGTATGCCCAAGGAAGCATCCGTGGAATTTGGAAGGCCGTCGGGCTATCCGTTCCTGGCTGTTGCCACCACGAGTTCGCACGACACATTGCCACTGCGCGGATGGTGGGAGGAAGACCACGCAAGGGCTCAACGTTTCTACAACAACGGACTTGCCAAGAGCGGTCAAGCTCCATTCTACTGCGAGACGTGGGTAGTTAAGGATGTCATCAACCAACATCTCTATTCACCGGCAATGTGGGCAGTGTTCCCAATCCAAGACCTCTTGGGTCTCGACGAGAAACTCCGCGCCGAAAAACCCGCCGACGAGCGCATCAACGTACCCGCCGAGAGGAACCACTATTGGCGTTACCGTTGCCACGTCAGCCTCGAACAACTCGCAGCCGCCGAGAGCCTCAACAACACCCTCCGCGACATGATTCAATATTCCGGTCGCAACATCGCGTACTAAACGACGCCTTACGGCGCCGGGGGAAAACGAAAATTAAAACGAATTGCAACGAATTAAAACGAATTACCTTATTAAAATAATTCGTTTTAATTCGTTCTAATTCGCCAAAATTCACGTTTATAAAAAAGCCGCTGCAAGGCGGCGTCACGACAAAGTATTATTAATTAACGTTTTATTGACTATGACACCCGAATGGACCAAAGCGTCGAATGTTTACGAAGTGAACATCCGCCAATATACACCGCAAGGCAATTTTGCGGGATTTATGCAGCACCTTCCGCGCCTCAAAAATATGGGCGTTGACATCCTGTGGCTTATGCCGATTTTCCCGATTGGCATAAGAAACCGCAAGGGCACTCTCGGCAGCCCTTACAGCATCAAGGATTATAAGGACGTGAACCCAGATTTCGGCACAAAGGACGATTTCAAAAAACTCGTCAACGAAATCCACAAACTCGGTATGCACGTAATCCTCGATTGGGTTGCCAACCACACCGCGTGGGACAATCCGTGGATTAATGAAAATCCCGACCGTTACTATCGCGACGAAAACGGCAACATCCTCGCCCCAAACGACGACTGGACGGACGTTGCACACCTCAATTACAACAACCCCGACACCGTGGCTGCAATGATTGACGCATTGAAGTATTGGGTCAAGGAGTTTGACATCGACGGCTACCGCTGCGACATGGCGGGACTCGTGCCGACGTGGTTTTGGGAGAAGGCACACACCGAGGTCAACAAAATCAAGGATTGTTTTTGGCTTGCAGAGTGGGAAGACCCGGCAATCCACGCCGCATTCGACGCCACATATTCGTGGGAACTCCACAACGTCCTCAAACAGATTGTCAAGAAGGAGAAAAACGTCTATGACCTCGACCACAACCGCAGTTACGAGTTGTACAAATTCCAACCCGAAAACTACCGCCTGACTTTCACCACCAACCACGACGAATCGGCTTGGAACGGCACAGAATACGACCGTTTTGGCGACGGCGCGGTAACACTCGCCGCCCTCACGTACATTCTGCCGGGCATTCCGCTCATCTATTCGGGGCAGGAATCGGCGTTCAAGCAAACCCAGCCGCTGTTTGAGAAGATCGACATCGATTGGAAGGATTATCCGTTGGCAGATTTCTACACAAAACTCAACACCCTCAAACGCGACAACCCCGCTTTGTGGAACGGCACTTTTGGAGGCTCGTTCTCCAAGATAATGACCACCAACAACTGGAAGGCATACGTCGTAGCCCGCGTGAAAGGCAAAAACAAGGTGTTGGCGTTCTTCAACATCAGCGACGAGCCTATCGACTTCTACGCCGAAAACGAACTCCTCGCCGGCAAATACACCGACATCATGGACGGCTCGGAACACAAACTCTCCACCCGCGAAAAACTGTATATGAAGCCGTGGGAGTACAAGATTTTTGTAGCAAAATAAACCCAAACATCAAAGCGTGAACATACCCAAGGAAAAATTAGACAAAGCAAAGGATCAACTCAAAAAGGAGTTCGACGGCATCGACGACATCATCGAACAACTTTTCCGCATTTTGGCATCATGGCGGGATTCAATAACCAGACCCGTCGTGGTGCCCATTTTTGGAATGACCGGCGTGGGCAAGACGTCGCTCATCAATAGGGCAATAGAATTGTTGGACTTGTCGGACAGGACGTTCAAATTCACCTGCGGCTCGTCCGACGAACATGACAATTCATCCAAATTCCAAAACGACCTCATCAGTAGGCTCGGTTTTTCGGAATACGATTGTTGTACGTCCATCACACTCATCAAAAGCGACTCCGTGTTCATTTTGGACGAGTGTCAGAAGATGCGCACAATCAACATGGGCATGGAGACGCCCCGCTCCGAATACAACGAAATTTGGAAACTACTCGACGAAGGCAGCATAGATTATAAGGTGTCGGATTCGTCGGACGTGATGACTATGGAAAAATGGTTTGTAGTCCTCAATGAAATCCTGCGCCCGAAGTGCAAGGACTGCATCGTCGATAACACACGCCTCACAAGCCCCGGCATCATTGACGACCTCGATGTGCTTGGTCTCATTGAGTATATTCGCGACACCGAACTCTACAAAAAGAAGTACGGCGAGGAAGAGGAAGACGACGGACTCGACCCTAAAAATCCCCCGACATTCTACTCAATCGGGCAAACTTCCGAGGATCCGTCGGATTTTATTGATTTGCACCTCAAAGAGTTGGAGCGCAAACGCACCCGCCATCACAAAAACGACAAGTACTTCGCCGACATTGCGACGTTCAATTTTGAGGCATACGACGAAAACACGATTTCCTTAGTGCCGACCACCATCCGCACAACCATCAGGAACATTTTGTGCGAATTGTTTTCCATGACGGAAACAATGGAGATAATGAAGAAACTCGTTGCACGTCAGACGTTTGACGAGTTTTGTAACTTTGTGTCGGAACTCCTGCGCAGCATCAAGGCTCCACACCGCCTCGACTTCCACAACAGCATCGTTTTCGTGATTGGCAACATCGACGAGGCGTTCACGATGCGCGGTTATATGGATGCCGACGCTGACGCCGATTTGTTGCACAGGCTCACCAAACACGTGAATGTCAATGACATAAAGGGCGCATTGCTTTATCGGTTCAGGAAGGAGGAAGTGGCGCGTTTGGGCAACAATTATCTTATATATCCGACCTTCAACGTCGCCACTTTCAAGAAGATTATCACGCGATATTTGGACGCCAACATCGCCGCCTACCGCAAAAACACCGGCATCAACATCACCTACAACGACCAGATTGTCAACATGATATACAGCGAAGGTGTGTTCCCGGCGCAGGGCGCGAGGTCTGTGATGTCCACGATTAACAATTTCTGTTCGATTTTTTCGGAAATCGACATGGCTTCATCGTCCGCTTCCGCCGCCATTAAGGACGTAGAAATCTCACTGCCCGACACCATCACCGACTTCAAGAAGGATGATGTTGACATACAAATCACGTTTACCGATACCAACGGCGCAACCACCACTCAATCAGTGAATTATCCGCTTCACATCGGACGACTGCGCAACCCCGAACACGACGAGGCTCGTTATATAAAGGCAGTCCACGAACTCGGACACGCTTTTATGATGATGATTGAAACCGGTCGTTATCCGTCCACGATTGTTACCACGTCATCATCCTCAACCGGTGGCTACTGCATTGCGGATTTGGAGGATTATTTCAACAACAGCGTCCCGACCCCCGAAACCGTGCGCTCACGTGTGAGGATTTCGCTCGGCGGCTGGGTGGCTGAAAGGCTTGTGTATCCGTCCGAATTTTGCAGCCTTGGCTCCGGCAGCGACATTGAGATGCTGTGGGATGAAATTGTCGATTCCATTTATAAGGAAGGATTTTTCTCGCCGGTGTCTTATGCGCAGGGTTGTAACGACGACGGCACGCCCAAAGGCCTCAACGATTCCAATGTGGAACAGTCGCTCAAAAAGGAACTTGACTACCTCACAAACAACACGATACATATTTTGCGCGATTTTACCGCGTTGCTCAAACACCTCTCCTGCCCGCTCGCCGAAAAAGGCTCTTACACGCAACAGGAGTTCATCGATGTTTTGAAGGCGATTCCCGAAGATGCCGACGCCGACGTCCGCAAACAGCGCGACGAACTCATCAAAAAAATGGACGACAAGGCGACAAAACGTCCCGCACCGTCCAAATATCAGGAAATCCTCGCCGACAAAACCTATCGCGGTTCAATCATTTTCGACGACAAAAAAACGTTCTGGAAACGTTTAAAGGCAAAATTCAAACGCAAAAAATAATTTTGGAGAAATGTCCTTACGGACAGAAATCGAACAAATCTTTACAAATCAAACAAATAAAAATTTGAATGATTTGTAAAGATTTGTATTATTTCTCGCGAAGCGACCTTTTATTTATCGCGGAGCGATTCCTCATCAAAACCTAACCTTAACGCCTACTACAACGCGCCTTCCGCTCTGTTCGATGAACGAAAAGTCGCGGTAGTCCTCGTCAAAAAGGTTGGTGGCATTGACGTAACCCACAAAGCGTCCAAACTCCACCTTTGCGCCCGCATCCACGAGCGAGTAAGGGTCGTTGCCCTCCCCTACCCTATAATTGTAGCGGTAACTCAAATTGACGCCCAACCAATCCGTAATCCTGAAATCAGCCGTTGCCAAAAACCTGTGCTTGAGATATTCCATAGCATACTTGGACGACGCTACGGCGCGGTTGTAACTAATATCGGCATCATTGTAGGCGTACTGAACTTGGAATTTTGAAATTGGATTGTTTTCCCAAAGCTCACGCGGCATCATTGCGGCAGAGAGTTCGCAGCCACAGTTGTCGAGTTCAAAATTGCCACTCTTGTAAATTCCGGCCTCCTTCTCGTCCTCATAGACCACCCAATCAATCATATCAGTCCTGTGCGAGCCGTAGAGCCTGATTTCGCCCATGAAGCCATTGTAACGAGCCTTTGCACCCGCGCCAAAATCGATAGTGCGCTCGGGATTGAGGTTGGAATTGCCCTCGATGTTTGCGCCCGAATAATACAAATCGGTGTACGTAGGCATCCTGAGAGCGGAATTTACGTTTGCAAACAATTTCCAATGCACCGTGGGACGGTAAGCCACATCCATTCCCGGACAAAAACGCCACTTGTGGTCGAGGGCGGTATTGTTGATTGCGGGCAATGCAAACGCCAATGTCCATTTTTGCAGTATGAAATCGTGTTCAGCCATAATGTAGATGTTGGTGCGGTCGGCAGAATGGCTGTAATTCACCGACTTGGTGCCGTCGTGCCCCTTGGTTGCAAAAAAAGCCGCCTCGTCCATCGCCTCGCCGAGCTTGGTGGAATAGATGAGTTCGCTGCGCATCTCGGCGGCAAAAGAAGTACGTCCAAGCCTGTTTTCAGCCCAAACTCCCACGCCTGCCGTGCGCACGTCGCAACGATGGAAATTTTCGCCCTTGGGACTGTCCTTGTGCCATTGGTAATGGTCGTAACGGCGGTCGGCGGAGAATGTAGGCGTAATGTGAACCTTGCCAGCGGTGATTTCGCCATTGGCAGCAATCACAAAATGCTCGTTGCTCTCCCACTGATCGGTAGAAGCCGAGCCGTAGAAAGTATTGGCTTCAAACGGCTTGTATGAATATCCCGCCTGAAAATTGCCCTTCACGTTGTCTGAATTGTAGGACACATTATAATATATGCGCGAAGTCTCGAAAGCGGAATTTGGCGTATCGCCGTCATCACGCACATAACCGCCTGACAATGTGTGCACAAGGCGCGACGGATGGTTGCTCGACGCATTTCCGGCATTATGACCGAGGGTAACATTTGCATTTGCGCCGGCGTGTCCGTGGTCGCCACCAAAAACATTCACCAAACCCGACACAGCCGTGCCAAGGCGACTGTGCGACGGGTCGGCGTTGCGGGTTACGATGTTGACAGTGCCCGTGAAAGCCGACGTTCCAAACGCCCTCGCCGACGGGCCTTCAAGGATTTCCACGCGCTCGATGTCGTCGGCAAAAATCGGGAAATCAGCCGACAAATGTCCCGTGTGAGGCGACGTGATGTTGATGCCGTTGAGAAGGATTGTTACTTGGTCAAACGTGCCGCCGCGCACACAAATATCGGTCTGCACACCATTGCCACGCTGCCTAACATCCACTCCGACAGCATATTTCAAGAGGTCGTCGATGGTGTTGATTGGCAACATCTGAATCTCCTCGCGGCCAATGATTGTTACTTGTTGGGGAGTCTGCGCACTCGTAAGCGGCACCCTCGCCGACAAAACCTTCACCTCACCAATCTCCACATCGGGCAGAGTGTCAACGGCTTGACCGTTTCCCTGCGCCATTGATGCAAATGACGACAGCATAAAAATCGTCGTAAAAAATGTCTTCATTTTTATATGTTGATTTATTGATTTAATGATTTAATGATTAATTACGGCGCAAAGGTAAATGTAATTTTTTAGCGGCAAAAAATATTGATGTTAATAAATTATTATCTTTTTCAATTGATTTTCTTATAAAAAAATATCAGTTATTCCGAAAATTGGGTTTTTATCGGTAGTTTTAGGATATTAATCTATTAAAAGCGGATATTTATCAGAATAAAAGAGAATACAGAGGACGAATAGAAAAATGTTTGGAAAAAATTTGAAAGTTTGGAAAAAGAGATTATATTTGCACTGACATACAAACCAAAAACCACAACATTATGAACAAGACAGAGACTTTCACATTCTCAAAAGTGCCGCAGAGCGTGGCAGAATTGCAACAGTTGCCCGAGGCGACGCTTGATTCGCCGTTCAAGACTACGGCATTGGCAATGCTCGTGCTGATGCGTTGGGAGGAAGACAAGGAAGGCTGCCACAGCATGCTCGACTTCCTGCGCGGTCCCGACCCGATGTCGCCGTTTGCAAAACAATTCCTGAGAGACAGACTCACCGGCAAGGCTTACAAAGTGGCGTCATTTTTTGCGGGCGCAACGGTGGAAAACAGTTACAAACCGACCCTGCCGCTCACAATCTCCGTCAGCGACAATCCATATTCCTACCCCGACGACAAATGGGCGACGCTCTACGTCAAGAGCGCGGGCGCAGACTCCGTAAGACCGATGAAACTTCGCAAAAAACCGTCAACCGGTCAATGGTTTCTCAACGACATTCAATGTCTCTCCGACATCAGAGTTCCCGCAGCCGACGATCCGTGGGCGTAATCAAATGAATATCAACAAAATGAGTGATGTGGCAGATTGCCGCATCACTCATTTTTCTATTGTTTTTACTTCACCCTCGACAACAGCGTCTCCACTGCCTCATCGATGCTTGCACAACTGCCGAGCAATTTGATGAACGCACTGCCGATGATGCAACCGCGTGAATGGTCGGCGGCGGCGCGGAAGGTTTCTTTGTTGCTCACGCCAAAGCCAACGAGCGTGGGATTCTTCAAGTTCATAGATTCTATCTTCTTGAAATACTGTTGTTTGGCATCGTTGAAGGATTGTTGAGCACCTGTTGTGGACGCCGACGAAACCATATAGACAAAGCCGGTGGTGTTGTCATCGATGGCACGGACGCGGTCTTCGGGGGTTTCGGGGGTTACGAGTTGGGTGTAGGCGAGATTGTTGGCGGTTACATATTGCTTATAATCAGCGAGATACACTTCCATTGGCAGGTCAGGAATGATGAGACCATCGATGCCAACTTCCGCACAAGCCTTGCAATATTTCTCAAATCCAAATTGCATTGCGGTGTTCACATAACTCATCGCAATAAGCGGAATGTCAGTGACTTGGCGGATGTCCTTCAACTGTTGGAACAGCAATTTTTGCGTCATTCCGTTGCGCAAAGCCTGTTGACCCGACGCCTGAATTACTGGGCCGTCCGCCATTGGGTCTGAAAACGGCACGCCAATTTCTATCATATCAACGCCGTGGTCAGAGAGCGATTTGATGATTTTTACAGTGTCGTCCAACTTGGGATAACCAGCTGTAAAATAGACAGATAGAATGTCTTTTTTGCCTGATTGGAAAAGTCTGTCAATTCTGTTCATTTTTTTCTAACGTTAATGGTTATTATTTTTTGCGCCACCTTCGGTGGCTGTTTTTCGGGGTGCCCTGCGGGCAGAAATCTTACAAATCTTTTCAAATACTACAAATCTTTTAAAAGATTTAATATCTAAAAAAATTTTGTATAATTTGTAACGATTTGTTCGATTTCTCGCGTAGAGACGCAAAATTTTGCGTCTCTACAATTTAATTGTGTCCAAAAATTCCGTTAATTTTTTGACGTCCTTCATTGCGGGCGCGGTCTCAAATTTGCTGTTCAAATCCACGCCGATGAGGTTGTTGATTTTCAGGGATTTGATGGTTGGAATGTCGTCCAACGAAATCCCGCCGCTGAGGAGGAATGGAGTTTTGATTCGGGCGGATTGTAGGATTTGCCAATCAAATTTCTGTCCCGACCCGCCATAGTCCGGCGTTTTGGTGTCAAACAGGAAATAATCGACCACACCTTCGTATGCCTCCAACTTCGCCAAATCTTCCACCGTCGCAATGCTAAATGCCTTGATGACAATGAAATCCTGCCGCAAAAATTCGCAAAGTTGCGGAGTTTCGCCGCCATGCAATTGAATCGCATCAAGATTGTACTCGCCCGCAGCCTTGATTATCGCCTCGTAATCAGCATTGACAAAAACGCCAACTTTTTTGGTGTCTGTCAACCGACGCCTCAATCTTTCGTCCTGACAATCACCGACATAGCGCGGCGACTTGGGATAAAAAATCATCCCAACAAAATCCGGTTTCAACGCCAAAACCTCCTCAAAATTATCGCGCAATCCGCAAATCTTAATCTTCATTTTGTTAATTCTTGTATAAATTGTCGTAATGCCACTGCGGGGTCGGATTCTTTCATAAAATTCTCGCCCATCAGGAAGCCACGGAAACCAACTTTGCGGAGTTCGAGGACGGTTTCGGGTTTTGAAATTCCTGATTCTGAGATTTTTACAAAGTCCGATGGGATGTCCGCCGCGAGGTCAAAGGAGGTTTGCACGTCGGTCTTGAAGATTTTGAGGTTGCGATTGTTGACGCCAACAATGTCGATGAAATCATTGATGTAATCGAGTTCGTCGCCACTGTGGACTTCCAACAATGTTTCCAATCCTAACTCCTTGGCGCAGTGTGCATATTCGGCGAGTTGATTGCGGTCGAGACACGCCGCAATGAGCAACACAACGTCCGCGCCGCAACTTTTTGCAAGGCTCAATTGGTAATCGTCAACGACAAACTCCTTGTACAGCAACGGTGTATGTGTCAACACTTTGCGAGCCTTCATCACGTCGTCGGGCGAACCTCCAAAAAAATCCTTGTCTGCCAAACACGACACGCCCGACGCGCCATTTTGTTCGTAACCGGCAACTACGACTTCCGGCTCCGCGCCCGGATGTATGTCGCCCTTGGACGGCGAGCGGCGTTTGAACTCCGAAATGATGCCCGTCGCGGAGTCAAAAAGGCTCTGTTTCAACGAAAAACAAGGACGCACAAAAAGTTCGCGGTCGCGTATTTCGGTCAACGTCAATTGCCGTTTCAATGCCGACAATTCGTTGCGCTTGTTTTCGCAAATTTTATCTAAAATCGTTGTCATAAACATGAATTTTTTAGTACATTACGGACACCTTGCGGTGTTCTTTTTTCCAAAAATTAAAAGAATAGGAAAGAATTAAAAGAATTTCTATCTCTAAAAATTTTTGGTAATTCTTTTTCATTCTTTTAATTTTTGGTTGCGGGGACACCTTCGGTGTCCTTTTTTTAAACAAAAATTTTGGCGAATTAGAACGAATTAAAACGAATTAGATTTTGAAAAAAATTCGTTTTAATTCATTGAAATTCGTTTTAATTTTCGTTTATAAAACAACAAAATTTTTGTTGTTATGAATTGAGGGACACAAACTTACGGAATGTTTCGAGGGCGCGGCGGCTTTCGAGAGATTCGCGGGCTTCGGCGAGACATTCGGTAGTAGGCTTGTCGGCGTTGATGCTCTTGATGGCGAATGCGGCGTTGATGAGCACGACATTTTTCTGCGCCTCGGTGGATGTGCCGTCGAGCACACTGTCGAAAATCTTTGCCGCCTCCTGTTTGGTAGTGCCGCCGTAAAGTTCGGCAGGGTTCACTTTCGGGAGGTCGTAGTCGGCGGGCGAACAGATTTTGTCCAACTGATTGGATGCAACCTTGAAATCGGACGTCAACGAAATTTCATCGTAACCATCAAGACTTGTAACAATCGTGTAACCAATGCCAAGTTCCTGACATATTGAATGATAGAGCCTCAACTGTTCCAAATTGGCAGTGCCGAGCATTTGGTATGACGGGCGGCTTGGATTGACGAGCGGACCCAACAAATTGAAGCAAGTCGGCACCTGCAAAATCTTCCTCACAGGACCCACAAACTTCATCGCGTGTGCAAACAACTGCGCGTGCAAGTACGTGAAACCACATTCTTCGAGGTTGCGGATGTGGCGGTCGCGGTCGGCTGTAAACTTGATGCCGTGTTCCTCGATGACATTGCTCGCGCCTGATACTGAGGTAGATGCGTAATTGCCATGCTTTGCAACCTTGTAGCCAGCACCAGCCACCACAAAGCACGAACAAGTGGAGATGTTGAAGGTGTTTTTGCCGTCGCCGCCCGTGCCAACGATGTCGAGCACCTTGTATGGAGAGAGGTCAACAGGAGTGCCGGTCTGCAAAATGCCGTCGCGAAATCCGAGGAGTTCGTCAGTGGTTATACCCCTGACATTCAACGCCATAAGCAATGCCGCAATCTGTTCGTTGCTGTATTTCTGTTCGGTGATGCCCACGAGGATTTCTTGGGTCTCGCGGCGAGTGAGTTTTTCGCCCGCCGTGAGTTTCAAAAGTATCTGTTTCATAATTATTTCGATAGGAAGTTTTTGATGATTTGTTTGCCCTCTGGCGTAAGGACGCTCTCGGGGTGGAATTGGATGCCGTGGACATCGTACCGCTTGTGTTTCAAGCCCATAATGCAGCCGTCGTCGCTCATTGCGGTGATTTCGAGGTCGTTGGGAAAGTTCTGAGTATCAACCACCCACGAATGGTAACGTCCGACGTCGATGCGGTGTGGAATGTTGTCGAAAAGATAATCATTGCCAAAAAGATTGGCGGGCGTGCTTACGCCGTGATAGACGTTGGTGAGATTGCGCAACGTCGCGCCGAACACCTCGCCAATCGCCTGATGTCCAAGGCAAACGCCAAGGATGGGACGCTTGTGGGCGTATTCGCTGATTACCTGTTTCAAGAGACCCGCCTCCGATGGGATTCCGGGACCCGGCGAGAGGATTATCTTGTCATAATAGCCGATGTCTTGGATTTGGAATTTGTCGTTCCTAATCACGTCCACGCCGTAGCCAAGTTCGGCGACGTATCCGGCGAGGTTATATGTGAATGAATCGTAATTGTCGATGATGATAGTTTCCATTTTTTAGATTTTTTCTGCCATAATTACCGCCGCTTTGAGTGCGCCGAGTTTGTTGTTGACTTCTT
>DGIK01000176.1 GCA_002393195.1 Bacteroidales bacterium UBA3824 | reverse complement strand
GTAAAATTTGTTTTTCAAAATTTTTTGGTATATCTTTGCAAACGAAATTAAAAAAAATAGGCCTATAGATTTTGTTTCTGCGGAAGTCGAAAAGCACACGAGTAGACATTAAAACATTATCAACAAAAGAAAAATATGAAAAAAACTTTTTATTGGAGCATTCTTATGCTCATTGTTATAGGATTTTCATCGTGTAATAATGATGAGTGTGTTGAAACTGAAAAAGTTGAAACAGAAAAATGTGTAGGAACTCAGGAGTTTATTTCTGATTTAAGATCTATCGTAAAAGACCAAACGAGAGGTTCATCAGAAAATATAGAAGCCCTGCTTCCAGAAATTATAGAAGCTTCTATTAAATATTTGGAGGCAAATGGGATTTCATACACTGAATTCTATGAGGATCGAACTGATCCTCGAATTGCCGTAATTGCAATGGGAACCGCAGAGTATTTTAAACAAGAGTTTTCAGGAACAAGAGGATCTCTTGGCGGATGTACATTGCAAGCTCTAGGCGTGAAAGAATTAGTTAAAGGTGGTATGGGATCGAAAGCGGTTGTCAAAGTTATAGGAAAAGCTGTTGCAAAAAAAGCTGTACCTTATGTTGGTTGGGGACTATTTGCTGGTGAATTGGTTTGGTGTTTAATTGATTAATTTCCTATGAGCATTCATCATCTATTGTTAAGCATTTTATTCCTTATCGGAATCATCACATCAGTGCGTTCGCGTCTGAAATTTGAGAAAAACAAGAAAGACCATGATGAAAAATATGCATCGCTTTTTCGGCAACATAACACCGTTATGATAATCGTTTATGTAGCCTTATTGATAGAATTCCTGTCAAAGTTACTGTAATAAACTTCATCTTCGAGTCAAAAGGCAGCTATTTTCCCCATAGTTGTCTTTTTTGCTTCCAAAATTTGTGGAGTATCTTTTTTTTCGTAATTTTGTAGGAAAAATTCCATTTTAGGAAACTTTATTTATGGAATTAGCAAGCAAGTACGACCCTGCAGGCGGTCGAATCGAAATGGCATCAGCATTGGATTGACAACAAATTATTTACTTTGAAGCCAGACGGTCGCGAGCCCTACATAGCGGTGATTCCGCCATCGAATATGACGGGCGTGTTGCACATGGGCCACATGCTCAACAACACAATCCAGGACATTCTGATGTGTTGTACGTAAGATGGAAGGCAAGGACGCCTGCTGGGTGCCGAGGAGAAAATTGTTGCGCTGAAGCAGACGCTTGCGGAGTTGAAGAACGTGAAGCGAGGAGTGTGAAGTGATATGAAAAAAGTCGTTTTTGCCCTATTGCTGACGAGTTTGATGCTGTTTTCCTGCGGCAGCGACTCGGAGGATGCCAGTGCCGTCAATCAGCAGACGATACTGATTTATATGCCGTGGTCGGGTTCGGAATCGAACGATGGCCTCTACCCGATTTTCAAGCAGAATCTCGACAGCATCGAAACTGCTATCGTCAGGCGAAAAGGACTGAACAAAACACGCGCTCTCATCTTCATCAGCGAGTCGGCAAGCACGTCGATACTCTACGAAATCATCTACGAGAAGGACGCTTGCAAGCGCAAACTGCTGAAAACCTACACGGGAACGGCCTACACGACTGCCGAGGGCATCGCCGAGATTCTCAACGACACGAAAAATACGGCTCAAGCCCTCAACTACGCGCTCATGGTCGGCTGTCATGGCGTTGGTTGGACTCATTTCTCGGACTGGAACGACTATCCCTACGAAGCCAAGCGCCACGCCCTTCGCGTCAAGCGAAACCGCCCGTCTGGCAAGCAGTTCGAGCGCACCCGATTCTTCGGCAGTGTCGAAGACGACCGTTGGGCGACCGACATCGAAACGCTGGCCGAGGGCATCCGTAAGTCGGGACTTCACCTGCAATTCATCCTCTTCGACAACTGCTATATGGCGAATGTAGAAGTGGCCTACGAACTGCGCGACGTCACCAATTTCCTGATTGCATCGACGAGCGAAATCATGTCCATCGGAATGCCCTACGCCAAGATGTGGAAGTCTCTCAACGCGCAGGCTCCCAACTACAAGTCGGCGGTCGATGCGTTCCACTCGTTCTACTCAAGTTATCGCACGCCCTGCGGTACGATTGCCGCCATCGACTGCCGTCAGATGGACAATCTCGCCGCCGTGATGAAGCAAATCAACGAGCATTACACGTTCGACGAGTCGCTGTTAGAAAAAATTCAGGTGCTCGACGGCTTCAACGACCCGATTTTCTTCGACATCGGCGATTATGTCGCCAAACTCTGCACCGACCCGTATATGATTGAGAGATTCAACAACCAAATGGCGAAAACGGTTGTGAACAAGGCCAACACGCCGAAGATTTACTCGTATCTCTATTTGACGCCGCAATACATCGAAATCAAGACCTTTTCTGGTCTCACCATCAGCGATCCGAGCCCCAACATCGTGGCCAATCGAGGGAAAGAGCGGACGAATTGGTGGAAAGCGACGCATTAAAAATAAAAAAGTAAAAATCAAAAAGGTGAAGAAATATTCAAACGAACTGAAATAAGACTAAAACGAATATGAAAAAATTACTATTCGCCCGGCGCCCGTTTCCGCAGCATCGTGGGCAGCAAAAGTCTTTCCGTGTGTTCATGTTCAGATGTTCGGCGACTGAACGGGTGTTCATATTGTGAACACGAAAACACAGTCAAAAACAATTAAAAAAAACACAAAAAGCACTGATTATCAATCATTTAATCAAAATACAAACGTCTATCGTCCACTCTTGATACTTTTTT
>DGIK01000136.1 GCA_002393195.1 Bacteroidales bacterium UBA3824 | reverse complement strand
GTTGTTTTAATTGCTTGTATCATTGGATATTACGCCAACAAATGCAGCGACAAATCTCGGTTGACACTTACAAAAATATTCTCCTCCTGCCACGAACTCATGCACCGCATTACGGGATTCATTGCTGCATTGAGTCCGATTGGAATTTTTGGCATCACGTGCAAACTGACGGCGGAAGGGATGATTTTTGATTCGTTCCATAAGATTTTGCCGCTCGTGATTGCGGCGGGAGTTTCGCTGTTGTTACATTCGGTGGTGCTTGTGCCGATATTGTTGAAGTCTGCAACGGGCTGCCAGCCGTACCGACTGTTGAAAATGTTTGGCAGCGTTATATGGACGTCGCTCGGCTTTTCATCGTCAACCCTTTCCGCCACTCTCGCAATGCACCGAATGAAGGAAGAGTCGGGGATTTCAACCAAAATTTCGGGCGTTACGATGCCTGCATTGACGATTATCAACTTCAACGGCACGTCGATTTTCCTCACGACCGCCATACTTTTCATCGCTCAGGCATACGGCATCAATCTGTCGTTGTTGGAACAGGTGATTTTGATTTTCACGGTTTCGTTCATAACGATTGGCACGGTCGCAATACCGTTGAAATTGTCGGTTTTGATATTCCCGGTGCTTGAATCTATGGGCGTGCCGGTGGAGGGAATGGGCGTCATTGTGGCGTGCGACCTGTTTTTCGGAATGGTATGCTCCGCCGCCGATACATGGAGCAATGTAGCCGTCAGCGCAGTGATTGCGCACACGGAGGGGGACAGGATTAAGGTGTGAATTATTTGTCGCCGTAATGGCTGTCTGCGGACACAACTTTTACCATAACCACATCATCGTGTATTTCGTACACCAACCTGTAATCCTGATTGAGCCTTCGCGACCACGTTTGTTTGAAGTCATAGTGTTTCAACTGTTCTGGTTGCCCTGTGCCGGTACGCGGATGCTCAATGATTTCTGCCAACAAATCGGTTAACTTATTGATTAACGGTTTGTTGCCACTTTTTTTGATGCGTTTGATGCCCTTTAAAGCCGCATCTTCGTATGTTAGTTCGTAATTCATAGAGATGCGATTAGTTGTTCGATTTCTTTACGGTTTTTTGTCCTGACGAGTTTGGATGGATCGCTGTGCTGTGCCGCCTCGCAAGCCTTCCTCACTGCCTCCACGTTCCTCTTGTCGGCGTAGAACGGGTCGCCTGAAGGGCTCACTTCGTATGGGTCGCAGCGGAACTCCTCGGGGATTTTTTCAATTTCGGGGTCGAGTTTTTTCGCCGACTTTTTGGATTCGGATGCCTCCACAATTTTAGAAGCCAACCATTTGGAGTTTCGCGCCGAAAGGTTGAGCGTCAAGATGTAGTTCAAAAGCCCGTTTAATGCTACTTGTGTCATAATCGAATGTATTATAGTTTTACCATCTGCAAAGGTAATTGTTTTTTTGTTTCGCAGCAAATTTTTTTTCCACATTCCGGAAAGGTTACAGGGAGAAGCTATTTATATAATTTACAATAATAGACAATCCGAGTTTCCGATAGCAAATATACAAAAACTTTTACAACAAAAAAGTTTTTTCAAAAAATTATTTTTATCTTTGCCCAAAATCGTGCAATAAACAAAACAAAACTTAATGAAGCGAACCCTTCTCGTCATATTGCTCCTCATTGCGACGCACTGCGCCTTAGCTCAGTGGCATCATTTCGTTGCCAATTATTCACGGGCAGAGTATGGGCAGGGGTCGCAGACGTGGTGCATTGCGCCGGTGGGGGGCGACTTCGTGTATTTTGCAAACATGAACGGCGTATTGCAGTTTTCGAGGGCGGGGTGGGAGACCTTCAACATCGACAGCGAGGTGCGCTCCGTGATGGTCTCCACGTCCAAATCGCGGCTCTACGTGGGCGGCATCAACGAAATTGGATACTATGAACCCGACCAGAGCGGATGTATGCGTTACAAGAGCATCTCGGACTCGATGCCAGATGCGGAGCGCGACGCCATCGGCAACGTATGGAACATCCACGAAATCGACAATTCGCAGTACTTTGCCGCCGACGGCGAAATCATAAAATACACCTCGGACGGCGACTTTAAAATTGTGAAATCTCCATCCCAAATCCTCTCGTCGGCGGCAACGGGCGGAGTGCTGTACGTCGCCACAGAGACAGGATTTTATTTCTTGAGCGGCGACCGCCTCCGCCTATGCCAAAACACCGAAATCCTCTCCGACAAACAGGTGCGCGGGCTTGTGCCGTTCAAGGACGGCATCATTGCAATCACGATGGAACACGGTGCATACTACTACGACGGCACATTGTGCAGCCAGTTCAAGACCGACGCCGACCAATTCCTGTATGAAAACATCGCATTTTGCGCGGCGGACGGCGACAGCATTTTTGCCGTGGGAACCATCAAGGGCGGCGTGGCTGTCATCGACAAAAACACCCGCAAATCCGTATATTTCGACGACCACAACGGACTCCAAAACAACACCGTGCTGTCATTGGCTTTTGAGGACAGGGGCAACCTTTGGGTGGGTCTCGACAACGGCATCGACAAAATCCTACTCACATACCCAATCAAAAACCTCTATTCGCAGCAACTATTTTATGGCGCGGGCTACGACGCGCTCGTCTGCGGCAACCAACTGTATCTGGCGACCAACCGTGGACTTTTCGCAACATCCTGGCCCAACGTCGGCGAGGTCAAGGAAATCGAGGGCGGGGTAGGGCAGACGTGGAAACTGCGAGCCTTCGACGGCGAAATTTTTTGCCTTCACGACCACGGACTTTTTGCAATCAGGGACGGCAAACTCCACACAATTTCCAAAATTCCGGGATTTTGGGGAATGACACAAATCGTTGATTCCCACGACATTATCGCCGGCACGTATGGCACGCTTTGGCTAATACGCCGCACTGCCGATGATAATTATGACATCCGCGAACTCAAAGGCGTAAAAGGCTCATTCAGCAATATGGCGACCACAAAGGACGGCACAATTTGGCTCAAAGATCACAACAAAGCCACAGTATATCAGGCTGTTATGGACGGAGACAGCCTACGTGTCATCAAAGTTTATAATAAGGACAACGGACTGCCCGACGACAAATTCCTCAAAATCTACACCGAAGACCACCGCCGCGTGATTGCAATGTCGGAGAAGGGGATTTTTCAGTATGATAACGACCGATTCAATGCAACTACCGAAATTGGCGGACTTGCAATGGCGCAGGACAAGCGGCACACCGTCTATTACCAGCAACACGGCATTATGGTGTCGTGCAGCGAGGGCAAGAGCAAAATCGTTGGCTTTGGTCAGCACGTCATCGACCCGCAACAGCCTGTGGCAGACCCAGTTATAATTGGCGACAGCGTTTGCATCATTCCAAACCTCAATGGATTTGCGACCATCGACCTCTGTTTCGTTTCCGACACCACGCCGCGTTTCCAGCACCTCATCAACTGCGCCCTCATACTTTCGCAGGGTGGCGACAGCACAATCTATGCCGCCAATTTTGCAAACATAATGTCCACGCCCACAGTCAATTACCACTACAACGACATCCGCATTGAGTACGGTTCGGGCAGTTCCAACTACACCTACCGTTACCGACTTGGCGACGAGCCGTGGAGCACACCC
>DGIK01000140.1 GCA_002393195.1 Bacteroidales bacterium UBA3824 | reverse complement strand
CGCGCCAACGGTTTTTATTACAACAAAGACAGCGTTTCACCCGACACAAAAATTATGTTGGCAAGGAGTTATGACCTCGACCTCAACCACTTCAAATTTCTCCTACCCGACAAGACTCACATCGTAAATACCGGCAATATCCGCATCTCCACCGACGACGGAAATATCTCTGTAACAGACATTTCCGTATATCCCGACAATATGTTGGACATCAACAGCAAAAACCAAATCAACGCCCGCTGCCCCGCCGTAAAGATTTTGGGCGTGGACTTTGCGGCATACGACAGCACGGGAATTTTCAGGATTGATAGTTGCAATTTTGACAATGCCACGGTAGAAATTATGCGCACCCAAGACACCGTCCGCAGCACGCCAAACCGTCCAAGGAGACGCCGCCAAAGTTTTTTCAACGGTCTTGTAATCAACAATATACATAGTTTTGGAAGTAGTTTTGCGATGAACGACGAAAACGCCGACAAGATAGCGGGCGCGATGTTGGACGTTTCGTGCGAAAATTTCAGCCTCGACAGCGCAAACCTCGCCCGCGCCAACAGCCTGATTACCTTTGAAAACCCGTATTTGGATTTGACGGACATTTTTGCAAGAATCAAACTCAACCATCTGACTGTCAACCATCTGCACCACGAAAACGACTCCACCATAATCACCGATTTTGCTTTTGGAAATCCCGACGACACCACCCGCGCAGGAATCAAAGCACCCGAAATACGTTTTACAGGTTTGGATTATCAACAATTGGCGTTCAACAAGCGCGTATTTGCAAATTCGCTCTATTTGCTCGACCCGGAAATACGTATCACTCAGAAAGTTAGAGATCCAAACAAACCGCGCAAAAGATTCTCGATGGATAGTTTGAAGTGGAATTTTGTAATTAACAATGTTGCCTCCGACGGCGCAAGCATCAACCTCAAACGCCCCATCAAGCACGACCTTTTTTGGGACAAAATCGACCTCCGCGCCGACGGAATCAACACCGAAACCGAGCATCCAACAATGTATCCCGCCGACCATATCTTGGTGGGTATCAACGACTACACCTTCAATTTCCGCGACAGCATCTACCGCATCAACTTCGGGCGCGTGGTCGTGGACCCCATCAACCGCACCGGCGTAATCAACCAAGTGGACTACCGCCCAAAGATGCCGAGGTACGATTTTTATAATCATTTCGACGTGCGCAAAACCGCGATTTACTTCAATTGCGAGAAGGGTTACGTGTATGATTTCGATGTACCTAAACTGTTCACCGACAAGAAGATAGACATTGGCAGATTGGATGTTTACAGGTTTCAGATGCAGAGTTATGAAAATCAGACCAAGCCAAACGATTTCGTAACTCCCAAGCCAAACCTCCACGCCTTCATCAAGGAGCGCATCCCCGTGAAAATCACCATCGACACCACCTTTGTCCACAATTCTTACGTAGGAGTAGAGCAATTGAACCCCGAAGCGGGCGTACCGGGATTGCTGACTATCAACGACATAAGCGGCAAGGTTCTCAATTTTACCAACGACCCGGCAGACATCGCCCGCAACAATGCGATGTTGATGTCGGCGACGGGACGCCTGATGAACATCGCCGACGTGAGCGGCAAAATCAAATATGTAATGGATTCGCCGACAGACGAGTTTATATGCAATTTTAAGGCTGACACCATCCACTTGCCTGACCTAAATCCGTACCTCGAAAACGCGATTTTTGCAAAAATCAACGACGGCACAGTGTCGGCGGCGCAGGTCAATTTTAAGTCCAACAACATCGAATCTCGCGGCGAATCACACATTGTATATCGTGATTTGAAGTTGCAGGTCAATAAGCGCGACAGTGTTCAGCAACGTCGTCGCGGGCTTCTTTCGCTCCTTGCCAACACGGTGGTCCGCACCAAAAACACCCGCAAAATTGGTTACATCTACGCCAAATGCAACCCGGGACGGAGTTTCACCGGCTATTGGGTACAATCAATCCTCTCCGGCATCAAAGCCACCGCCGGTTTTGAAAACAAAGAACAAAAAGGCGAGCGCAAATTCGTCAAAAAAGTCGTCGATGTCGTGATGAGGAGGAAATTGAGGCAGGAGTATATAATTGAGGAGTTCTAAAAACAACATCTTTCGCCAAATCTTGATTTTTTGGCAAGATTTGGCGAAAGATTAACAGCAAAACTCGCCAAATCTGAGAAAAAAATGCATATTTGGCGAAAGATTGATGTCAAAACTCGCCAAATATAAGAAAAAATTATTATATTTGCAGCATCAAAACCCATACAATATGAGCGAACTAATAGGCAGACAAGAATACAAAAAGGAGTTGGAAGACATATACAACTCCGACAGATCCGAATTTGTGGCGGTATATGGCAGAAGACGAATCGGCAAGACATTCTTGATAGATTCGGTCTTCGGCAACCGTATGACATTTTCGATGACAGCAATGTCCAATTCAACCACCAAAAAACAACTACTTAACTTTCAGATAGAAATGCGCCGTGCATTTAAGCGTGATTTTTCTATCGCCAACAATTGGGTGGACGCCCTCGACCAACTTGCCGAGCAATTGGAAACGATGGACGACACGACACGGAAAGTGCTGTTTTTTGACGAAATGCCGTGGTTAGACACCGCCAAATCTGATTTTGTATCGTCATTTGAACATTTTTGGAATGGATGGGCATCCAAACGAGCCGACATTATGCTAATAGCCTGTGGTTCTGCGACATCATGGATTGTCAACAAACTCATCAACAACAAAGGCGGACTTCACAACCGCGTCACGCACCGCATCCGTGTGATGCCACTGCCACTTACCGACTGTGCCAAAATATTGGAGCAAAACAAGATAACCTACGAAAAGTATGACATTATATCATATTATATGGCGTTGGGCGGCGTGCCCTTCTATTGGACGTTAATAAAAAAAGGATTAAGCGTAAGCCAAAACATCGACTATCTATTTTTCAACGAGTTAGCACCACTGAAAGACGAGTTTAAACTGATGTTTGCGTCACTCTTTGCGCATCAAGACAAATATGTAAAAATCATTGAAATCCTCGCATCCAAAAACAAAGGACTAACACGCAACGAAATCATAAATATCACCAAGCAAAACAGCGGCGGAGGACTGACAACAATCCTCAACGACTTGGAAATGTGTGGTTTCGTCAAGAAAAACTATCCTCCTGATGCCATTGCAAAAAACGTTCTATATCAACTTACTGACTTTTATACACTTTTTTACCTGCATTTTCAGAAAGAAACTCGCAATGCAGGCGGCGACGTATGGCTTAAAATGGCAAAATCTCCCAAACTGAACGCTTGGGCAGGTCTCGCATTTGAGCAAGTATGTTTCGCCAACAGCAGCAAGATTTTGGATAAACTAAAAATTGCCGGCATCCAAACATCCATCTACCCGTGGAAAAGTCGCAAAAATCTTGGCGGCGCACAGATAGATATGGTAATAGACCGCAGCGACAATGTTATCAACATCTGCGAAATAAAGTTTTCCACAGAAAAATTTGTAATCAACGCCGACATCGCCGACAATCTACGCAACAAGGCTGCAATCTACAAAGAAGAAACCGAAACTAAAAAAACAATCTACATCACAATGATAACCACTTTTGGAATCACCAAAAACAAATATTCAGGAATGATTCAAAACGAAATCATTGCAGAGGACTTGTTTTGAGATTGACAATTCCCAAGTTCTAATCAGGAGATCTACACCATATAATTCACAAACACAATATAAACCCCTTCTGCACTGATAGTTACTCTATCCTCCACCGCCTCATTGAGCGTGCCCATCCACAGCGCGTCAAAGTCAAAGAGCTGATAGCGGAGACCTTGGGACGTGAAGCCGTGCGCCTTCCAATTGAAAATGGAAATTTGTGTGCCTTGTTGGACGCTGAAATCGGCTGTGCCATTGCAGATTACAAACATGCCGTGGTCGGTGTAGATGCGGACGTCGAGTCCCATTTTGTGGTATTCGGTAAGGAGACTTATGTTGCCGATAGTGTGGTCTTCGCGGCGGCCGGACGCTCCCACGATTGCGATGTGTCGTGCGCCGTGATTGCGGGCGTAGATTACGTTTTTGGTTTGGTCGTTGGTTTCTTGTTCGGAGATGATGCGGATGCGGTCGGCGTAGGTCGTGCGTATATAGTCGGGCATCGAATCGCCGTCGCCGATGATGCGCCAAGGAATGTTGCCGCGCATGATGTATTCTGCCGCTGCGCCGTCGCAACACTGAACGCGGGATGCGTTTTGCAGGATGCCGAGCGGTATTGGGTGCGTCGGATAATCGCCGCCGCCGAGTATTACTGTATCGGGCTGAAAATCAAATGTAATCATTGTTTTTGGATTTCATGTTTTTAGATGTATTGCTGGCGTTCCATCATGTTCCATTTTTTGTAACCGTAAACCGCAACTACGGTATATACGGCGTACAATACCGCCGTGAAGTAGATTCCCTTGTAGAAGTACAGTCCCGAGCTCAATGCGTCGATTATAATCCACGCCACCCATTGTTCTACGTGTTTTTTGGCGAGCATCCACAGCGCAACGATGCTCATTGCCGTGGTAGTAGAATCAAAAAATGGCACGTTGCTGTCGGTGTATGTCGTTAATATCCAATATATTGGCAAAAACAGCACGGCGGTAATTGCGCACAGCACCGCAGCCTGTTTTGCTGTGGTATGTACTATGCGCAATTGGTCGCCGTCCTGATTTTTTTTGCCAAATTTCCAAAACAGAAAACCGTATATGGCGGCAACTATGTAGTAAATCTGTATGCCGAAGTCGGCGTAAAGCCCGCTCTTATAAAACACGACGGTATAAATTGCCGGCATGACGATTCCCGTGAGCCACAGCCATATAGAGGCTTTCACCTCTTGCCATAGATAGATGAAACCAATGATGGTTCCTACTATTTCGAGCCAGTTTTCTGTAATGTAATCTGCCATGATTGTTTTTTTAGAATCTTACGCTTGCATGGAACAAGAAGTTGATGGGTGCCGACGGGGCAAACCCTGCCTCGTACTCGTCTGTGCTCCAGGCGTAGATTTTGCCATTAGCATCCTTGGAGAGTTCGCAGTATGTCCAGCCGTTGTTGTCGTATTCGGCGGAGAATACGTTGTAGATAGACAGTCCGACAGTCAGCGACTTGGGCACGCGGAAGTTGAATGTGTACGAGAGGTCGAGGTCTGTGGCGGAAAATTTGTCCAAAAACATTTGGTATTCCTTGCCTTTGTAGGTGTAATAGTCGAAACCATTGTTGTTCATGTACTGTTTGCCTATGAAGCGCGTTACAATCGACGCCGCAAAGCCTTTCTTGCTGAATGTGAAGATGTTGTTGGCAATCACATCGGGCGAGAACGATGTAGGCGTGCTGCCCAAGTCGTAAGGCTTAGACGATTCCCAAGTCTCTGGGTCGGTGAATGTTACGGTGTAATGCTTGTTGCGGTTGCGGCTGAATGTTGCGTTGGCATCCCAGCGGAACCAATCGACGGGCTTGTAGGCGGCTTCGAGTTCCACGCCGGTGCGGTAGCTGCGACCCGAATTGTCGTTGGAGGCTATCATTTCGCCGATTTCGTTGAGCTGTCCGGTCAATACAAACTGGTTTTTGTAGTACATGTAATAGAAATTGGCACCTGCCGAAAATACTGTTCCATTATGCTTGTAACCAATCTCATAATCAGTGAGTTGCTCGGCTTTGAGATTTGCGCCAATATTGTCCTCAAAATCGTTGCGGGTGGGTTCTTTGTGTGCAATTGCCACCGATGCGTAAGCCTTGTCGTTGCCAGTGATGTCAACAAACAGACCGGCTTTCGGATTGAAAAAGTCGTAACGGTTGGTCTCTGCAAATTTGATTTGGTTGCCATCATCATCAAAATCATCGCTTGGACCATTCATCTTGATGCTTGTATGGCGGTATTGAAGATCAACAAACGCGCTCAAAAAGTTGGTAATCTGATAGTTGATCTTGCCGTAGATATTGCCGTCTATTTTCAAGCCGTTGTTGTCGTAATACTGATGATTGGAATTGAGTTTTACCTTGTCGCACCACAACACATTGCCGAAGTGGTCGCCGTCATACTTGTTCCAACCGCCGCCAAGAGTGGCTGTGAGGCGTTTTTTATTGTCATAATTGAAGGAGGCAACCAAGCCGTAGAAATTGTTGTCCATCGACTTTTTGCGGATGAGGTCAGATTTGCCCTCGCCATTCAAGAGATATTCGTAGAGTTTGCGACCCTGTTTGTACTCCTGATAATAGCCCTCGCCGTGCGTGAAATGAAGACCGGCGTTGAATGTCAAGTGGCTGTTGATTACCTTGTCGAGGAGCAACTGGTAATTGCGCTGTGTGTATTTGTCGATTTGGTCGTCGTAAAACTTAATTGGCTTGTAGTCAGCATCATACTCCATAATGCCGCACGAATTGTAACGGCGGCCGTAGAGTTCCTGTTCAGCTTTTGAGGTGTAATTCCAAGCGTGGTAAGTCTCCTCCTGACCGCCAAACGTGATGAACTTCACAACGGTCTTGTCGGCAAAATATCCCGCCTGAACGAAGTACGATTGGAGGTCGGCACGGGCGCGGTCGAGGTAGCCGTCGGAATGGATGTTGGACAGACGACCCTGAACGCCCCAATGGTCTTTGAGCAAGCCGCTACTGAACCTAACTGTCTCTTTGTGAGTGCCATACGAACCCGCGCTTGCGTCCAACTGTCCGTAAGCCTTGTCGCCCACGCTCTCGGTCTGCATATTGAGAGTTGCGCCAAATGCGCCCGAGCCGTTGGTGGAAGTGCCGACGCCGCGCTGGATTTGGAGGCTCTTGGTGCTCGACGCAAAGTCTGACATATTCACCCAAAATACCTGCGCGCTCTCGGCGTCGTTCATCGGGATGCCGTTTGCGGTGATGTTGATGCGCGAAGGGTCGGTGCCACGGACGCGGATTCCTGTGTAGCCAATGCCGTTGCCAGCGTCGCTTGTGGTTGTTATCGAGGGAGTTGTGGCGAGTAGAAACGGAATGTCCTTGCCAAAATTTTGACGCTGGATTTGTTCCTGGTTGAGATTGTTGTAAGCCATCGGGGTCTTGATGCCGGCGCGAGTAGATGACACTATTACCTGTTCGAGGGGCTGTCCTTCCTCCATCGTTACATTGATGTCGGCGGCGGCGGCTACCTCTACGGTCTGATAACCGATATAGCTGATTATCAATGTGCTGCCTTCCTCGGCTTGAATCATAAAATCGCCGTTGACACCCGACACAGTGCCATTCGTAGTGCCCTTTACAAGGATTGTGGCGCCTGCAAGTGGTTGACCCGATGGGTCGAGGATGCGGCCACGTGCCGTGATTGGCGACTGTGCATGGCTCATGGCACAAATTTCTGAAATCGCGGGGGCTTCAGTAGCGTATCCCCCCATACTGCCCGCCAAAATCGTGGCGCAGGCAATAAAAACTCGTTTCATTGGTTGTGAATGTTAAGTTTTTGTTAATTAATAAATACAGTGGGGGTTTAGCCGTCCCTCGGCAGCATTACCTGCCCAGGTTCAATGGGTGTAATCTCAGCCTTGCATCGCAAAGCACCCCGTTGCAGTCAAGAATCGACTGCGCTATTTTGTGAGTGCAAAGGTAGATATGGTTTGTTTCTTTATGTTGCCTTTACTGTTAATATTTTGTTAAATGTCGAATGGCTTTTCCCTTGGGTTCAAGGTTGTGTGGATGGGGCGGTCGTAAGTTTTTTTTTCATAATGTTTAATTATTTTTAAATTTGGTTACAGTATCGTTTCTGTTATATATATTATGATTATTTCTCATTAACTTTGCGCCCGAAAAAAATCATTTTTTATTTAATAATGTCAACTCAACATCATACCGGACTTACCGACGCGCAAGTCCTCGAAAGCCGCCAAAAATACGGCTCCAACGTCCTCACGCCGCCCCAAAAGGAGACCTGGCTCGACGTTCTCAAAAGTGTTTTAAAACATTGGATTTCTATCTCGATGGCAACGATTACTCTCGGTGCATTGGTAGCCGCCATTATTATGGGCGGTCATTATGTGATGCCCGCAGTGTTTTTCGTGTCGTGGATTTTGATAGTAACTGTCGGATTTTTCGGCGGTTTCGATGATCCTCTGTTCAAAATTCTCATCACGGCCTTTATATTGTCAATGGGCATTTCCATATACGAATTTGAAGTCAACAATGCTGGTTTTCAGACGTTTTTTGAGCCGGTGGGCATCATAGTAGCGTTGCTACTTGCCACGGGCGTCGCCTATCTCCTCGAAAAGAAAAACGAAAAGACTTTTCAGTCGCTCAACGAGGTCAACGACGACACCCCCGTCAAGGTGGTGCGCAACAACAACATCTGCCAAATCCCGCGCCGTGATGTGGTAGTTGGCGACATCGTAATCCTCGAGACCGGCGAAGAAATCCCCGCCGACTGCCAATTATTGGAGGCTTACAACTTGACTGTCAACGAGTCGTCGCTCACCGGCGAACTCCAAGCCAACAAGACCACCGACCCCGCAAAATTTGAGAAGGAGGCTACCTATCCGTCCAACCATATTATGAAGGGCACCACCATCATTGAGGGCAACTGCACCGCCGAAGTTCTCAAAGTGGGCGACCATACCGAGAGCGGCAAAGTGTTTGAGGCGGCGCAAGTGGACGAGGGCGACCCCACGCCGCTCAGCGAAAAACTCGATTCGCTTGCCGACAAGATTACAAAGGCAAGTTACATCATTGCAGGCTTGATAGTTGTAGGCCGTCTGATAACGTATTTTGCAATTGGCGACGGCGAGTTCAATTGGCTCGATTTTTCATCGTATTTGCTTCATACAGTGATGATTGCGGTTACGTTAATTGTTGTAGCCGTGCCCGAAGGACTGCCAATGAGCGTTACATTGTCATTGGCGTTCAGCATGAAGAAGTTGATGAACGAAAATACACTCCCGCGCACGATGCACGCCTGCGAGACTATGGGCGCGGCATCAGTGATTTGCACCGACAAGACGGGTACATTGACGCAAAACAAAATGCAAGTAGCCGATATGCAACTTTCTGATATTCAGGACAATCTACTTGCCGAAATGATTGCCGTAAATTCCACCGCAAATCTCGACATCGCCGACCAAAACAACGTAAAACCCATCGGCAACCCGACGGAAGGTGCATTGTTGCTTTGGCTTCACGACAAGGGCATCAACTATCTGACTATCAGGGAAAACGTTGCAATCCTCGAACGTTTGCCATTCTCCACCGAAAACAAGTACATGGCAACAGTCGTCAATTCTGCCGTGCTTGACAAAAAAATGCTTTACGTAAAAGGTGCGCCGGAGATTATACTCGAACTTTCTGACATTGATGCTGATGCCAAAGCCGCTTATTATCAACGACTTTCAGAATTTCAGGGCAAGGCATTCCGCACACTTGCTCTTGCGTATGCCGAGACGGATGGCAATGTGATTGTGAATGGTCGTCTCCAATGTGGCAAACTGCATTTTGCGGGCATTTTTGCAATCTCCGACCCGATACGCCTCGATGTGCCTGACGCCGTGAAAAACTGTACCGCCGCCGGCATACAAATTAAGATTGTTACCGGTGATACTCCGTTGACAGCTAAGGAGATAGGTCGTCAGATTGGTCTTTTGGACGGCAATTCGGACGACAACGTATCGGCGGTAATGACTGGCTCCGAATTTGCCGCAATGTCCGACGACGAACTCCGCACCAAAATCCACGACCTCAAAATCCTCTCCCGCGCCAAACCCAACGATAAGGAACGCCTTGTAAAACTCCTCAAATCAGAAGATTACGTTGTTGCAGCCACTGGCGACGGCACCAACGATGCGCCCGCCCTCAACGTCGCCGACGTAGGACTTTCGATGGGCGACGGCACGGCAGTTGCCAAGGAGGCGTCGGATATGACCATCCAAGACAATTCGTTCTCCACAATCTCCAACGCCGTGATGTGGGGACGCTCGCTCTACAAAAACATTCAGCGGTTCATAATGTTCCAAATGACCATCAACGTTGTGGCGTGTCTTATAGTTTTGATTGGCGCGTTCATCGGTACTGAATCGCCGCTCACTGTTACTCAGATGCTTTGGGTCAATTTGATAATGGACACCTTTGCGGCGATTGCGCTTGCGTCGTTGCCACCGTCGGCATCCGTAATGCAGGAAAAACCGCGCCGTGTTACCGACTTCATCATCAACAAACCGATGATGAAAAACATCTTTGGTCTCGGCGGATTTTTCACGGTGTTGTTGCTTGGGATTTTGATTATAATGCAACATTCCGACATTACCTCAATGATGGATTTTCTGTCGTTGCAATACGGTGATTATAATGGACTTAGCGATTATGAATTGAGTCTGTTCTTCACGATTTTTGTTATGTTGCAATTCTGGAATATGTTCAATGCAAAAGCCTTTATGACTGGCAAATCGGCGTTCCACAATATCAAAAAGAGCCAAGGTTTCCTCCTCATTGCGGCGGTGATTTTCATCGGTCAAATCTTCATCGTGGAACTCGGCGGCGCAATGTTCAACGTCTGCCACCTCGCGCTTACAGATTGGATTACAATTGTCTTGATTACGATGCCAGTGCTTATAGTTGGCGAGATTGGAAGACAGATGCGAAAATCTAATTAACTTATTGCTATGCAACGTGTTCTGTTATTTCTGATATTGACATTTGCCTTCTCCGCCGCCTCCGCGCAGTCGTGTATCCGTCTGTGGCAGAAGCCGCTTGACGACTACCGCAAATCTGCCGTGCGGCTCTATTCGTATCCCGCGCCCGACAGCATCAACAATCACGCCGCCATAATATTCTGTCCTGGTGGTAGTTATTGTTATTTGGCAAAGAAAAACGAGGGACACGACCCCGCAAAATTTTTTCGCGACAATTATGGTTTCAATACCTTTGTGCTCATTTACCGTCGAGGAATGAGGGGCAACCGCTATCCGTCGCAGATTCAGGATTTGCAGAAGGCGATGCGCTATGTAGCCGACCACGCCCAAAAATTTGGCATAGATACAGCCAAGATAGGCATTTGCGGCTTTTCGGCGGGCGGACATTTGGTAGGCACTGAGGCTGAGTATTTTGACGTGGATTTTGTCACTGATGACGGCAGACCCGCGCCGCCCAAACCGTATTTTTCAATCATGATGTACCCCGTTGTCTCTATGCAAGCCGACATCGGGCATTGGAAGTCGCGCCGCAACCTTCTCGGTGCAGATTTTACGCAAGAGAGACGAGATTCAATGTCGTTGGAACTCAACGTCCGCCGCGATATGCCGCCCATCTATCTCATTGCCTGCAAGGACGACCCAATTGTAGATTATCGCAACTCCGAGCGGATGTCTGACGCCCTTGATGACAAAAATGTGCCATACAGTTACGAATTGTACGAAACCGGCGGCCACGGCTTTGGCGTCAATCCCTCCCTCATAAAATCGTCCAACAAAGACGCCGCGTCTTGGCACGAGGATTTTATGCTTTGGTTCAGGAAAAGGTTTTAGGAGGCGGGATTGAGGTGGCATTAGGGCGGAGGGTTGTCGGTCCTGACAAAGGCGGTCATTGGGAGTTAATACAACCAATACAAAATCACCCTCTATAAAAATAATTTTCGTTCTCTCGAAATTAATTGTTAAATTTGCATCGTTGTTTCCGCGAACCCTCGTGGGGTAAGGCGGGATGATGAATATATTTGTGAGGCGTTTATTACGCTTTGTTGTTGACTAATTGAAACTTCGAACACTTCAATTATCATATCATATCAAGAACAATGCAACGATAGATGTCCATTGTGTTATGTATATTACCACGGCATGCAATAGGTGTGTCCGTGAGAATTTGCATAAGCGTGGGTCTTCGTTGCTCGTTCGATATGATAGGGCAAGTTCGAAGGCCTCAATTAGTGGAACGGGCATATAAACAAGGTTCCACGCCTTTTTTATTATAGTAATGTCTGAAATTGGAATCTAATCAGACGATTATCAAAATAGCAATGCACGTAGGCAGTTTGATTCGCAAAGTGGTCGATGAACAGGGGCGCAACATCAAGTGGCTCGCCGAAAAACTCAATTGCGACCGTACCAACATATACAAAATTTTCAACAGGGAAAACATCGACACCAATCTCCTCAACCGTTTCTGTGAGATTCTCGACCACAACTTTTTCCTCGACCTCTCCAACGAAATCCACCTGTCGCCAAATCCGCCACAAATTGTGGAATAATCCGCCACGCGGAAAGCTTGGAGGAATGGGGATGTGGGTGTATATTTGCGGTGTAAGAAAAACGGAGAAATCAACCGCCGAGAAAAGGGTGAGAAAACGATCAACAATTTTAATAAAATGAATAGTGAAGTAAGAACATCAATTGATTCTTATGTCATATTGCTGCCTGATACATTCCATAAAAGCCCGAATGACAATTCGCGTCTTGTAGAAATCGCATATTATTGTGAAAAAAACAATGCAGGATTTGATGATGAATTTCGTGACTATTTCATCCATAAACTCTCAGAAAAATTTAAAGAGTTTTCTATGAAATTGATAGAGGACTTTTATGGTTATGCAAAAGAAAAAATTGAGAAGTACAGTTATGTAGTTTATGAGCTGAAAAAGTTAAACTTGCTAAAATAATTGAAGGAAATGAGAGATTATAAAGTAAGAATAGCACTTTTGTTTTTTGTCTTGACCATTTGTGTCAATCCTTTGTTTGCTCAAATACAAACAAAGATACTTGGTTGTAGGGTAGGTTCATCTACTGCGAATGAAGTGGTCGCAATTTTGCAACAACAAGGGTATGCGGTTTATTATTGTGGTCAACATTCCTTTGTTTCTGCGTCTGGTCAAATACGCAGTTGCGGAGAAGTGTATCAAATTAGAGGATCAATACTATTCGGAGGCATTTGTTGGGATTACGTTAGATTCACTTTTGTAGGCGGTAAATTAGCAAGTGTATCGTTTTCTTGTATCGAAAAGGATGGTTTATATAGTAAATTATTATCTAATTTAAAAAACAAATATTCTCGCTATTACGAAAACGATTTGTTTCAACGTTTTAGAGACGGTTATACAGAGATTTCTTTGACTTCTGCGGGATTTTTGGGTCTTCATTATAGCAATATAAAATTAAAAGACGCAATGTATGGAGGTGCGTATAGCGGCGGTGCGAGTGATTTATAATTCGTTCTTCGATTGGCAATCGATTGGTAGAAGAATGTGATTTGTTACGATAAGTTTAATGATTAAAAATAAGCGTATGAAAACGAAAACAAATGTAAATTACATCAGATGTGCAGCAATTAGAGTACTATTGGTTGTACTCTTTTCTTTGTGTGTCAATCCTTTGTATGCGCAGATACAAACTAACATACTTGGTTGTAGGTTGGGCGTATCTGTCAAAAGTAGTGTCGAACGAGTATTTAAACAAAACGGTTATGAACTTAGAAAGAGCGAAGTAACGGGTCTGTGGGATGGCGCAGCTTTTTATGATTCAGTAGATGGAATGAATTTCGGTGGTGTTTATTGGGATTTCGCACGTGTGGGATTTATTGATGGTAAATTTTCGTCAATTATGTTTGAAAAAAAATATGTTTCTAAGGAGATATTTGATAAATTATCGTCTGCACTCAAAGGGAAATATTCACGCTATTTGTATCACAATAGTCCAAATGCCATTGGTTTTAAAGATTATAATACAAGTGTTGGTTTGGATTATTATTATTTTGATGGTGGTTATAAAATCACATTAAGTTATGGCAATCTAAAATTACAACAGTCCGCTGGAGAGTCGTTTAATTCAAGTGGTGTTAATGATTTGTAGTAATGCCGCCTCAATCTCCGCCAATGTTGCGAGCGCAACGTTATGTTCGCTGTCCTCTTGTTAATCATGATTTTATCGAATTTTTTTCTCCCAAAGTATCTTTTTTTCTTAAACTTTTTGTAGATTTGTGCGGCACAAGAACTAAATATGTCACAGATTAAAGAATATACATTGGAGGAAATCGAAGACGAGATGATGGGACCCAAAGGCACACCCGAGCGCGACAGGTACGAATCTGAGTTTGAACAGTTTCTCATTGGCGAGGCAATCAAACAGGCTCGCAAACAGAAACAACTCACTCAGGCTCAACTTGGCGACCTTATTGGCGTGAAAAAGTCGCGTATTTCCAAAATTGAAAACGGCGAAAACCTTAGTTTCGGCGCAGTGATTCGTGTTTTCAAGGCGATGGGAATTTCAGCGACATTGAATTTGAAAAATATAGGCGAACTTGCTCTGTGCTGAATCTTTATTTATACTTTTACCCCATTTTTATCTTGTATGCAAGATACTTTCACCCCTTTTTTATCTTGTATGCAAGATACTTTTTAATCCCAAAGTTTCATTTTAGATTTTTTTTCAAAAAAAAGTTGCCGATATTTATCTTTTTTTCATACCTTTGTATCGATTATACTACATCAGAAAACAAAAATTTCAAACAAATAATTGAAACTATATTATGGCAAAAAAGTTTATGACTTGTGATGGTAACACCGCCGCTGCGCATATTGCGTATATGTTCACGGAAGTGGCTGCCATCTACCCAATTACGCCCTCCTCGCCGATGGCTGAGAATGTGGACGAATGGGCTGCGCAGGGACGCAAGAATATGTTTGGCGAGACCGTTCTCGTGCAGGAAATGCAGTCGGAAGGCGGCGCAGCGGGCACTGTGCACGGCTCGTTGCAGGCTGGCGCATTGACCACTACCTTCACCGCTTCGCAGGGCTTGCTCCTTATGATTCCCAACATGTACAAGATTGCGGGCGAGTTGCTCCCCTGCGTGTTCCACGTTTCGGCACGTACCTTGGCATCTCACGCACTTTGTATCTTCGGCGACCATCAGGACGTTTTGGCATGCCGTCAGACCGGTTTCGCAATGTTGGCGGAAGGCTCTGTACAGGAAGTGATGGACCTCGCCGGCGTGGCTCACTTGGCAACCCTCTCTACACGTGTACCGTTCTTGAACTTCTTCGACGGCTTCCGTACATCGCACGAGTACCAGAAGGTGGAGGTGGTTGACCAGGAAGACCTCATGCCGCTCGTTGACCAGAAGGCACTCAAGGAGTTCCGCGAGAGGGCTTTGAGCCCCGAGCATCCTGAGATGCGCGGTATGGCTGAAAACCCCGACGTATTCTTCGCTCATCGCGAGTCTTGCAACACTTATTATAATAATGTTGCCGACAAGGTGGCTGAATACATGGACAAAATCAGCGCAATCACCGGCCGCAAATACCGTCCCTTCGACTACTACGGCGCACCCGATGCCGAGAATATCATCATTGCAATGGGCTCTGTTACGGAGTGTATCAAGGAAGTCATCGACTACAAGGCCAAGAACGGCGAGAAGGTTGGCTTGATTTCGGTTCACCTTTACCGTCCGTTCTCGTTGAAATACCTCAAAGAGGCAATCCCCGCATCGGCTAAGCGTCTCTGCGTCCTCGACCGCACCAAAGAACCTGGTTCCAATGGCGAACCTCTTTACTTGGACGTTGTTCAGGCTTTGAGCGAACTCGGTCTCTTGGAAGGCTTGAAGGTTGTCTGCGGACGTTACGGCCTCGGCTCCAACGACACCACACCGGCTCAAATCATTGCCGTTTATGAAAACCTCGCACTCACCGAGCCTAAGAACCACTTCACCCTCGGCATCAACGACGACTTGACATTCACATCGTTGCCCGTTGGCGAGGAAGTTTCTGTGGCTCCGGCTGGCTTGTACCAGGCTAAGTTCTTCGGTCTTGGTTCTGACGGTACAGTGGGCGCCAACAAGAACTCTGTGAAAATCATCGGCGAAACCACCGACAAGTATTGCCAGGCATACTTCTCGTATGACTCCAAGAAGTCGGGCGGCTTCACTTGCTCTCACTTGCGTTTTGGCGACGATCCCATCCGTTCTACCTACTTGGTAACAACCCCGAACTTCGTGGCTTGCCACCAACAGGCTTACCTCAATATGTACGACGTAACGAGGGGCTTGCAGAAGGGCGGTTCGTTCCTCTTGAACACCATTTGGGACGGCGAAGACCTCAAGCGCAACCTTCCCAACAAGGTGAAAGCTTATTTCGCCAAGAACGACATCAAGGTTTATTACATCAACGCCACCAAGATTGGTCAGGAGATTGGCCTCGGCAACCGTACCAACACAATCCTCCAATCTGCATTCTTCCGCATCACCGGCATCATCCCCACCGAAAAGGCTGTTGAGGAAATGAAGCATTTCGCCCTCAAGTCCTACGGCAAGAAGGGTCAGAACATCGTCGATATGAACTACGCTGCAATCGACCGTGGCGGCGAGTACAAAGTTTTGGACGTAGATCCCGCATGGGCCAATCTTGAGGCAGAGCCCAAGGTTTATACCGATGGTGACGACTTCATCAACAACATCGTCCGCCCCATCAACGCTCAAGACGGCGACCTCTTGCCCGTATCTTCGTTCAAGGGCATCGAGGACGGTACTTGGAAGGCTGGCACAGCCAAATTCGAGAAACGCGGCGTAGGAACATTTGTTCCTGTTTGGGACGCATCTAAGTGTATCCAATGTAACAAGTGTGCATACGTATGTCCTCACGCTTGCATCCGTCCGTTTGTAATGACGGAGGAGGAGAAGGCGGGCTACACCGGCGAAACCATCCAGATGAAGGCTCCTGCCGCTATGAAGGGTATGTACTTCACCATTCAGGTTGGCGTCAAGGACTGTCTCGCGTGCGGCAACTGCGCCGACGTATGTATGGCTAAGGAGAAGGCTCTCACAATGGTTCCCTACGACGACAATTCGGAGGCTGCCAAGAAGGAAGCCGCTCAGTGGGATTACTGCGTTGAGAAGGTTACTTCTAAGCAAGACCTCGTTGACATCAAGTCAAATGTCAAGAACTCCCAGTTTGCAACACCGTTGTTCGAGTTCTCGGGCGCATGTGCAGGCTGCGGCGAAACTCCTTACGTGAAACTCATTTCCCAGCTCTTTGGCGACCGCGAGATTGTTGCCAACGCTACTGGCTGTTCGTCAATCTACTCTGGTTCTGTACCGTCAACACCTTACACAAAGAACGCCAAGGGTCAGGGTCCCGCTTGGGCCAACTCCCTCTTCGAGGACTTCTGCGAGTTCGGTCTCGGTATGGCAATCGCCAACAAGAAACTCAAAGCACGTCTCACCCGCCTTATGACCGAGGCTCAGGACTGCGAGAAGTGCAGCGACGATTTGAAAGCTCTCTTCCGCGAATGGATTGAGAAACAGGAAGATGCCGACGCTACCAAGGCTCTCGCTCCCAAGATTGTAGAGGCTTGCGAGGCTTGCGGCTGCGACAAGTGTCAGCAAATCCTCACCTACAAGGATCACCTCGTTAAGCGTTCGCAGTGGATTATCGGCGGCGACGGTGCTTCCTACGACATCGGCTACGGCGGACTCGACCACGTAATCGCTTCTGGCGAGGATGTCAATATCTTCGTAATCGATACCGAGGTTTACTCCAACAC
>DGIK01000114.1:14334-21389 GCA_002393195.1 Bacteroidales bacterium UBA3824 | reverse complement strand
GAGTGTCTTGCCGGTGCCGGGAGGGCCTACGAGCAATGCGCCCTTCGGTATCTTGCCGCCGAGTTTGGTGTATTTGCTGGGGTTTTTGAGGAAGTCAACTATTTCCGTAACCTCCTGTTTGGCTTCTTTGAGGCCGGCTACGTCGTTGAAGGTGATTTTCTTGGACGTGGTGTCCTTGTCAAACATCTTCGCCTTCGATTTGCCGACGTTGAAAATGCCGCCACTGCCGCCCATCCGCTTGAAGATGAGCATCCAGATGCCAAAAAACAGCACCAATGGCAGTATCCAACTTATGATTTCATAGACGTAGTTGTTTTGGGTGTCGCTCTCAAAATATATCTGTTCGTCTTCCGGGATGTCCTTCTGTGCGCTTTCGAGCCTCGTTTGGAAGATTTCTGGCGACGACACATTATAATAAAAGTGTGGACCCTGCACCGGAATCTTCATTTCTTTGAGTTTGGCGTACTTCTGCTTGTTGTACGCTTCCTGAGTGAGGACGATGTTGGCGCGTTCCTTGTTGATGATTACGATGCGCTCTATTTCGCGGTTTTGCAGCATCGCTTTTAGCTCGTTCCAGTCGATGGTCTTGGGCGAGCCTTTGAAGTCGGAGAATTGCACCACTCCTATCAGGAGCAGCACAACGCCGAATATCCAAAATATGATGTTGTTCTTTTGGAAGTTTTTGTTGTTCATATTTAATTAAGTGTTACACTATTATTCTAATGTTGCCTGGTTGCTACTGAGGGTTAGTCGTAGTCGGTGCGGGGAGCGTCCGCCCACAACTTTTCGAGTTTGTAGAAGTCGCGTTTTTCGTCGAGGAATACGTGCACCACCACGTCCACGTAGTCGAGCAGCACCCATTCGGCGTTTTCCTTGCCCTCCTTGTGGTAAGGCCATTGCTTGGTGTTGTCGAATACAAAATCCTCCACGCTGTCGGCGATGGCAAGCACCTGCCGTGGGTTGTCAGCCTGGCAGATAATGAAGAAATCGCACACGCTGCCGTCGATGCCGCGCATATCGAGTTTGGTTATTTTCTGTCCTTTTTTCTCCTGGATGCCCGCTACGGCTATCTCAGCGAGATGTTCACTTGTAAATCCTATGTTTGTCATATTTAATAATTGCAATTATTTCCACAGTGCAAAGGTAAAATATTAGTTGGAATGTAAAAAGAAATTTTGCCAAATAATTGTTGTGGTCTTTCGGGACGGCTAATTTTTAACATTTATTCACATAGGGTATAGCCGATGTTGCGTGTCTTTTAAGTGAAAAGCAACAATGATGATTGATAATCCTAAAACATACTTGCTACCCTAATGATAGAATTTGTTTTTTGATGATGTGTTTATACTAATTGTTTTAATGTTTGTGGTTCAAGTTCTTCACCAAAAAGAGCTGTTATCAATTTTTATCCGATGATTATTTTAGCGTCCCGGAATCCCCCCTCCGGGACGTTTTTTTGTGTTGGTGTGAAGTGTCTGACATGATTCCGCTAAGCTATATCGATTAAGAATTGCGGATGTTTAGTATTTTTTTTAAGTAATTTATGATTTTTATCGACTTTAATGTATATTTTTGCCCCGATTATTAATCCAATCCTACAAGATATGAAAAAGATTGTTTCTACGTTGATTGTTGCCATTATGATGATGGCTGCAACTGTATCGGCTCAGACTGCCGAACAATATTACAAGACCGGCAAGGATGCCGATGACGCCAAGGACTACGCTACGGCTTTCACCAACTACCAGAAGGCGGCGGATATGGGTTTTGCCAAGGCTCAATACCAACTCGGCCGCGCCTACGAGAAGGGCTACGGCGTTGCAAAGAGCGACAAGACAGCCGTCAAGTATTACAAAATGGCGGCAGAACAGGGACACGCCAAGTCGCAGTATCAACTCGGTCGCGCCTACGACAAGGGCGACGGCGTGAAGGAGGACGACGCATTGGCTTTTGAATGGTACAGCAAGGCGGCACAGCAAGGCAACGCCAAGGCGCAGTACCAAGTCGGCAAGTGTTACAAGAAGGGCGAAGGCTGCACCAAGGACGCCAACGCCGCATTCCAATGGTTTGAGAAAAGTGCCGCGCAGGGCAATGCCGACGCGCAACTCGCCCTCGGCAAATGTTACCTGAAAGGCAAGGGCGTTGCAGAAGATGCCGCCAAGGCTAAGGAATGGTTCTTAAAAGCCGTCAACAATCCCGACGGCGGCGACAAGATAATGAAGGAGCTAAAAAACGAAGCGTCGGAAGGTGATTCCGACGCTAAGAAGATTCTTAATATGGTGAAAAAATAATTGGGCGCGGTAGAGACGCACGGCCGTGCGTCTCTACGATGCCAACGATTTTACCACATTGCCATCTACGTCGTAGATGGCTTTTTTGTTGTAATAGTAGGTCTTGATGGGCGGGAAGCCATTGAATTTGACAGATGCATACGTGCTTGTGTACGCGCCTGTGGTGAGCCAATAAACCTTGTCGCCGCTTTTGAGGTCGATTGGGAGTTTGTACTTGGTGTTTTCGTACATAATGTCGGCACTGTCGCAGGTGGGACCAGCGAGGATTACTTCGCCGCATTTGCCGCCGTCCTTGTCGGTGAGTACGGGGTACTTGATGGCTTCGCCGAGGGTTTCGGTGAGTCCGTTGAAGAGACCGCAGTCGAGATATACCCAGCGAGAGAGCGAGGTGTTGTTTTTGCGCGAAATCAATACTACTTCCGATGTCAATATGCCGGCGTTGCCAACGAGCGAGCGTCCCGGCTCAAATACGATGCGGGGTATCTCGTCGAAGTCGTCGTGGAGGTAGCGGGTGATTTCGGAGGCGTAGTCGGAGAGGTCGTTGCAGGGTTGAATGTAACGAGCTGGGAATCCGCCGCCCATATTTATCATTTGGAGTTTGATGTCTTCCTCTTCTTCGAGCGACTCAAAGAGGTATTTTGTCTTGGAGATAGCGTCGTCCCACTGTCCGATGTCGCGTTGCTGGCTTCCCACGTGAAAACTGATTCCGTATGGCTCCAATCCGCGTTCTTTCGCCATTACGAGAAGGTTGTACGCCATATCGGGATGGCAGCCAAACTTGCGCGAGAGCGGCCAGTCGGCGGTAGAAGAGTTTTCGATAAGTATCCTTACGAAAACCTTGGACCCGGGGGCGCGGTCGGCGATGTTTTTGAGGTCGTCCTTGGAGTCGGTTACAAACATCCTGATACCTTTTTTGTAGAAATATTCCACGTCGTCGGCCTTCTTGATGGTGTTGCCATACGAGATGCGGTCTGGCGAGATGCCTTGCGCCAGTACGTCGTCGAGCTCGTATCGGGATGCTATGTCAAAATTGGAGCCTAACTCCTTCAACAGTCTTATTACCGGTATGCCGGGGTTGGCCTTTACGGCAAAATAGACGTTTCCGTATGGAAATGTCTTCATCAAGTGTTTGTATTCCTCCTCGATGACATCAAGGTTGACGAATATATTGGGCGTCGGAAAATCCTTGCTTATCTCCCTGAACCTCTCCCATTCCTCGTCGGGGACAAAATCGTCGCGATCTATCATTTTGATTGTCAGATGATTAATGTTTTTAGTATGTTTGTTTGAATTTGTGTGCGAATATATCACTATTTTAAGACTAATGAAACATTTTGGACGTTTTTTTTGAAAAAAAATTTCATTATCTTTGCAGGGTGGCTGTGTGCCCCATTCTACCGATTACCAATTTAATAATTATACTTGATTATGGCAGACAATTATCTTGAAAAACGTTACGAGGAAGTCTTTGGCAGCAAGAAGACCGTCAAGAGGGTGGGGCATACCCTCGATTCTCTCCTGTTGAAAAACCGCAGTTGCCGTGGTTACGACCATTCGGTGCGCGTGGGCGAGGATGTATTGCGCAAAATAGTTGCCGTCAATACCAAAATCCCGTCGGCGAGGAACCAACAGGCGTTGCGTTTTAGGCTTGTTGTCGCTGAAGACGAGGTTTCTGTTGTCAACCAAAATATCAAACTCGGCGGCGCGTTGCCGGAATTGCATTTGCCGTTTCCTGGCACGGAGCCGCTCTCTTTTATAATAGTATGCAGTGCCATCGAGCCGGAGCGTTATGTCTATGTCGATCTTGGCATTTCGTTGCAGTCGATGCTATTAAAAGCCGTCGAGATAGGTCTCAACGGCATCATTATTTGTGCTTTCAATGCCAAGGAGATTGCCGAAGCATTGCATTTGGAGATGCCGCCGCTCGCTGTGTTGGCTGTCGGCAAGTCGGCGGAACGTTTCAAACTCGTTGATATGCCGGCAGATGGCAGCGTGAAGTATTACCGCGATGCGGACGGCGTGCATTGCGTGCCGAAAAGGAGTTTGGAGGAGATATTGTTACATTGACGGCGTGATGAAGACGCGCCAACCGTGTTTGTCGCTTTTTTCGATGTAACCTTTGTCTGCCAAAGACTGCATTAGTTTTTGGAGTGCAGAAGTGTTGATGCCGGTAATTTCTTGGAGCGAGGCATACGTGGATTCTGGTTCTATTTGGAGTTCGCGAAGGATTTTGCCGTAGTTTGGGGTTTTGAACATTACCCTTTCGCCATCGTACCACCAAATGTCTTCTGATTTTTCGGTCGCAAAAAGCGTGTCCCCCTCAATTTCTGAAATAATGAGGTCTGTCATATATTTTTGGAACGGGCGGATTTGTGCGAGTGTCGCGTTTGCTCCGTCGGAAGGTGCTGTGCCAACTTTCATATCCGCTTTGTGAAGGGCTTCAAGATAAGCATGCTTGTTGCGGCTGCGCACCACAATCATCGGATAGCCGTGCCGTGCCAAAATGTAGTTGACCAAAAGACGCGCAATCCTGCCGTTGCCGTCCTCAAAGGGGTGAATCCTGATGTAGCGGTAATGGAACAGAATCGCCAAATCGACAGCCGACATCTCGCCCGATTGCTCCTCCTTGTTGTACCAATCGACGAGGTCTGCCATCAGTGCGGGTGTTTCTTCCGGTGATGCGTAGTCAAATCGGTCGCCATAACGTGTTATGACACTGTTGGGACGTGTCTTGTATTGTCCAGCGTGGATTACGTAGCTTGTCGAATAGCCCCCGGGCAGATTTTTATACACAGTGTAGTCTTCTCGCAACAGGGTCTGGTGGAGTGTACGGATGAAATTCTGCGTCAGAGGGTTGTGGGCTGAGGTTTCTTCCGTCATCATTTTGAGGCTTACATTACTTGCCGTCATGTCAACGACATCCTTTGCATCCGCTTCTCCGATTACCTTACCAAAGAGTAGCAACAGCTCCGTCTGACCATACGTGAGCGTGTTGCCCTCGATATGGTTGCTGTTGTAATTGAAATCAACAGTAAACTTACGGCTCAACCGTCTTTTGTCTGTTTCTGAGAGCGGCTGTATCGACTGCCATTTCTCAAATGCCTTTTGTAATTTTTCGCTTGTTTTCATATTTTACCACTCTATTAGGTGGTAATAATACCACCGTTTTGGGTGGTAAAATTACAGATTATTTTTGATTCTCCAAAACTTTCCCCCCTTTTTTCTACCAAAAATACTTAATATTATTGTGTCTGCCAATTAATTTTGCAGTTAACAAAAAAAATATCTAATTTTACGCCCTGCAATAATTGTTGTAATATTATGACTTTAAAGGATATATTAAATACCAACGATAGGTACGCCGCATCGTCGGGAATGTCGCTTACAGAGGTGTCTGAGGGCGTTGCTAAGGCGGAGATGACTGTGGAGGAACGGCACTTGAACGGTGGCGGAGTGTGTCAGGGCGGGGCGTTGTTTACGCTTGCCGACCTCGCTATTGCCGCCGTGATGAACAGCCACGGACAGTTGACTTTTGGAATTCAAAACAGCATTTCGTATTTGCAGTCGGCGCAGAAGGGCGACCGGCTCGTGGCAATTGCCAAGGAAAGGTTCAACCATCCCAAAATTCCGTATTGCGATGTGGAAATCCGCAATCAGGATGGCAATTTGATAGCCATCGGCAATGGTCAGGGCTACCGAAAGAAGGACGCGATTACATTCGACGCATTGCAATAGGAGACATTGAAAACAATTAATTTACAAAATGATATACAACGCAAAATATGAGTGCATGTCCCGCGAGGATATGCGCGCCCTCCAAAGCGAGAGGCTCAAACGGACGGTGAAGACATGTTATGAAAAGTCGCCGTTCTATAAGAAAAAGATGGACGAACTCGGCATTACGCCCGACGACATCAAGTCCATAGACGACATTTCAAAACTCCCCTTCACTACCAAGCACGACCTTAGGGACGAGTATCCGTTTGGTTTGCAGGTAGTTCCGCAAGACCAAATCGTTAGAATCCATGCTTCGAGCGGCACAACGGGCAAGCCGGTAGTTGACACTTATACCAAAAACGACATCGACATGTGGTCGGAAGGTGTGGCTCGTGTAATGTCGGCAGGCGGCGTCAAGGCTGGCGACATTGTTCAAAATTCTTACGGTTACGGCCTCTTTACGGGCGGTCTCGGTGCACACGACGGCGCGGCAAAACTCGGCGCAGTGCAACTCCCAACCTCCGCCGGCAAGACTGAAAAACAGATTATGCTCATGCAGGATTTTGGCACCACGGTATTGTGCTGCACTCCTTCTTATGGCATGAGGCTCGCCGAAGCCATTCACGCAAGCGACCAAGTGAGCATCGACAATATGAAACTCAAATGCGGTTTCTTCGGTGCAGAGCCGTGGACAGAGGGCATGAGGAAGGAACTCGAAGAAAAACTCCACATCAAGGCATACGACATCTACGGACTTACCGAAATGTGCGGCCCCGGCGTAGGCGGCGAATGTGAATACCAAGACGGCACTCACTTGTGGGAAGATATGTTTTTCCCGGAAATCATCAACCCCGAAACTTTGCAGCCCGTTGCCCCCGGCGAATTTGGCGAACTCGTATTTACCTCGCTCTGCAAGGAGGCTATGCCGATAATCCGCTACCGCACACGCGACCTCACGCGCCTTATCTACGAACCCTGCAAGTGCGGACGCACCGCCGTAAGGATGGACAGGATTCTCGGTCGCTCCGACGATATGCTCATCATCCG
>DGIK01000114.1:8494-14283 GCA_002393195.1 Bacteroidales bacterium UBA3824 | reverse complement strand
TCATCCGTGGTGTCAATGTGTTCCCATCGCAGATAGAGGCTTGCTTGACTGAGTTCCCGGCGTTCCAACCGTACTATTTCATCACTGTTGACCGCAAAAACAACGAGGATTCATTTGACCTCGACGTGGAACTCCGCGCCGAGCTCTACACTCCTGATGTCAAGAAACAGATGGAGTACGTAAAGCCGCTGTTCAGCCAGATTGTAAGCATGGTGGGCATCAAACCCAACATCCGCGTTCTCGAACCTTACGGCATCGAGCGTTCTATGGGCAAGGCAAAGCACGTATTGGATAAGAGAGATTTCTCTAAGTAAACAAAATTATATTAAATAAGGTGGCAGCGTTTTTCGTGAACGCTGCCACTTTTTTTGCAAAAAAAATTAAAATTTTTTTGCATATATCGAAAAACCTTTATAAATTGGCACTCGAAAAGTTTTACAAAATCTATTAAACTAAAAACCATATCACAATGGAAGGACTCAAAGTAGATGGCCGCATGAAGGTGAAGACCTTGAAGGCCGATTTCAAGAAGACTTTTGGATACGCGCTCCGCGTGTACAACACTCAGAATCATTTCGTTGACGATGATGACTTGCTCTCTGCTGTAAGGCAGGACGCCGACGCAAGCAAGTCGGGCGAGTTCAGCATCGATCCCGAGTGGACTGTTGACGAGTTTGAGAAGAATTTCAAGGAGAACTTTGGCATTAAGGTTCAGGTCTATACTCAGGACGAAAGTGGACTTGCCGACAACAACTTGAAAATCATCTCCGGCAAGTCGCTCAAGATTGACGGACGTATGAAGGTAAAGACTGTTCGCGAAAACTTCAAGGAGACCTACGGATTCTGCCTCCGCGTTTACAATACGCAGAATCATTTCGTTGATGACGACGACCTCATCTGCGCTGTTCGTCAGGACGACAACGCCGACAAGTCGGGCGACATCACTATCAACCCCGAATGGACTATCGACGAGTTTGAGAAGAAAGTAATGGAAATCTTCGGCGTCAAGGTTCAGGTTTATACCCCCGATGACACCAAGCTCGCTGACAACGACATCAAGCTCTTCTGGGGCAACAATTCGTAAGACGGCTGATCTCTAATCCTGATTAAAATAGAACGGAAGTCGAATACAAATGATGTTTCGGCTTCCTTTTTTTGTGTTCTCTTGCAGTGCGCAACAAAAAAAGCAAGGCGTTATCCCAACGACTTGCTTTCCCAATTTAACTACTATTTGCTTTCTATTATTAGCTGATTCCCTCAAACTATATATCCTTATGAAAAGAAAAATAAATTTCAGCTTTTTTGTTAAAGAAGACTACATTAAATAATTATTGGTAATATATATATGGTGTGTTATTTTTCAATAGACAAAATTACAATAGAATGAGGGCAAATGCTAATTTTTTCGTTTCAGAAGTGTTCGGAAATGTTTCAGAAAACCCTTGTTTTTGTATCAAATACTTGCGGATTTGTCTAAAATGATGCCTATTGCTGGCTGTTGGCTTTCTGATATTCGCTTGGAGAGATGCCAAAGTGTGTTTTGAATGCTGTGGAAAAATGAGACGAATCGGCATAACCGACGAGTTCGGCTATCTGCGAGATGTCGTTTTGTCCCGCTTTCAATAGCCTTGCCGCCTGCTCCATGCGTATGTTGCGCAGGAATTTGCCCGACGATATACCTGTGATTTCTTTGATTTTGCGGTAGAGGTTGGCACGGCTTATGCCGGCTTCCTGCGCAAGGATGTCGATATTGAAGTCGGGGTTGGAAAGGTTGGCGTTCACCACCTTCATCACACGTTCCATGAGGGCGTCGTTGTTGCCCTGCACTTCCACTTTTTCGATGCGTTCTTCCTGCGACACTGCGCCGCTAAATTTGCCTTTGAGACGGCGGATGTTGGCTACGATGTTGTCTATTTGTATCTCCAACTCCTCCATGTCAAATGGTTTGGGGATGTAGGCGTCCGCGCCCGACTTGAGACCAAGCAGGCGGTTTTCGATGGAGATTTTGGAGGTGAGCATTATGACGGGTATCTGCGATACCATCGGATTTTCCTTTACGTGTTTCAATAGTTGGATGCCGTCCATCTCTGGCATTACAACGTCGCTGATTATCAGGTCGTAATTATTGGCGAGGATTTTTTTGAGAGCCTGTTTGCCGTCGGGTGCGTAGTCAAAATTGTAACGGCGCGACAATTCCGAGATGATGAAGTCGGCTATCTCCTTGTCGTCGTCTGCAATGATGATGTTGAGACGGTTTGATGACGGGGTTTTTTGTGCTGGTTCAGAAGTTTCGCTGCTTATTATCTGTTCAGGTTTGAGGTGTGCATTGCCTTTTGGGAGTGTAACCGTGAATACAGCCCCTTGTACGCCGTCGGTGCGGTTGTCGGCTGTGATGCGTCCGCCGTGTAGTATGGTGATGTCGTGGCAGATGTGAAGACCAATGCCTGTGCCTTGCTTGGAATCCGCGCTCTGGTAGAAGCGGTCAAATATTTTTGACTTTTCGGCGTTGTTGATGCCCTTGCCACTGTCTGCAACTTTAATTGATATAGAATCGGAATTGTCTATCAACGAAATGATTACATCGCCCTTGTCGCTTGTGTATTTGAAGGCGTTGGAGAGCAGGTTGGAAATCACCTTGTCGAAGTTTACTCTGTCTATCCACGCCATTACGGGCTTGTCGCCGAGATTGCGGACAAAGTTGATGCCGCGTTCCGCCGTGTTGAATTCATACAAGCGGCATATTGCGTCGATGTATTCGCGTAGGTCGGTCTCCTGACAATGCAATGTCATCTGTTTTTTGTCGATTTTGCGGCTGTCAAGTATTTGAGTTACAAGTTGTTCGAGACGCTTTGCATTGCGGTGAACAGCCTCCACGGGTTCGTTTTCGCCGTATTGTTCGCGGAGTTTTTTGGTTGCGCCCAATATTATGGTGAGCGGCGAGCGGATGTCGTGGGTGGCGTTGATGAGAAATTTCATCTTGTCGTCGTCGAGTTGACGTTGTTTGCGGCGTTTCCATAGCAATGCCACTGCAAGCAGAGCGAGCACTGCCAATAGTTCGTAGCAAACGTGCGCTATGGTCGATTTGTACCACGGTGGCGTTACTTCCAATGTAATCCGCTTGGTTTTTGTGAGGTTGCCAGAAGACAGTGCGCGGATTTCAAGATTGTATTTGCCAATTGGTAAATGACTGAGTTTTAGTGTGTTGTCGCCAGGAATATTGGGCATCCACGGGCTATTGTTGATGCGGTGTTCGTAGATGACATTGAACGGATTTTGGAAGTCGAGCAGCGAAAAATCAAACGACAGCACCACATCCTCGTATGACACTTTATAATTGTCGTTTTCTATGTTTGGTATGCCTGTGGAGGCGTGTTTGCCAAGGATATTGAATCCTGTAATTTTCACGTCTGGCAGGTCGTTGTTGCGGTTGGAGACGGCTATTGGGTCAAATACGGTGAGACCTTTGGTGGATATGAAGCATTGCCTGCCGTCGTTGGTGGTAAGTCCGCCGGTGAAATATTCCTTGGCAAACAGTCCGTTGCCGTTGATGTGGGCTATGAAAGTTTTGTTGTCACAGTCATATTGCCAAATGCCCGACGACGTGGCGCACCAAATGTCGCCGTCAGGTGATTGCGCAATGTGTTTCACCGACTTGTCGTGCAGTCCGCCGCCTTGCGTAAATCTCTGTACATCGCTTGTGTCGCCTACGAATAAGCCTTCGTCGGTGCCAATGAGTATGTCGCCTTCTATGGTCTTGCATACCGAAAAACATATCGTGCCGTTGAGCAGTGCCTTTGAAAATCTTTCCGCCTTGAGGTCGTAATAGCACACGCCAGAGGCAGTTGCGAGCCAGATGCGCCGCTCGTTGTCGGGATATATGTCAAGTATCCAATTGCTGCATATAACGCCGCGCAGTGAATCGAATTCGCCTATTCTGAAATTTTCGGATGTGCCTGTGCGAGTGTCGTAGATGGTAAGGCCGTACAGATATGTGGATATGAATAAGCGTCCGTCGCCAGCGTCGGTCATGGCGTTGATGGTTTCGCTCAGAAACGATGCTATCTTGGACGATGCTCCGGTCTTGGGATTGTATGAATACAAGGTGTTGCCAGCCGTAAGGTAATATTTGCCCTGATTGTCACGGCAGATGATACCCGTATGTGGTGGCGATTGGGGATGTGCTATTATCTGTCCGTTGCTGTCGATGCCAAAAACGCCCGCCTTGCCCGCCGTACACCATAGCGTGGTGCTGTCGCCTTTGCATACCGACGTTATTACTTCCGTGGCGTCGGCGCCGTTAGGTACGCTCCATTCTGAGAATAGGGGTTGTTTTTTAGGTATCAACACAAGCCCTTTGGCGTAACAACCGAGCCAAATATTGCCCATATTGTCGCCGTAGATTGCGGTGATTGTTGTGGAACCCATGTCGATGCCTCGGATGCTGCATTTAATGGGTTCGTATTGATGGGTGCTCGTGTGGTACACGTAGAGACCGTCGCCATCGGTGCCGATGTAAATATCGTTGCCGTCGCTGTACGCGCTCCTGATGTATGATGTGAAGGGCGGCTCTGCAAAATCTACTATTTGGTCTTTGATGTATGTGATGCCCTTTTGCGATACTACAAGCATGGTGTCGCGGATTTCCACGAGTTTTACAGCAACTCCCTGGTCAAACATTATGCTCTTGACTCCGCTCGAATCGTGCATTGTGATTTCCCTGCCGTAGCCCACTTTCCAATAACGACCTTTGCTGTCTTCGGTCATTTGGTTGAAATAGAAGTTGCCGCCGTAGGATGTCATGCCTTCCCTTTTTTCCAAGTGGTCGCCTTCGAGCTTGTAGAGACCGTGTCCCGACGATCCTACGAGCAATGTATCGTTGTGCAATTGGAGAAACGACAGTATGCGCGTGTGTGGCGGCTCTACGTGGTAGCGCACCAAATTCTCTTCCACGTAATCGAACCGCGCAAGACCCATTCGGGTGCCCACCCAAAGGTTGCCTTCTCGGTCGCAGAGTAGTTTGGTTACGATGTTGTTGTTGATGGTGAGCGAATCTTCGTAGGAGTGGTTGTAGGTGGTGAAATTGTAACCGTCGAACCTATTGAGCCCATTGTCGGTGGCAATCCACACAAAACCGTATTTATCCTGGCAGATGTCGCTGACCGTGCCGCCGGAATATCTCTCCGACGGGATATAATATCCGGTCTGCGCTGTTGCCATCGACAAAAACGTCAATAGACTATATATAATAAGTGTAACGATTTTTCGCATTTGATTTGCTGTCTGTCATAGTAGTGATTTCTTTTGCAAAGGTAAATAAAAAATTCCGTTGCGGCTGAATAATATTGCTAAAATTTTGCCACCACGCTCGGCATTTGGGACGAAGGCTACAACCGCACCGAGGCTTTCGGCGTACTCGCTGACGCATTGAAGTAAAGATTTCCATCATTTTAAATTTAGAAAAAAGGCCGCGACTGATGTTGTTGCGGTTTTTTTTGTTAACTTTGCCGCCAGTTTTTATAAATACAATTTTTGATTATGTTAATCATCCTTACTTGCATTTTGCTGCCGCTGTTGGTGTTGTGGCTTACTTATAAATACCCAGTCCTCAACAAGGTGGGCAGCATCATTTTGGTATATATTTTTGGCTGTGCGCTTGGTCTTGCGGGCATCATTCCCGACGATGAGGCTACGCACGCCCTGCAAAATTCCATCGTGTCGGTGGCTGTGCCGTTTGCTATTCCATTGATGCTATTTTCAGCCGACATCAAGTCGTGGACGCGGCTTGCCCC
>DGIK01000114.1:186-8433 GCA_002393195.1 Bacteroidales bacterium UBA3824 | reverse complement strand
CCCCGCCGTTCCTTAAATCGATGGTGGGTGGATTGGCGGCGTGTACGTTGTCTGTAGTAATCGGTTTTGTGATGTTTGGACGCGAAGACCCGCAGTTGTATTCGTCGGTGGGCGGTATGTTGTCGGGCAAATACACGGGCGGCGACGTCAACATCGCCTCTGTGAAGACTGCTCTCGGTGTCGATGACAAGACATACGGCGTTGTGTCGGCTTATAGTATGGGTTTGAGCGCGATTTATCTGTTTTTTGTGATTGTTTTTGGCAAAAAAACGCTTGGATTGGTACTTCCAGCCTTCAAGGACGACCGCGAAAAGGTGGACATCGACCTCAAAATCGAAAACCACGACAGCGAACTTTTCCTCGGTCTTTTTCGCCGCGACAATCTCAAAGACCTTGGCAAGGCATTGCTATTGACGGTAATAATAATAATCCTCGGCGCGGGCATCGCAATGTTGTTCCCAAAGGAGGCGTTTCAATCGGTGTTCATTCTCTCAATATCGCTGTTGTCGATAATTGCCTCCATCAACAAACGTGTCCGCGCCATCAAACGCACCTTTGAACTTGGCACGTTTTTCATCTTGATTTTCAGCGTGGCGGTGGCGTCGCAAGTGAGTCTCAAAGTGCTTTCGGAAGTCGATGCCAATCTAATAAGTTTCACTGCGATAGTAACGTTTGGTTCGTTTTTGCTGCACGTGTTGTTTAGTGCGATAATGCGTGTGGACACCGACACAACGTTAACTACAAGTATATCATTGATTTGCAGTCCGCCATTCGCGCCGGTGATGGGCAGCGTCCTTCACAACAAGGCTGTCATCGGCCCCGGCATTGCGGTAGGCTTGTTTGGTTACGCAATCGGCACATATTTCGGCTTCGGATTGGCAAAAATGCTGTTGTTTTTATAACAAAATAATTGACGTTTTATGGCAACTTACACTCCATCCCCCGCCCGCTACTCCACGATGACGTACAATCGCGTCGGCAAAAGCGGATTGAAACTCCCCGCCGTGTCGCTTGGTCTGTGGCACAATTTCGGCTCTATTGACAACTACGACAATATGGTGGCGATGTGCCGCACCGCCTTCGACCTCGGCATCACACACTTTGACCTTGCCAACAATTATGGTCCCGTGCCCGGCTCGGCGGAAACAAATTTTGGCAAGATTTTGCGCGACACATTCGGCGGTCTGCGCGACGAGTTGATAATTTCCACAAAAGCCGGTTACGATATGTGGCCCGGTCCATACGGCGATTTGGGCAGCCGCAAATACTTGATTGCGAGCCTCGACCAAAGCCTCAAACGCCTTGGATTGGAGTACGTTGACATTTTTTATCATCACAGGATGGATCCCGAAACTCCTTTGGAGGAGACTATGCTTGCCCTCGACCAAATAGTTCGCTCCGGCAAGGCGTTGTATGTGGGCATTTCCAACTACGATGGCGCAACTTTGGCGCGGGCGACGGCGATTTTGCAGGAATTGCACACGCCTTTTATTATCAATCAAAACCGTTACAGCATCTTTGACCGCACTATCGAAAAAAACGGTCTCAAAGCCACCGCCCGCACTCTCGGCAAGGGCATCATCGCTTTTTCGCCGTTGGCGCAAGGTCTGCTCACCGACCGTTATCTCAACGGGCTTCCCTCGGACAGCCGCGCCGTCAAGAGTGGCAAATTCTTGAAACCCAACGACATCACCGATTCAGTTTTGCAAAAGGTAAAGGCACTCAATCAGATTGCTAAGGAGCACGGTTGCAGCCTTTCGCAGTTGGCGTTGAAGTGGGTCTTGAAGGATTCAGACCTCACAAGCGTTCTCATCGGTGCAAGCCGCCCCTCACAAATCATCGACAATGCAGGAATTGTTGGCATCGCGCCGCTGACGGAGGAGGAATTGGCGGAGATAGAGAGGGTAGTTGGGGCGTAAACATCCGCTATATCAGGCTTGTCATATAAACGGGGATGAATAGGATGCCGTCTGTTTCCATCAGGTCTTTGGTATATACAATGTACTTGCTGCCGATGCGCGATTTGTATTTTGCAATGAACTTGTCAAGCGACACGTGTTGCTGATACCGCGCAGATTTGATTTCCAAGGGTGCTATTTTGCGACCTTGGGCTATTAAAAAATCGATTTCAATGCGGTCGTCAGCATTGTCTGGCGAGTTTTTGGAATAAAAGAACAAACGGTGTCCTGACGATACAAGCATCTGAGCAACAATATTTTCCATAAACATTCCTTCGTTTAGGTGTAGTTTGTCAAAAAGAATTGCCTTGTATATTTCGTTGTCCATAATTTCTGTTTCGGAAAATGCAAGGCTAAAAAGGAGCCCTGTATCAGCCATATAGCATTTGAGCGACGACTGTACCATATTGAGTCCAAGACCACGGTTTGGGTCGGTGTTGTTGAAACACGTATTGACAACTTTTGCATCAGCAAGCCACATAAATGCGTCTTCATATTCGCGCATACGTGCCGTTTTGGTTAGGGACGCGAGGTTGAATTTCTTTTCGTGTTTGGAAAGTTGGGACGGAATTTCGTCAAAAATGGCAGAAACTTTTGATTCATAGCCCTTTGCAAACTTGGATATGTCGTTGCGGTACAGTTTCAAAATTCTGCGTTTGATAGCGTCTGTGCTCTCGAAATCATAATTTTGTGTGTATTCAAGCACAGCCTGAGGCATCCCGCCTACAAGCATATATTGCTTGAAATAGTCCATCGCTTTGCGGTGCATCGCCTGTCCGAGTGGTGTTTTGTTTTTGAAACATTCTTTGATGTAGTCTGCCATAACATCGTTGCCAATTGCCCATAGAAATTCCTCAAAATCAAGTGGAAACATTGTCAGACTTTCTTCCTCTGACGGGATGATGATGTTTTCGACGTTTTGTTTGAGGGTTATCAGCGATCCTGTCAAAAGATAATCGAATCGTCCGTCGGCTACAAGATATTTGGTCAACTGACGCGCTTTTGGGTAAAGTTGCACTTCGTCAAATACAATCAGGCTTTCGCGCCTGTGTAGTTTGACACCGTAATAAGCCGACAATTTGTTGAAAAACAATTCTAAATCTGTGGAATTGTGCTCGAAAATTCCAGTTACCGCAGGGTCGATGTTTGCAAAGTCTATGATAATGTGCGACTTATAATTGTTTTTTGCAAACATTGTCGCCACATAACTTTTGCCCACACGCCTTGCTCCCTCAATCAACATTGAAGTAGAGCCCTTCGATTTCAACTTCCATTGTATAAGTTTATCGTAGAATTTTCTTTTCAGTTCCATAAATATCACGTTTTTAAGAGTTACGACTGCGCAAATTTACCACGTTTTTATGAGTTATGCAAATATATTTTACCACGTTTTTAAGGGTTACGCACATATCAAATTCCCACGTTTTTAAGGGTTGCGGATTTCATTGTTGTTAAGGTGTTGATTGATAACCACAAAAAAGGATTGACTTCCAAAGCCAATCCCTTTATTAATAGATACATGAAAAAAAAGTTGTCGCCTTTATCTTAGAATTCTTGTCACTTTCTTTTCCCTTGTTACTGTTTTCTTAGTCTTCGGGTCGGTGTCCTTGCCATCGTCGAAATAGACGATTAGCGAAAGACCGTAAATCCATTGTGTCTCCGTGTTGCCTTCTACGACAGATTGTGGCGCACCGAGTGCAAGTTTTGTTTCTGTCATTGTCATGCCTTCCGTAACTCGTTTTGATACGATGTTGTCCCAATTGTTGACATGCTCTGGTACGTTGGTGCCGACAAAATCCATAATTTGTTCTAACACCTCATTGTTTACATCGTTGAACTCGTCTATGATGTTTTTGTCCGCTGGCTTTTTGAGCGCAGCATATTTTTCGATTCCAACGTTCTTCTTATTGAATGAAATAGCGGGAAGAACTTCCAACTCGGATTGCGTTACATAGACATGCTTGTCAGCGATCCTAAATGCGGTGGAAAAATAATATGTATTCTTTTTCCCTGTTATTGCTGCGGAATTACCCTCTGCTGAATACCTGCACGAGATTATTTTGTTCGCAGGGCTCATCTTCAGCACCTTATCCTGTCCAATGTTTTCCGTTATCCATACGTACAAGTTGGTGAAAAGGTCGTCATCATCAAAACTTGCTGTCGTGAAATCCATCACTCCAGTAACGCTACATTTCCCATTGTTGTTTGCAAGAGGGAACTTGTATTCTTTTTCAAAAAGTTGCGAATCGTCCTGTGCATTTGCATAGATGACTGAAAACATCGCCAGCAACGTAATTATTATCTTCTTCATAATCTTACAGATAATTATTAGTTTGTTTATACAAATAATGTTGCAGCAACGTAGATGGTTGGTATCCGCTACTGCAACATCATAGTTCTTAGAATTTGAAGCCAAGACGTATCATAAAGTTGCTTGTGTGTACTTTTACGTCTTTTGTCATATTAATAAATCCTTTCTGAAAGCTGAAGTCAAGTCCTACCGAATTGTACCATACTCCAAAGCCGAATACCATACCAGCATCTACGTAGGAGTAATCGTCGGCATCATAAATGCTGAAGTCTTCAGAGTCGTGTCCGTCATCTTCCACAAACTTGCCTGCATAGTCGCCACTTACGTATGCTCCTATGTGACCTTCTACTTCGAAGTCCCCTGATACGGCATATTTGTAGCCAAGGTTGAAAGGTGAGAAATAACCGTTGTGTGCAAACCAGGTCTCCTTCGCATCTCCATCTTTTAGCTTGTAGCCGCGTGAACCCAGTCCATACTCCATACCCCAAAACAATGGACCTAATGGTTTCTCGAATCCCCAGACAATTTGATAGCCGAGGTTGCTCTTGATGTAATCCTTAAAGTCCGACACATCTCCACCGCATTTCATCATGTTGAGTCCGAACCTTGCGTACCACATAGACTCGGATGGCGTCTTCTCCTCGTTGATTTTCACGCCGCCAGAATGCACAATTTGTGCTGTCGCCGCACTGACAATCATTGCGAGTGCAGCAATTAGTGTGAATATTTTTTTCATTTTTTATTGATTTTGTGTGTGAATAATTAGTTAGCGTCCTTACCACTATTACTTGAAATACCCTGACGTTGTCTGTCGTACTCGAGTTCAGCGTTCTGTTTCAACAAGTCGAAGTCTTCCATAGTTGCTTGTCGGAAATTGATGAAATCACCTGCAAAGCCCATTACTGTCAGTGTCAAGTAGACATCACCTGCCGCGCCCTTTTCGTCGTTTGTTGCCGTACGATAATTGAATACCGGTGCAAGGATTACATCGCATTTGTGGTATTGCTGCGAACGGAACATTGCGTAGTTTTTCAGATTTTCAACATCAATGTGATTGTTTTTCACATACACGGCATAGAAGTCTTCTCTTGAAAGAAACCAGTAGTCGGTGAATCGAGAAGTTTCTTTCTCAATCTTGTGGAAGTCGTTTTCGATGCACCACGATAAATCGGTGTTCTTGGCTGCTTTGTTGATTGCACCAGTTTTCGGGTCAGACTGATAGTAGGTCTTCATTTTGACGTCGCAGACCAATGGGCGTGCATGCACTGCCGAGACAGCGTCCGTCATGCGAGCCTCGTTGCCCGTGATTTCTACTGTCGTTGTCTTTTGTGCCGAGGCGAATCCAACTGCCCCGACAGTGGCGACAACTGCCAACAGAACTCTCAATTTCATTTTGATTATGAATGTTTGCCCGTAGAACTTCCCAAACTCGGATTAATACAAAAAAAGACGTGGGATTTCTTTTTTGTCACTTATCCCACACATCAGGCCTTCGCATTGCCTATTCGCTTGGATAAGCAACGCAAAAGTCCACGCCTCGCAAAAGTGTACCATAATAATAGAAAGGATATGGTACACGATGATATGCACATATAGCGTGGACGTTTTTTGTTGCCGTATCTTCAAGCGAATTTCAAAGTTGCGAAGTTTGATGTGCAGAAGATAATCGTCAAATAAAACGTCCTTGGAATCTCCTCCGGCTATGTATCGTCGCCGTGAATATCCAATGCAAAGAAATATCAAATATTTGAATTATGCAAAAAAAATGCTAAAAAAAATCAATTTTTTTTAGCATTTTTATTAACACATTGAAATACATAGATTTATTATGATAGTTTTTTACCCCAAAATTTATTGCGCATTGATTATTTGCTCGACGATAGATACTTCGATGCCAAGCATTTCTGCAATTTCCGACGCGCTTTTAGCACCTGACAGTGCAAGGACGGATTTGGCGATGACGTTTTCTAATTGTTTGTCCTTTTCCTCCAATTGTTTGTCCTTCTCCTCCAATTTCTCTTGCTGCTCCTTAATAAGAGTCCGACTTTGGGCGTATTTCTCCTCGGCGTCTGCCTTGCCGTCAATGATGTTGTCGATGTATCGCTCGTAACTCATCTTGCGGCGTACCTCATTGTTGGCGGCGGCTTCTGTAAGACGGCGGACGATGTAGTCGATTTCCTTCTTGTCGGCGTCTGTGTCTGGCAACGGAGGTATTGGATATTCTATTACTTTGCTGTTTGGCGCGGCGTCGAAGATGCTCAGGATTTTGTCAAGTCGTGAGTTTGGGCGGGCGTTTACGTATGGAATCTGGACAATCACCATATTGTACGCCATTGCGTCAAGAAAACGGTTGCGCTTGCCGTTTGGAAAATTGCCTTTCAAAACATTGCCGAGAGGATCCTCAACGTGTGGGTTGATGTATAGAACCGGATATTTGCCGTATTCGCTTACAACGACGTGCCCAAAAATATATACGGAAATTATATGTAGCGGATAGCCGTCCTTGTCAACGTTGGATTCGTTGCCAATCTGCGTAGAGAGGTATGTCCTAAAACGTTGGTATTCCTCCTTGTGCCAGGATTTTTGGAGCTCGATGCAAACCTGTTCCTCGCGTCCCGTCTCTCTGTCCACAATCTTCGCTGAAAAATCGACGTGAAAAATCTTCAAGTCGCGGCGGTTGCTGTCCACGACGTCGTTCTTCATCTGCTGAAGTTCTATGATGTCGGCGGTCTCAAGGTTCAGCAATGCCGAAATCAGTATCTTGGCTATCCTGTCGTCTTCAAGCAAGTACTTGAACGCCGAATCGTATATTGGGTTTGCAATCAGTTCCATATATTTCACGTTTTCAAGAGTTAAGACTTTGCAAATATAACACGTTTTCAAGACTTACGCAAATATATTTTCTTATGTTTTCAAGGGTTGCGGAAGTGCTGATTCTGCACGTTTTCAAGGATTGCATAAAAAAACGGCTGCCACGTCTCTGTGACAGCCGTTTTTATTATTGCATTGTGTCAATCAAATTAGCCTACTTGTTGGCGGCCTCTTGCTCGCGCTTTTGAGCGAGTTTCTTCAATACCTCTTCCTGAGTAGCGGCGTTGAGCTGCTCGTACTGTGCAAACTCCATCGAGAAGTTGGCACGGCCAGAAGAAATGTTGCGGAGGTCGTTGGCGTAACCGAACATACCTGCCAAAGGAACGAAGCCCTTGATTTCGGTCAAGCCCTTGCGGTGCGGGTGAGGCCCCTGCTGCTCGATGCGGCCACGACGCTTGTTGAGGTTGCCGATGATGTCGCCCATATACTCGTCGGGAGTGATTACTTCGAGTTTCATCACGGGTTCGAGCAATACCGGATGAGCCTTCATGAAGTTTTCCTTAAAACAGATGGACGCACAGGTCTGGAATGCGAAGTCGGAGGAGTCAACCGGGTGGAAACCACCGTCGTAGAGGTTGATCTTGACATCGACAACCGGGAAGCCTGCCAAAACGCCCTTCTCCAAGGTTTTCTGGATACCCTTGTCAACCGAAGGAATGAACTCGCCGGGGATGTGACCACCCTTGACGGTGTTCTCGAACTCGTAGCCCTTGCCAGGATTCGGGGTCATAATCATCTTGATGTAAGCGTACTGACCCTTACCGCCCGACTGCTTAGCGTACTTGTATTCGCAATCCCTCTCCTCGAGGAATGTCTCGCGGTATGCAACCGAGGGTTCGCCGACCTCAACGTCGAGTTTAAACTCTTCCTTCAAGCGGTCAACCATAATTTCCAAGTGCAACTCGCCCATACCTGCGATGACGGTCTCGTTGGTCTCCTCGTCGTAAGATGCTGCGAATGAGGGGTCCTCGTTTGCGAGTTTGTGGAGTGCCTCGCCCATCTTCTGCTGATCCTTCTTGTTTTTCGGGCTGACCTTGAGCTGGATTACTGGCGGCGGAACGGTGATGCTTTCGAGCAATACGGGATGATCCTCGTCGCAGAGGGTGT
>DGIK01000114.1:0-133 GCA_002393195.1 Bacteroidales bacterium UBA3824 | reverse complement strand
GTCGCAGAGGGTGTCGCCAGTCTTGGTTTCCTTCAAGCCGATGAGGGCAACGATGTCGCCTGCTACGGCTTCCTCGATTTCAACGCGGTCTTTTGCCTTGATTTTGAAGATACGGCCGATACGCTCTTTCTTG
>DGIK01000094.1 GCA_002393195.1 Bacteroidales bacterium UBA3824 | reverse complement strand
CGGCGGTTTCGCATTTTTTGTTTGGTGCAAATTTAGATTGAATTTTTGAGATTTGCAAGGATTTTTTTGGGGCAAATTCTTTTTCAATGAATCACCGCTAAGGGTGATGACACTATCAGCATAAAACGAATTATATATCGTTAGATCCCAAATACAATAAAAATGTGATTATTATACAAGAGTACGTTTTTTCATATTCAATTTACTTTTGAATAGATTAATATAATTTGTTAATTGATATTCCGTACAGGGCGAACAGAGTGACCTCGACAGCGCAAATCATTGATTATTTTCTGACTAATGCCGTCGCCAAAAGTAAGAATCCAGGCACAATCTCGCCCACGAGTGTCAAGTGATGACGACCAATAGTTAGCCATAGAACCATCATAGTAGAGTGTTTTTCCAATCTTATAACCAGCAAGAGGTAAAACTATTTGATTTCCATTATTTTTGCTTTTAATTATATATCCACGTTTTGACCATATCCAAATGCACTTGCACATAAGCTCATCCCACTGTGTTTTTGTGGGCATACACCAATTGTTTCCTAAAAGTATGGTAGCTACATCGTCCACTGATTGCAATTCAGAAATATTATCATCAGAACAATACTTGATAATTTTAGTCGAATGACGTTTGCAATAAATGTATGTTGACCAAGAATAATCTAATTTAGACTTTGTTTCTCCCCAAGCAAAATAATAACCATAATCCCATGGATTGGAAGCACCTACATTGCAAGAAGCCCAAAGAGTTCCTGACGGTAATCCCAAATCAACATATTCACATCCATTGTCATATAATGATGGCAAGTTTTCGATGGTTGAGGAGGGAGAAGTCGTTTCTTTTTTCCATTGCGGATGCTGAACGCACTTTCCTCCCTCGAAATCATGCTTGCTTGCCATTGCCGTCGTCTTTGATGCAGCATTGCTAAAAATTGAAGTCCAACTCGGATAACCGCTCCTTGTCGAAGACAGTTCTTCTTCAAGTGCGTTTTTGAATCCGCTTGTGAAGAATCCCATATTTCCAGAAAAAGAATACTCGCCTTTTGAACTGCTGCTGACAATGTAATCGCCAGTCGCAGAAAACAATTGTCTGATTTTTTGCGCCGACAAATCCACAGCTGGATTGGGTACGATTATGGACATCGGTGTACAACTGCCGCCCATACACCTGTTGCAACATTCCGCAATCGTAATCAAAAGCTTGTGTGGTTTGGCTTTCAAGGTGTTGAAAATATCCAACTCGCTTTTCATTCTCGGATTAATAGGGCCTTCGTTTGTCCCCAATGTTATTGTGGGATAGTTATTGGGATTTGGACATGCCGGACGGCAGTCGTTGAAACCATGCCCGTAGAAGTAGAATATTATTACGTCATTGCTGTTGCTGTACAAATTACCCAATACGCTTTCCAATTTGCTTTTGGAAAAATCGCTGCCGCAATAATAGTTGGCACTGACGGACATGCCACTATTGTTCCTCAGAGAAGGAACGAATGTGTATGTGAAATATTTTTTCACATTTTCAGCGGCAGTTCCCAGATCCGCGTCGTTAGTCGCCGCAAACAGCATAAAATGGACTGTTTGTGAATATGCCGAAAATGACAACAGCATAAGCACCAATAATAATACCCTTTTCATATCGTCATATTTTTAATATAAATCACCATTAACGTCAGCCGGAATAATTTTCGGAGACGATTGCGTTTTGTTGTATATCGTAAATTGCGGCTCGGAAATATTGCCCGACCTTGCATTGTCGTCTTTGGTCTGCGACTGCGCACGGTACAATACTTCGTCCCAAGTAGGATTGCTGCTATTTTCAGAATAATAGTTGATTGCACTTCTGAAATAATCACCGAAAATAGAGCCTGTGTTTGCACTGTAACCATACTGTCCCGGTTTGCTTGCCGAAACCATTATGAACTTCTGTCCGCTGAACCCTGTGAACAATTTTTTGATATTATCCCTGTCCCTTGGGACCATTTTCGCAGGCGGATTAGGCTTAAATGAAAACCTATTGCAACAATCGGCGATACAAAGCACAAGTTTTGCCTGACCACAAACGCTTTCCAATTCTTCCTTCACCTTGGAATGTTCCAAGAATGTTGCCGCCGAAAGGTCGTTACCATTTGGCGTTATGTGCATGGCTGGCCATTGAGTATTGGTACGGTTGTCCGACGTATTTGTCCCGTGTCCATGATAATAAAATATCACAACATCGTTGCTCCCAACATTGAGACTGCGGATTTCGCTCAGGACTTTGGATACGGTAAATTCGCTGCCTGTGTGGGTGCGCAAATCGTTAGAATAACCGATACGCCTTGCAACATCGTTGATGAATGTAGTCATCTTGTTGAAGTCAGCGGTACGGTCGGACTCTCGTCCTGGCTCTGACTTATTGATGAAAATCAGCGTATGCAATGTCTGCGCCGAAAGATTTACGCCGATGCAGACAAACAGGAAAAAAAATAATATTTTTTTCATAGCTGCGTAGATTTATTGGTTAGACAATACTCTCAAATATTTGTCTGTTGGGAAAACATTGAGAGCGGTTTTTACAATATCTTTTTTTATCCTTTGACAATCAGATTGGAATATGTTTTCTCCACTGATTATTTTACATTCATCGCAGTAGAACGAAAATAGAATGTCAACCGCAGGTTTGTTGTTGACAAGCATTCTAATTCCCAAATCGGGCATAAATACACTTTCCTTGATACGGTCGGATTTTACAAAACTTGATGGCGCAGACAAAATCGCTGATACCAACTTGGCATTTTTGTCGCCTTTCTGTTGTAATATCAATGCATTGTTGAAAGTCTCGACACTGGCAGACGGTTGACCCAACGCATCAATGATATACCAAGTCAAAGAATCCGCTGCAACAATCTTATCCAAGATTTCTTTTGGAATCATTGATTTTGAGTCAACCTCGCCTTCCATAAGAGGCGATTCGTCTTTGGGTTTAAGGCTGTTTACAAACGATACTAAAGGCTCATGTGTCTTAGCAAAACTCAACTTGCTGTTTTTGGCTTTGTGCGCAAAACTCATGATGTCGGCATGGAAATCAAGCAATAAATTTACAGTGTCATTAGCTTTTACGAATTGGAAAGCGCATTCGGGAATAAATGTACTCATTTTGACTGTTTCACTTGATTTGTAGTTTGCGAAGCTTCCTTGTACAAGTGAAAACAGTGAGTCCTTTTGGACATTGGATACTTCTATTCTGTTGCCTGCAACCGCGTATCCTTGTATTTCACCATTTGAAAAAACATCCGTCATTGGATCAATGAGATACATACAAACATTTTCTGCCTTCTTAATCACCGCCATAGTCTTCTTGTCGGGTAGATTTCCTTCCTGACCGCTGCAACTCAGCGTACTTAATAAAATTGCCATTAGTAAAACCTTTTTCATGTTATCATTTATTTAGGTTCAACAACAACACAAAAAAGAAAGGGTGCGAGCATCTTTATAGCATACTTGAGGTAGTGCAAAAACCCTGTTATAACCATAAAGAAAACCCACACCCTTTGATAGGAGTATGGGGCATTTGCGAGAACTGACCATAACACTTTGAATTTTGCACTTTCCAAGTATGTCAGTCCCAAGCAAATGCCTTTCAATTTTGTCTATATTACAATCGCAAAGGAAAACAATAATTATTTTTCTACCAAATTTTTTCGCAACTTTTTTATAAAAAAAATACAATCCATTAATAATCAAAAAATTATCTACCAAACATATTCGATACCGCAAACAGCGGCACCACTCTCACCCGCCTCACAGCATCGGAATCCTGACGGTCGCGGTTTCCTAACAGCGCAAAATTCTCCAACGAACAGCGCACGGCGTCCGTCAGATGCTTTTGACTCGTATGGTCGCAGCCTCGGAAGTGTTTTTCTCTAACAAAAAATACGAAACCGCCATTTCGGAAACGGCGGTTTCGCATTTTTTGTTTGG